>NZ_NOXG01000004.1:0-189478 GCF_003207955.1 Novacetimonas pomaceti
CCGAAAGGTTGCGAAGGTCATGCGGGTAACGCACCCGGTCCAGATGCGCAAAACGGCCCAGCGTCGGGATCGAGCCCCAGGACTCCGCGTCGGGGGAGGCCGACGGGGAAGTGGCTTCGTGCGTTGGTGCTGCCTTCGGCTGGTCCATGATGGTTGCGTCCATAATTATGTTCTGTCGGGATCCGTCCCGGGAAAACGGGCCAGACCCTGAGCCGGTTTCTTGGTCGGCCGCCTCGATGCCCGGCGTCCGGGCCGCGCCCGGAACACGCTGGGGCGAAGGCCGCGGCATCGGATATCCAGCGACATGGTCATGGTCATTCATGACGACCGCAAGGTGTTCGCCCCTTGTGGTCATCATGGCAAGGGTGGATACTACTAAAACCCCGTGTGTTGTGATTTCGCCACACCCTGCACGATAGCAATTGAATACAGGATGTTTTTTGTCCTATACAGCCGCGAAAGTGTTCATGTGTCGTAACAACTCCGCAACTGCGCCATGTTCCTGATGCACGGCTGTTGAATGTCGGGGTTGTGTTCTTGCGATCGGACGTGTCCATAGTCCGGACTACATGATTTGGAATCAAGACCGGCGTTACACCGCCGGTGCAGGAGCAGAGGTTTCATGGCCGTTCCTATTATGCAGGCCGTCCGGGTGGGCGCCTACGTCGTCAAGCAGCACCTGACGCGCCGCAAACGCTATCCGCTTGTGCTGATGCTCGAACCGCTGTTCAGGTGCAACCTGGCATGCGCGGGATGCGGCAAGATCGATTACCCGGCGCAGATCCTGAACCAGCGCATGACCGTGCAGGAATGCCTCGACGCGGATACCGAGGCGGGCGCGCCCGTCATCGCCGTGGCAGGGGGCGAGCCGCTGCTGCACAAGGAAATGCCGGAAATCATCCGGCAGCTGATCGCGCGCAAGAAGTACGTCTATCTGTGCACGAACGCGCTGCTTCTTGAAAAGAAACTCGACGATTACGAGCCGAGCCCCTTCTTCTCGTGGGACGTGCATCTTGATGGCGATCCGGCGATGCACGACGCCTCCGTCTGCCAGGAAGGCGTGTACGAACGCGCCGTCGCGGCCATCAAGAAGGCAAAGGCCCGCGGTTTCCGCGTGTCCATCAACTGCACCCTGTTCGATGGCGCGGACCCCAGGCGCGTCGCCGCCTTCTTCGACGAAGTGATGGCGATGGGCGTCGATGGCATCATGACCGCGCCGGGCTATGCCTATGAACGCGCGCCGGACCAGGAACACTTCCTGAACCGCCAGAAGACGAAGCAGCTGTTCCGCGACATTTTCCGCCTGGGCAAGGGCAAGAAGTGGCGCTTTACGCAGTCGCCGCTGTTCCTGAACTTCCTTGCCGGGAACGAGCAGTATCACTGCACCCCGTGGGGCAAGCCGCTGCGCAACGTCTTTGGCTGGCAGCGTCCGTGCTACCTGCTGGGCGAAGGTTACGCCAAGAGCTTTGAAGAGCTGATGGCCGATACCGACTGGGATGCCTATGGCACCGGCAACTATGAAAAGTGCGCCGACTGCATGGTCCATTCCGGATACGAATCCACGGCGGTGATGGATGCCGTGCGCCGTCCGTGGCATATCGCCAAGGTCGCGCTGTTCGGGCCGGAAACCGAAAAGCCGATGGTGCCGGAAATCTCGCTGGCGAACCAGCGGCCCGCGGAATACGTCTTCACGCAGCATGTCGATGCGAAGATGGAAGAGCTGGCGGCCCGCAAGAAGCCGGCGACTCCGCCGCGCGTCAACAAGGTTTCGGCACAGCCCGAAACGGCGGCTGCCGCCGACTGAGGGATGCGTCCCCGACAGGAATGGCATTGAGCAGATGGCGGGGCATGTCCCCGCCATTTCCATATCTGGCGATGTGATCCGGCGATGTGATCGGAATGCCGCGAATCGGGACCTGCGGAGTCCTGATTCGCGGTGTCGTTCGCCATGTCGCAAGATTCAGGATTTCAGGTGTCCCAGCTTCGCGCGATATGCTCTACGATCGCGGAATCATGCTTGTCTCCCTGATTATCATATTCTGCCTCGTTCTCCTTAACGGCGTCTTCGCGATGGGGGAACTGGCCCTGATTTCCGCGCGCCGGGCGCGTCTGGCGGTCATGTCTAAGGCCGGGGTCAAGGGGGCCGACAGGGCCCTGAAACTGGCGAATGACCCGCAGGGATTCCTTCCGACGGTGCAGGTCGGCATGACCCTCGTCTCGATTCTGGAGGGCACGTTCGGCGGCACCAGCATCGAGGCGCGGATGACGCACTGGCTGCTGCATTTTCCCCGCCTTGCCCCCTTTGCCAGCGAGATTTCGATGACGGTCGTGGTCAGCGCCATCACGGGCATCATGCTGGTGGGCGGCGAACTGGTGCCCAAGCAGATCGCCCTGCGCCAGCCCGAACAGATCGCGGCCCGCCTTGCCCTGCCGCTGGAGGGGCTGGCCTGGGTTTCGCGTCCGGTGGTCTGGCTGCTGGGGCGGGCGTCGGAACTCGTGCTGCGCCTGATGCGGGTCAGTGCCAATGCCAGCACGGCCCTGACGGAAGAGGAGCTTCGCGCCTACATCGCCGAAGGCGCGCAGGCCGGGGTGCTGGAGCAGGAAGAGCGCGACATGATCGAACGCCTCCTGCGGCTGGCGGACCGTCCCGTGCGCGCCATCATGACGCCGCGCACGGAACTGTGCTGGATCGAACGGCATGTCCCGCGCGCGGAATTGCTGCGGATCCTGCGCTCCACCACCTATTCGCGCATTGTCGTGTGCGATGGCGGGGTAGACAACCCGGTGGGCGTCATCCTGGCGAAGGACATGCTGGACCGTTTCCTTGACGGCAAAAGCCCCTCGGTCGAGGCGGGGCTGCGCCGTCCCATCTCCGTGCCGGACACATTATCGGCATTCGACATGCTGGACCGCATGCGTGCCTCCCCGCTGGGCATGGCGCTGGTGCTGGATGAATATGGCTCGTTCGAGGGGATCGTGACCTCCTCCGACCTGTTCGGGGCCATCGTGGGCGAACAGCACGAACCCGGCAGCACCCCACCGCAGCGGCTGGCCCATGATGACGTGCTGGTGCTTGACGGTTCCATGCCGGCCGATGAGGTCAAGCACAGGCTGGACCTGTCGGACCTGCCGGCGGAAGGAAGCTACCATACCCTTGGCGGGCTGATCCTCGCGCTGTTGCGGCGCGTGCCGGCCAATGGCGACAAGGTGGTCTTTTCAGGCTGGCTGTTCGAGGTGCTGGAGATGGAGGGACGGCGCGTGGTGCGCGTGCGGGCCAGCCGTCAGGTGCTGGCGGAAAACTGACGCCTTCCCGGTCCGGGAAGCGCCCGGATAATCATGGGAAAGTTTTTGGTGAAGCTTTTTTCAAAAAGCTTCGCAAGAACGCCGCCTTTTTGAAAAAAGGCGGCACCCAAAAACTTTTATTACCTTATTATCAGTGTGTTGCCTGAAACAGCCCCGGTATCCGGGGAGGGGATCAGTGAATGGTGCGTGACGTGCGGGCCGCCAGGGTCTGTTCAGCGCCAAAGGCGGGCCATTCATTGCGGGCCAGCGTTTCCAGCGATGGCGAGGGCAGGCCCAGCCGGTCGGCATAGATCCAGAGATAGGTAAAGGCGCGACGCACGTAATCGCGTGTCTCGTTATTGGGCAGCTGCTCGATATACAGCAGTGGGTCATCGACCTCGTCCGTGCCGTTGGCGGCGCGGCGGGCGATGGCTGACGGCCCGGCGTTATAGCTGGCGAGCATGCGGATCAGGTCGCCCCCCGCCGGGGCATGCGGTCCCGGATGCTGGCTCGAAAGCTGCGCGAGGTAGAGGACATACAGCTGTCCGATTTCCAGGTTATGGCCCGGATTGTGCAGTGCCGTGGGATGCGCGGCGTAATCGCCACCATTATGGGTGACAAAGCCCGCCGTCACCGGCATCACCTGCATCAGCCCGTGCGCGCCGGAGCCGGAGACCGCGTTGGCGTCAAAATTGGATTCCAGCCGCGTCAGCGCATAGACCAGCGCCGGGTCCATGCGGAACCCGTGATCCGGGCGCAGCGGCGGCAGGGGGAAACGGGTCTGGTGGGCGGACTGCTCCCCGTCCTGCGACTGGATCAGCAACGCCATCTGCGACGCCAGCTCCTTCATGCCCATCGCGTCCGCGACCAGCTGGAGGGAGTGGCAGAGTGCTGCGTCGTTCTGCACATCGGGCCACAGGCGGCGCAGCGTCGCCTCCGCCCGCGCGTTCTCGCCCACCTGCGCCAGGGCAAAGGCCCTGCGTCCGGCAGGCGTCGCGGCGACGGCCTCCACGTCGATTTCACCCAGGACGGGCGTGCCTTCATGCAGGGGCTGGCGGTCATCGGCCAGCGACAGGGACGGCGCATCGCCGAACGTCCCGCCATGACGGGCGGGGGCGGGATGACGCAGGCCCAGCGCCTGGCTGGCGAGCATGCCGTAGAAGGTATGCGGCGCGGCGGCGGCGCGATGCAGCCACGGCTCGTACGCCGCGACGTCGCCCACCGCGCGATGCGAACGCGCGGCCCAGAAGGCGGCGCCCGCGCGGATGCTGCCGGGGGTAAGGGGGGCGCGCGACGCGGCCTCGAACAGGGGTTCGGCCTCGTCGGGGCGTCCCTGCTTCCATGCTGCAAGCCCGGCGACATAGCCCGCAAGCCCCAGCCGTCCGGAGGACGTGGTGAAGGCGTCGCGCGCGATGCTCAGCGCCAGGCGGTTCTCGCCCGCGCTGAACAGGCTCATCGCGACCTCGGTCCGCAGGTGGGCGGCATACAGGTCGTTCAGGCCCGGCGTGATCTGGATCAGGTGCAGGGCGCTGCGCGCGCCCTTGACGCCCTGTGACGCGCGTTCGCGCACCGTGTGGTCCAGCAGGCTGTTGCGCGTGAACACCCGCAGGGAGGGATCGTCCTCTTCCGGCAGGCGGACATGCGCGGGGGCATGCGTGCTGCCCAGCGCGATGTTCGGCGGCGCGGGGGGCAGCGTGGCCCCACGCGGGGTCTGCGCCACCAGCAGGCCATAGATGGCCGGGGAATCCGCCAGGGTGGAAAAGGTCCGCAGCCACATGCGCAGCTGTCCGGCGGTGGGGTGATAGGCTGGGTTCAGGTAACGCGCCGCCAGCAGATCGCCCAGCAGCACGTCATCGCGGATGCTGGCGGTCTGGCTGATGGCGGCGTCGAAGCGTCCCTCGCGCTGGAGGGCGAAGACCTTGCGGATGCGCGCGGCGTCGTCGGGGGTAAGCACCCGCGGCAGGCTTACACTGCCACCGCCCCTGGTCGGGAAGCGGGGAAGCGCGAGCGCTGTTTCCTCGTTGTGGCCGCTATGGGCTGATCCATCCGGATCAGGCCTGGGGTCCACCGATTGGGCACGAAGCGGCGCGAAGGCCGCTCCTGCCAGGAATGCGGCGCCCGCCAGAAATGCGGTCACCGCGGTGGGGGGGGTATGGTTTATCCCTCGCATGGCTCGCGGGGTTTAGGGCCTTGCGCACAAGAAAGCAACCCGATTGCGCGCAACCCTAATCAATAAGATTTCACAACAGATGTGGAAACCGAAATATATCCTTGAAAACACGTTCTGAAACACATGTTGATATGCCTTCTGTTCATAGGTTGCATTCCGTTAATATATCATGATTACGCGTCATGATTGTGCGCGTCCGCTTCAAGGGTTTTGCGTAACTCCAGCATATCTTTCCATGCATCGCGACGGGCTGTCGGGCTGGCGCGCAACTGCTGCGCGTGGCGCATGGGAAGTGCCGGGATAACGCGCGGGGCGGGCGAAGCGTTGCCTTCGTCCGCGCCGTGCGGGGGGATGGAAATGTCGCGCCATTTCCCGCGTGCCCGCGCCGCCGTGATGCGTTCGCCCGTCAGCAGCGCCACGGGGATGTTGCCCATCAGGATCAGGCGCCGTGGCCGCGCCAGCACGATCAGGCGCTGGATGAACGGCAGGCAGCATTTCAGCTCCATGGCAGAGGGGGGACGCCCCCCCGGCGGACGCCACGCAATGACGGGGGCAAGGAACAGGTCGTCGCGCGACAGCCCGATGGAGCCGAACATCCGGTCCACCAGGCGTCCCGTTTCGCCGCAGAACGCGACGCCGCCGCGGTCCTCGTCCGCGTCGGGGGCCTCGCCCACCACCATCACGGGCGCGCCGACGCGTCCCTGTGGCGCGACGGTATGGGTCGCGGTATCGCGCAGGCCGCACTGCCGGAAGGCGGCCATGGCGGCCTGAAGCTCTTCGGGCGTGGTGGCGCGCGCGGCGCAGGCCCGTGCCGCGTCCGTGGCCTGCTCGACGCCTGTCGTGACGGGCGACGGGGACGGCGGATGGCCCCGCGACGGCACTGCGGGCGATGGCGCGGCGGGCGTGGCGGGGACGGCAGGGCGGGACGGCGCGCGTGAAAAGTGATGTCCCTCGTCCCCCTCACGCTGTATGGGGGGGGATGGCTGGGCCGGTGGGGACAGCCGGTCCATGGGAAAGGGGGACAGTGCTTCGTCCGCGCCCCATTCCACATACAGTTGCAACAGGGACAGGGAATCGGTCATCGGATGGATACATCCCGGACAGGCAGGGCGCTTCTTTGCCCCGGCACCGAACGTGCCGACGCCGCAGGCGTGGACGCGGCGGGCGGGGGCGGGGTTTGGCATCGCGTCGCGCACACGCTAGATTCTGGTTTCATGCTGTCCTTCCGTTTCTGGCGCGTGGCCGTCGCCGCCGCTGTTGTACCGCTGCTTGGCGTTATTCCCAACCGGGAAACGCATGCCGCCGCCCCCGCGACCGCCGTGCGGACCCCCGCCGCCACGCGCACCGTGGCGCAGAGCCTTGCGACGAACGTGCTGGTTGCCACCGTCGCGGCGAGCGAGGGCGACAATGCGGAGGCCGCGCGCACCTTCGCCCGCGCGGCGCAGCTTGCCCCCTCCTACAAGCCGTTCGTCCTGCGGGCGTTCCTTTACGCCATCCTCGCCGGCAGTCCGGAGGCCGCCCGCCTTGCGCGCCAGCAGCCCCCCGGTGTGGTGCCCGAACTGGTGATGGGCAACGCGGCCGCCATCGCCGGGAACTGGGCCGATGCGCTGGCCCATTATGACAAGGCCCCCGACGACCCGATCATGACCATCGTCCGTCCCCTGCTGCGGGCATGGGCGCTGCAGGGGCTGGGCCGCACGGACGACGCGCTGTCCGCGCTGACGGCGGCGCAGGCGGATCGCATGCTGGGGGGATATTACACGCTCCACGCCGCCCTGATCGCGGAACTGGGGGGGCAGTCGATGCGGGCGGACACGCTGTACCGCCACGCGATGGGCATGTCGGGCGGCGACCTGTTCACCACGCGCGTGCTGGCCCACTGGCTGTACCGGCAGGGCAAGGCGCGTGAGGCGCGTGACATGGTCGCGTCCAAGATCACCGCCATGGCGGCGCTGGAACCGGCGCGTTCCGCCCTGATCGCGGCACTGGACCGCCCGGTCCTGACCACGCCCCGGCAGGGAATGGCGCAGGCGTACGGCCTGCTGGCGCTGCTGATGGATGAACAGACCAGCGCCGAGACGCCACAGCGGAAGCCGGGTGACGAACGCACCGCCCACGAACATGACATCACCACCCTGCGCAGCACGGAACAGATGATGCTGCGCCTGTCGCTGATGCTTGATCCCGACAATACGGAGGCACGGATCCTGCTGTCCTCGCTGTTCCATATGGAGGACGAGAACCAGCAGGCCATCGATGTCCTGTCGGAGGTCCCGTCCACCGATCCGATGGCCGTCGTGGTCCGCGCGGAGGAAGGCGAGCTGGACATGGCGCTGGGCCACCGGATGGAGGCGGAGCGGATCATCCGTGGCCTTCTGCATGACGTGCCTGATGACCGGACCCTGTGGTGCGACATGGGGGACATCATGCTGGGGCAGGGCAAATGGCGGCAGGCGCTGTCGGCCTATACCCGCGCGCTGGCGCTGTCCGGCACGCTGGAGGGGGACGACTGGCGCATCCTGTTCGGGCAGTCGATCGCCTATGACCGCCTTGGCGACTGGAAACATGCGAAGGCGGGGCTGCTGCAGGCGCTGCGCATGGCCCCGAACGAGGCGGAGCTGCTCAACGATCTCGGCTATTCCATGGTGGAACATGGCGATGATCCCGCGGCGGCGGAAAATTACCTGCGCCGGGCGCTGGCGCTTTCCCCCGATGATGGGCAGATCCGCGACAGCGTCGGCTGGGTGATGCTGCGCCTGGGTCATGTGGGCGAGGGGCTGCCGCTGCTGGAGCGCGCGGCGGAACAGCTGCCGCAGGATCCGGCGATCAATTACCACCTTGGCGTCGCGTACTGGGTGTCGGGCCGCCAGCTTGAGGCGGTGAATTCCTGGCAGGAAGCATCCCAGCTCCATCCCGACCCGTCGGACCAGCGCAAGATTTCGGCGGCGCTGGCCTATGCCGCGTCCCGGACGGCGGTGCATCCGCCTGTCCACGCGACGGTGCCGATGGACCTGCGGATCGTGCCCGCGGCCGATGCGCCCGCGTCCGCGTCGGCCACGCCTGATGGTGCCGGGAAAACCGGCGGCACGCCGGATGCGAATGCGGGTGCCGGCCCACAGGTGCCGGACGCGCCCGGTGCATCCGCCGCGCCCGCCGCGCCATCGCCCGCCGTGCCGGGGAACGGGGCGGCGCACGCCACGCCGGATGCGCCAGTGACCGGCAAACCAGTGACCGGCAAACCAGCAACCAACAAGAAGGACGGAGCAAGTCAGTGACGGCAACCCAGCGCGAATCGGCGCATGCGAAAATCAACCTTTACCTGCATGTGACCGGACGCCGTGCGGATGGGTACCATCTGCTCGACAGTGTGGCGGTGTTCGCCGGGGCGGCGGATGTGCTGGAGGTCGAAATCGCGGCGCGGCAGGGCGCGGCCATGGATCTGCGGATTGACGGGATGTTCGGCGCGGGGCTGGTGGGGGATGACGCCACCAACCTTGTCGTGCGCGCGGCCTCGGCGCTGCGGGCATGGGTCGGGGCGGACGCGACGGCGCTGCCGTCACTGGATGCCGTCCTGCACAAGGAACTGCCGGTGGCGTCGGGCATCGGCGGCGGATCCGCCGATGCCGCTGCCGCCCTGCGCACGGTGATGAAGGCATGGAACCTGGACGTGCCGCGCGCCGAACTGGTGGATATCGCGACCGGGCTGGGGGCGGATGTCCCGGTCTGTCTGGATCAGGTTCCCGCCCGGATGAGCGGCATTGGCGAAATCCTGCGTCCCGCGCCGGTGATGCCGCAATGCGGGATGATGCTGGTCAATTGCGGCATGAGCGTTTCCACCCCGGCCATATTCCGCGCGCGCAAGGGTGGTTTCAGCCCCGCCCCGGACCTGCCGGCGCGGTGGGATACGCTGTCGGACATGGTGGGGACCCTGTCGGGGCTGAACAACGATCTGGAGGAAGCGGCCTGCGAGGTCTGCCCCACGATTCGCGAGGTGCTGTCGGCCCTGCGCGCCGCCCCCGGCTGCCGCTTTGCCCGGATGAGCGGGTCTGGCGCGACGTGCTTTGCCCTGTTCGACACGCCGGAGGCGGCGGACCTTGCGCAGGACGCGGTGGCGCGGCCCGGATGGTGGGTGTGGTCGGGGGATCTTTACCGCAAGGGATGCACGGCCTGAAACTGCCAGCATCTGCCCGTCCGATACTGCATATCGGACAATGGATACTGTCTGGATACTTTCCGATGACATGTCTTTCAGGAATCTATGGTCCCTGAAAGACTGTCGCAAAATGACCTGCTGATGAAAATGACAGAAGTTTTTGGTGAAGCTTTTTATAAAAAGCTTCGAAAGACGTCACCTTTTTGAAAAAAGGCGACACCCAAAAACGTCTATTAATTTTATCGAGGAGCTGTTTTCAAACGGTCCCTGACCTGATGCCGCAAAGGCAGGCTTTTGAAACAGCTTTTCCGGCCCGGTCTTTTCGGCGGGGATGATACCGTCCCCGCCGGTTCCCCTGAAAAGGCGTCCTCAGCCGCGACGGCGGCAGCGGATCGCAAGCGTCAGCGCAAGGCCCGCTGCCGCGATGGCCGTGCCGACCTGCGCATGGCGGGAGGTCAGCAGCGGCGGCACCGCCTTTCGCGTGATCATGTCGAAACGGCCATGCGCGGCATAGGCCCCGGCCACCGTGCCGAACAGGTCATCAGGCTCGTTCCCCTCCACCGGCGTCTTTTCCATCTGCCGGGCATAGCCGCCTTTCGACAGCCAGCGGTCCGACAGGCCGGGCAGGAAGGTGGAAATCAGCCATGATTTGATCCCCGACGTGCCCACCCAGATGTCGCGGTATTTCCCGAACGCCGCGCGGCAGATCGCCTCCGCCGCGATTTCGGGTTCATAGACGGGGCCCATCGGCTTCAGCCGCTTGCCCGTATGGTTGCGCGTCCATGAAAAATGCGGGGTGTTGATGGATGGCAGGTGCACCAGCGCGATGTGGATGCGGTCCCCATCATGCAGCAGTTCGGGGCGCAGGCTTTCGGAAAAGGCGCGAATCGCCGCCCGCGCGCCATTTTCGATGGATTGCAGCGGCGGCGGGCGCAGCCCCGACAGCGCGACAAGGTTGACGACCGTGCCGTATGAACGCCGGCGCATGCGCAACAGGGCGGAACGCGTGCCATTGACGGTGCCCAGATATGTGACCTCCGTCGCGCGGCGGATTTCATCGGGCGTAATGGCGGCAAGCTGCCCGCGCACGCCCGCCCCGGCGCAGTTGGCCCAGATGGTGATGGGGCCGAGTTCCTTCTCGATTTCCTCGGCCGCCATGTCCAGCGCCGCCGCGTCCGCCACGTCGGCGCAGGCGACATGGGTGCGGACATTCAGCGCGCGCAGTTCCGCCGCCGCGTCGTTCAGCCGGTCCCGGTTGCGCCCGATCAGGGCGATATCGCATCCGGCCCGTGCAAGGGTGCGGGCGGTGGCGCGACCGATGCCCGCCCCTGCTCCGGTAATGACAGCAACCTGTTGCGGCATGAAGATTGGCTCCGTGTTTGACAGGGACGGCCCCCGGCGCGACGCGGGAGGGTCCATGGAAAATGATGCGTTGACGCCATGTTATCACGCGTTCGCGCCCGAAGCATACCGGCCCGGAGCATACCGGCCCAAAGCACGGCGGCACGCCGTGGCGTTTGCCGCGCGATCCGGGGCGGGGTGGCCGCGATATCGCCGTCTGCTGCGCGTCAGATATATTTCAGCGCGACGAATCCCGCCACGATCGCCGCCGCGAACGCCCCGGCCACCAGCGGCAGGCGGCGTTCGATGAAGGCCTGCACCGGCGCGCCGAAACGCCGCAGCAGGGCGGCGACCAGGAAAAACCGCACCCCGCGCGTGATGGCGCATGCCACGAGGAATGGCGCCAGCGACAGGTGCGCCGCCCCGCTGGCGATGGTCACGAATTTGAAGGGAATGGGGGTCAGGCCCTTGATGAGGATGATCCACACCCCCCATTCGCGGAATCGCGCCTGCAGCCCCGCCAGCGTCGCCTGCGCATGATAGAAGCGCACGATCGGCATGGCCGCGTATTCCAGCACGAATGCCCCGACATACCATCCCGCCACCGCGCCGCAGACGCTGGCGGCGGTGCAGATCATGGCCAGCCGCCACGCCCGGTCGCGTTGCGCCAGCACCATCGGGATCAGCAGCAGGTCGGGTGGCAGGGGAAAAAAGCTGGCCTCGGCAAAGGCGACCAGCGCCAGCCATAACGGCGCGTGGCGACTGGCGGACAGGCGCAGGGTGCGTGCGTAAAGACGGTCAAGCATGGATCAGGGGCTCATGGCTCCGGCGGGGGAAGAAGGGCAGGGCGTATCGTGGCACATGTCGGGGGACGGTCCTGCATCAATGCGACGGGCCACGTTTCCTTGTGAAAAAGCGGGGGTAATTCCCCGCGTGGTCGGAAGGGACACGGTCCTGTCGTGGCGTAGTGGGAAAGGATAACCGGACGTTCCATTTACCTGAACACATTTTGCCGCCCCGGGATCCCGGGGATGTGTCCGCACGCATGACTGAAGGGTTTTGTGGCACGGCTTTTTGCCAAAAAGCGTCGAAGAACAGCGCATCTTTGAAAGAATCCGACACCCGGAAACCTTTATTGCCTTTCATCCGTGGGCTGCTTTCAGGTTCCCTTCAGCAGACCAGGGTCACGCTGGCACGCAGGCCATGCGGCGTGCGGTTGCCCAGCTTGATGTCCCCGCCCAGTCCCCAGATGATGTTGCGCGAAATCGACAGGCCCAGCCCCGTTCCGCCGGTTTCACGATTGCGGCTGTCCTCGGCCCGGACAAAGGGATCGAACATCCGTTCCAGATCCTCCGGCGGCAGGCCGGGACCGTCATCCTCGATCCACAGGCGGGTGACCATCTCGTCCGGGTCGTTGCGGCCGCCCGGTTCGGGGGGGAACAGGGTGACGCGCGCGCCGCCGCCATATTTGACGGCGTTCATCACAAGGTTGTTGAGCGCGCGTTTCAGCGCGACCGGG
Source organism: Novacetimonas pomaceti (assembly GCF_003207955.1). Taxonomy (NCBI): domain Bacteria; kingdom Pseudomonadati; phylum Pseudomonadota; class Alphaproteobacteria; order Acetobacterales; family Acetobacteraceae; genus Novacetimonas; species Novacetimonas pomaceti. The sequence goes on from NZ_NOXG01000004.1 coordinate 12,466, forward strand.
CGGGCATGGATCGTGACGTCGGGCGGATCCTCGGTAAAGCCGATCGCGTCCGCAAGGTCGGGCCGCGTCTCCGTCGCCTCGTCCAGGATGGTCTGCAGCAGGATGGTCAGGTTCAGCGAACTCATCGGTTCGCGCTGTTCGGCATCGCGGCCAAAGGACAGGGTCGCGGCGACCATCGATTCCAGCTCGTCCAGGTCGGCCAGGAAACGTTGCTGCATCTCCTCGTCCTCTATGAACTCGGCACGCAGTTTCAGGCGCGTGATGGGCGTGCGCAGGTCATGGCCGATGGCCGTCAGCATCAGCGTGCGGTCCGACAGGAACCGCCGGATGCGCCGGGCCATGGTGTTGAACGCGATGGCGGCGCGCGCGACCTCCTGCGGGCCGTCCTCGGGCATCGGGGGGGCGTTGACGTCGCGGCCCAGCGCCTCCGCCGCGGCGGCAAGGGTGCCGACGGGCGCGATCAGGCGGCGCACGCCCCACAGGATCAGCACACCACCGGCCACCGTCATCAGGATGAAGGCGATGGGAAAGGTGGGGGAGCGGAAGATGCTGGGCCGGGGGACGACATAATGGATCGTCAGCCAGCGATGCTCGTCAGGCAGAAGGAAGGCGATGGCGTGCCTGCGTCCCCGGGTGGTGGGGGAAACCATGACCTGCAGCGGGCGCAGGTTGGGCGGCAGGGGCGGCATGCCCCCCATCCTTGGCGGCCGGTTTTCCCCGAACGGTCCGCCACCGAACCCGTGGGGCTGCCCGCGCGGCGGGCCGGGCGGCCTGTCATCCGGGCCGTCGGGGCGATGGTCGGCGCGCGCGCGGTCGTCGCGATCGCCATCGCGGTCGCCAATCCGGCGCCCCGGACCGCCGTTCGGGCCGCCGCCGGGACCGCCACCCCACCAGTCCATGTGTCCCCCGCCCATGCGGCCGCCGCGCGGTGCGGCCATCAGGCTGTCGATCATGTCGGGTTCGGGACCGGGCGTCAGTTCCGCGTGAAAGGTGGCGGGCATGTGCAGGGTGGTCAGTTCGGCGTCGCGATGGTCGGGGGCGGTTTCCACGATCCCGCGATACAGGGTCGCCACCTCGGTATGGTATTTTTCCTCCATCATGCGGCGGTCGAAATCCAGCCGGTCCAGCGCATGGATGGTCAGGCCGCCCGCCTGGATCACCCCCAGCCCGCAGATCAGCAGCAGGCTGGTCCGCGCGGCGAGCGAGGGCGGACGCAGCCGCAGCAGCAGCGCGCGCAGCCGCCCAAGGCGTCCCGGCGGCTCTTCGGCCACGGGCAGGATGTCGTCAGGGTGGATCAGGGGCCGGGCATCATCGTGCAACGGATCAGACCCGTTCGATTTCTGCCGCCAGGACATATCCGCCGCCCCGCACCGTCTTTATCAGCTGTGCGTTGCGGCCGTTATCCTCCAGCTTGCGGCGCAGGCGGCTGATGGCGACATCGATGGCCCGGTCGAACGGCCCGGCCTGCCGCCCGCGCAGCATGTCGAACAGCATGTCGCGCGTCAGGACCCGGTTGGCGCGTTCCAGCAGCGCCATCAGCAGGTCGTATTCCCCGCCCGTCAGCGGAACCTCCGTCCCGGCGGGGTTGAGCAGGCGGCGGCGCACGGTGTCGAGTTCCCATCCCGCGAAACGCAGCAGCCTGCGCGAAGGCACGCTGCGCGGGTCGGGATTGTCGTTGACGCGGCGCAGCACCGCGCGGATGCGCGCCAGCAGTTCACGCGGGTTGAAGGGTTTGGGCACGTAATCGTCCGCGCCCAGTTCCAGGCCGATGATCCGGTCGGTATCGTCGCCCATGGCCGTCAGCATGATGATCGGCACGTCCGCCTGCGTGCGCAGCCACCGCGCGACGTCAAGGCCGCTTTCGCCCGGCAGCATGAGGTCGAGGATCACCAGCTGGTAATGTCCGCCGGTCCATTTGCGGCGCGTGTCCTGCCCGTCGCGCGCGGTGGTGACCCGCAGTTCATTGCGTTCGAGAAAGCGGGCAAGCAGTTCCCGGATTTCACGGTCGTCATCAACGATGAGGATATGCGGCATCAGGTCCATGGCACGGCATCCTAGACGAATGGAGAAGGCTTCACACCTGCTGTTTCACTCCGTTTCAATGTCGGGGAAGGGCCGCGCCGCCATCCCCCGGGCCATTGACCGGTCCCTTGTCCCGCCCCGTTTCCGGGGCCGGGGGCCATTGCCTATTTATCCAGCCATGACGGCACCGGCAGGTGCTTCGAACGCAGGAATGTCGGGTTGAACAGCTTGGACTGGTACCGCGCGCCGCCATCGCACAGGATGGTGGCGATGCGGTGGCCCGGACCCATCGCGCGCGCCACGCGGATCGCGGCGGCGACGTTGATGCCCGCCGATCCGCCGACCGACAGCCCCTCATGGATCAGCAGTTCATAGATCTGCTCCAGCGCCTCCGCGTCGGGGATGCGTTCGGCATCGTCGAAATGCAGCCCCTCGAGGTTGCCGGTCACGCGCGACTGCCCGATGCCCTCGGTGATGGAGGAGCCGGAGATCGAAAGGTCCCCCGACTTGACCCACCCGTACAGGCCCGAACCCTCGGGATCGGCAAGGACGACGCGCGGGCGGGCGACGCCGGCGGCGCGGGCGCGGTCCTCCAGCCCCAGCGTGACGCCCGCCAGCGTGCCGCCCGTCCCGCACGAGCAGGTGAAGGCGTCGATGCGCCCGCCCATCTGGTCCCAGATTTCAGGCGCGGTGGTGCGGCGGTGTCCCTCGCGGTTGGCAAGGTTGTCGAACTGGTTGGCCCAGACCGCGCCGGTCTCTTCCGCCAGGCGGCGCGAGACATGGACATAGTTGCCCGGATCGCGGAACGGCTTGGCCGGGACAAGGCGCAGGTCCGCGCCGATCATGCGCAGGAAGTCGATCTTCTCCTGGCTCTGCGTCTCGGGCATCACGATGATGGAGCGGTAGCCGCGCGCGTTGGCCACCAGCGTCAGGCCGATGCCGGTATTGCCCGCCGTGCCCTCGACCACCGTGCCGCCGGGTTTCAGCACGCCGCGCCGCTCCGCGTCGTCAATGATCGCCAGCGCCGCGCGGTCCTTGACCGATCCGCCCGGGTTCATGAACTCGGCCTTGCCAAAGATGTCGCATCCCGTGACCTCGGACGCGCGATGCAGGCGGATCAGCGGCGTATGACCGATCGCGTCGGTCATGCCCGCGCTGGTGGTGGGCTGGAAGGGGGCAGGGCTTTCGGCCATCAGGATGGAACCTTCGGATCTGTAATTGACGTGTCATGGGGCGGCGGTCCCGCCATGTCGGCGCGGGACGGTGCTGCCTGTCATGCCCGTCCCGGACGGGACAGGGCGGCAGGGGCAATGTGCCCCAATGCCCGCGCGAAACCAAGACATCGCGCGCATGTCCGCGCCATCGGGGACGTGATCAGGCCCGCGTGCCTGCATATGGGGTGGGAAGGTCGCGAAGGAAAGCGGCCAGCTTCGACTGGCTGTTCACATCGAGCTTTTCATATACATGGCGCAGGATGGACCGGGCGTAATGGTCGGAAATCCCCAGTTCCCGCGCGGCCTCTTTCAGGGAAAGGCCATTGCCGACCTGCCGGGCCAGCCGCGCCTCGCTTTGGTTCAGTCCCAGCAGGTGCAGCGCGTCGCTTACGTCCGGGGTGGGGGCGCCGGGGCGGTGGAACATCACCAGCGCCATGCCGCGCGCGGGACGCCCGCCCGTGTCCGTGGCGTCCATTCCGGGAAAAAGCGGCATGGCGCGCGCGACGACGGGCTGGCCTGACGGGCATTGCAGCGTGATGAAGCGTTCCGGGGCCACCTGTGTTGCCGCGTCGGGATACAGGGCCCCGCGCAGCAGGTCGTCAAGCCGCCGCTGGCTTTCGCGGTGCGAACAGACGATGCGGTGATCGACGCAGGCGATCCCGTCGCCCAGCAGGCCGGACATGGCGTCGTTCATGAACACCGTCCGTCCGTCGTGATCCACCAGCGCGGCGGCGGTTGACAGGCGCATGCAGATTTCATGGAACCCGTGCGCGAGGACGCGGCTGCGGCGTTCGGCCGCCGACATCGCCACCGCGCGGCACACATGCTGTCCCAGCATCACGCGCAGCCTGCGTTCGCCCTCCGTTTCATGGGGATGTCTCCATGGGCGCTGGATCGACAGGCTGAAGGGCGGGCAGGCGGGATCGGCGAAATAGAAGCGGTTGGTCCGGCCCACGTCGAATTTGCGCAGGAAATCCTGGTAATAGGGGTGGCGGTCCAGTTCCGCGTCCGTGACAAGGGCGGTATCCGATATTTCGCCCTGCGGGTGTGGATGGGCGTGCAGATGCATCCGGTACGGGTCATGCCGCCACATGTGGTCGTAATACATCTGGTCGGATTCCATGATGCGCGACGAACTGAAGCGCAGTTCGGGGCAGTCGCGCCCGTTGGGCACGATCGCGGCCCCGATCCCGCCCACCATCCGCGACACCTCCAGCAGCGTCGGCTGCCAGTGGCTGCCATCGAACGCGCAGCGGTAGATGTCGCCTATGACGGCATTGACGGCATCGGAGAGCATCCGGGACAGACCTCGGCCCATGGAACATGAAGCGGACAGATAAAACGAATCGATGATACAGCTTTTGCCGCACATATCCAGTCCCATATGGGGACTATTGTGACGGTCCGCGTATCCCCATGATGCGCGGCGCGGGTCGGGCGCGCCAGCGGACAGCCGGCGAGGATTCCCGGCGCGGATCTGGGGAAATTCATGACAGTTACAGGACCGGAAATGGAAAACACGCCCCCGCGTGGGGGCCGGGATGTTCCGCGTCATCGTTCCGGCCGTCCCGACGCGGCGGCCGCGCGCGGCGACCGGAACGATGACGCGTCACCCGGTGGCGCAGCATCCGGCGGCGCGGCCGGGAGGGTGGCGCACGCGGTGTTTCCCGCCCCGATCATCCGCAGGGCGACGGGATTCATGCCCGGCACCATGCTGCGCACGCCCGGCGGCGACATGCCGGTCGAAACCCTTGCCCCCGGTGATTTCGTATTGACGGCGCAGGGGCGGATGCGGCGCATCTGCTGGATCGGCCCCATCCCGTCCCATGGCGCGGCGGTGGCGCGCGATGGCGCCTATCTGGTCCATATCGCCGCCCATGCCTGCGCCCCGGGACAGCCGGCGCGCGACATGCTGGTGCTGCCGGACCTGCCGATCGGGCAGTCGGGGCATGACGAGGTACTGGTCCCGGCAAAGCTGCTGACGAATGGCGCGACCCTGGCGACCCTGCCGACCACCCTGTCGGGCGGGTTCATCGAATGCTGGGGGATCGTGCTGGACCGTCCGTCCGTCCTGCTGGCCAACGCCCTGCCGGTCGGGGTGGGCGTCGCGCGGGCGGAGGTGGGCGGCCTGCCGCCGATCGTGACGCACGCCCCGGTGGTGTCGGTCCGGCGCGCCCACCTTGCCACCCGGGCGCAGACGCTGGGCTGGCGTGTCAGCACCTGCATGGACCTGCATGCGATGGTCGACGGATACCGGGTCGAGGCGACGCGACATCGCGACGGTGTCGCGCGCTTTGCCTTTCCCGCGCGGGCGCGGCATGTGCGCCTTGTCTCGCGCACGTTCGTCCCGGCCGACTGGTGCGCTTCGGCCGACAGGCGCGCGCTGGGGATCGCGGTGCGGCGCATCGCCCTGGGGGAGACGCGCCAGACGATGCGCCTCCTCGACCTGGACGACCCGTGCCTCGCCCCCTTTTTCTGGCCGGACGAGGGCACGGAAAAAGGGACATGGCGGTGGAGCAGGGGCATCCTGACCCTGCCGCGCGGGCTGTGGGGGGATGATCGCGCCGAAGCGTCCGTTACGCTGCTTGTCGAATATGACGCGACCGCCAGCCAGTGCTGGGTCATTCCCCCGGCGCCGGCGCGGATCTTCATGCCAGACCATCATGGCGTGTCCCCCCGTCCGTGCCGGCAGGACCGCGCCCCGGCGCCCGGCGCCCCCGGTCCGGCGGCGTAACGGGGTGGGTTATTCGCGTTTCGCCGGGTCGCCGGGGTCGTCGTACAGCACCTGAAGCACCACGCACCATGGATAGCGCGGGTCAACGCTGCCGCCGCGCCGTGTCGCCAGCCGCCCGTGCCGGTCCACCGGCACATGGGTCAGGCTGACCGCGTCATCCACGTTGCCGCCGATGATGCTGATCTGATGGCCAAAGGGCGGGGCGTTGTCATCCATCGCGACCACAAGGCCGCAATGCGCGGGAAAGGGCTGCGCCGTGGGCAGGTTGGCAAAGCGCACGGCCCTGCTGGCCCCGCGTCCCACGCAGATCAGGTCCCCCATGCGCGGCGCGTAGGAGACGGGATTGCGCGCCCGCACCCCCTTTTCCGTCCGCGCGGCGGCGGCGTTGATATAGGTGGCGTGGTTGGGGGAATAGGCAAAGCGGTCATTCGCCCCCGCGACCCGCATGACATAGGAAATGAACGCCGCCGACCAGGCATAGGTGCCGTCATGCACGAAATCGGTGACATGCCCGTTTTCATCATGCTTGCCGGTCCATGCGCTTTCGCGTTCGCCGGGGTCCTGGCCGATCCACCAGTACTCGCCCACCCGCTGCCACAGTCCGGCGGTCCGTTCCGGCTTGACCGCCGCGATGGTGGGTTCGGGACGCTGTTCGGGGTCGTCATCGCTGACGGGCTGTCCGAACATGCGCCATTCCCGCAGCGCGATGGCCACGGTGTTCTGGCGCGTGAAGGGTTCAAAATTCCGTGTGGCGAAATCCGGCACATGCGCATCGACCGCCAGCGGCCCCGCGCCCTGCGCATACTGCGTGACCGGCGTGCCGGCCGGGTGGGAACGTGGGGTGTGGGCGCATGCCGCAAGGCTTGCGAGAGGCAGCAGGAAAGCGATCTTGCGCAGCACGCGGGGTTTCTCCTCGGTCGGGACGGTGCGGGACAGGGCAGGCGCGGGGCATTGCCCGTCCGCCTTCATCCATACGGCGCGACGCCCGACGCGAAAAGGGGGTGGGGCAGCCATGCGGGCCGGGCCCCCGCCTTGCGATCATGGGCGAAAGGCCCAATTCTGTCATGAACGGCGCGGCCATCCCCGCCCGTGACGCCATCATGGCGCGCGGGAGGGTGGTGGCGCGCCCACTGTCAGGAAGGAGCGACGCATGACAGCCGCAACAACGGGCACATCGACAACGTCGGACACCATCACCATCGCGGGGCTGAAGCGGCCGGTGGCGCGCATCGCGCTGGGCACGTGGGCCATTGGCGGATGGATGTGGGGCGGTCCCGACGACCGGCAGGCCATCGCCACGATCCACGAGGCGCTGGAGGTTGGCATCGACCTGATCGACACGGCCCCCGTCTATGGCTTCGGCCATTCGGAGGAAGTGGTGGGCGAGGCCCTGTCGGGCGGCCGCCGCGACAAGGTGGCGATCGCAACGAAGGTCGGCCTTGACTGGCATGAGGACCACAAGCCGTTCCGCAACACGTCCGCCGCGCGGATCAACAAGGAAATCGAGGATTCGCTGCGCCGGCTGCGCACCGACCATATCGACCTGTACCAGGTCCACTGGCCCGATACGGCCGTCCCGATGGAAGAGACGGCGCGCGCGCTGGAAAAACTGGTGACGCAGGGCAAGGTACTTGCGCTGGGCGTCAGTAACTTCAGCATTCCGCAGATCGAGGAATTCCGGAAATTCGCGCCGCTTTCTGCCATCCAGCCGCCGTACAACCTGTTCGAGCGTGAAATCGAGCGCGACATCCTGCCTTATGCCATCAAGAACCGCCTGGCGGTGCTGGCCTATGGTCCGCTGTGTCGCGGGCTGCTGTCGGGACGCATGACGCCGGAGACGAAGTTCGGCAGTGACGACCTGCGTGCCAGCGACCCGAAATTCCAGCCGCCGCGCTTTGCGCAGTATCTGGCCGCCGTCGATGCGCTGCGTGATTTCGCGCGGGAACGGTACGGCAAATCCCTGCTGGCGCTGGCGATCCGCTGGGTTCTGGACCAGGGACCGACGATCGCGCTGTGGGGCGCGCGCAAGCCGCAGCAGATCGAGGGCGTGCGCGACGCGCTGGGCTGGAGCCTGACGGAACAGGACCGCAAGGATATCGACGCGATCCTGACGCGCACGGTGCGCGATCCGGTGGGGCCGGAATTCATGGCCCCTCCCGGACGGTAGGAGTTGAATGAACGGGTCCGCCAAAGACCTGAAATCATGAAAGTTTTTGGTGAAGCTTTTTGCAAAAAGCTTCACGGAACGTCGCCCTTTTAAATAAAAGGCGACACCCAAAAACTTTCATCTTTTATCAACAGTCTGTTTCCAGACAGCCACCGGACATGAGGCCCGGGGGGATCAGCGGAAGCTGTCATCCCCGCCCATGTCCCGCCCGCTGGTCTGCGAGGACGAGCGCCATGCCCCGTGCGAGACCATGCACTGGGCATAGAAACGGCTGTGGTCGTTGCGGTTCATGGACATCCGGTTGCTGTTGGCGGTGGAATACATCCCCATGGCGGAGGTCGTCTCGCACACCTGGGCGACCTTGATGTATTCCGGGCTTTTCCTGTCCATCGCCACCTGGTAGCCCGAAACGTTGCCATAGGGCGATGGCGCGTGGGACCGGCGCGGGATGTGGAAACTGTGATCCTTCGCATGGGCCGTGACCGGCGCCATGACCGGTGCCGCGACCGGCAGCAGCCCGGCGGCCAGCATCGCGGGCGCAAGGGCGCGGCGCAAGGACAGGGGCAGGAGTTTCATCGGACGGGTCTCCTTCATGGTCGGCGCGACGGGCGCATCGTGGCAGGCCCGGCGCTGTCCGCGTGCATTACGATGCGATGATGGCGCGGCGCTAGTGCGTGGCAACGGCGGGCGAATGGTTTTCGGCCTGCTGGCGTGGCAGGGAATGAGCCTCGATCTGGAGTTCCTGTTCGATGAAATCAAGCTCCTGGTTGATGGTGGCCTCCGTCTCGTCATTGATGCGGCGCTGCATCACGCGCAGGTGCAGGCGTTCGCGCATGTGGCGGATGACGTGGAAGCGCAGCGCCAGCTCGGCGCGTTTTTCGCGGATGGCCGTGGCGCGGATGCCGTTCTGCGCTGCGGCGGAATTGTCCAGCCGCTTCAGGGTGTCCTGATATTCATGCAGAAGGCGCGAAATCGCCTCCTGCTTCAGGTCGATCGTCTCCTCGTCCGCGTCGTGGTCGATTTCATGATGCGCCAGCGCCGCCTGTTCGGCATGCAGCGTCTGCACCGCCGTCTGGGCCAGTTCGATGCGCATGGCGTCGAGTTCACGCAGGCTGGGGTCGTCCTCGTCAGCCTGCATCCCCGCCATCAGCGGCGGCATCGCAAGGCTGGCGAGCACGAGGGAGCAGATGATGACCCCCGCCGCCAGCGTCACCAGCAGGTCGCGGCCGGGAAACCCCGGCGATGTCGCGGTCGCGATCGGCAGCGACAGGATCGCCGCCAGCGTGATGGCCCCGCGCGTGCCCGCCACCGTCATGATCAGTACCGTGCGGGCCGAAGGGATGACCGTCTCGCGGTGGCGGACATGCGCGAACAGACGCCGCGCGGTGATGGAAATCCAGATCCAGATAAAGCGCATCGTGCTCATCGCAAGCTGGATGGCGATGATCGCAAGGATCAGGAACCATGGCGAAACCCCGCCGGCGCGCGCGATATGCGCGCCTTCGGTCACGAGGTCGGGCAACTGCAGCCCCAGCAGGAGGAAGATGACCGCGTTGAAGGTGAAATTGACCATGTCCCATACGGTCGTGGCCTTCAGGCGGGTTTCGGTGCGTGCCTCGTTCATCACGCCGGTGAACTTCACCGTCATGCCCCCCGCCACGGCGGCAAGGATGCCCGAACAGTCCGCCGCGTCCGCGATCAGGTAGATCGCGAACGGCAGCATCATCGCCAGCGTGATGTGCGTCGGCGGGTCGTCATAGCCGCGCACCAGCAGCACATGTTCCGCCCGGCATGCCGCCCATGCGATCAGCACCCCCATGATGATGCCGCCCGCCGACATGAACATGAAGCTGCCGAGTGCCTGCTGGAAGGAGAAGATGCCCGTCATCGCGGCGGCCACCGCGAATTTGAAGCACACCAGCCCCGATGCGTCGTTGAGCAGCGCCTCCCCATGCAGGATGTGGACCACGCGGGCGGGGGCGCGCCCGCCCTCGATCATGCTGCCGACGGACACGGCGTCGGTGGGCGACATCACGGCCGCCAGCGCGAACGCGGCCGGCAGCGCGATGGGCGGGATCATCCAGTGGATGAAATACCCGCACCCCAGCGTCGTGAACACCACCAGCCCCAGCGCCAGCATGATGATGACGTTGCGCAGTTCCCCGAATTCGCGCATCGGCATGCGATAGGCGTCGGCATACAGCAACGGCGGGATGAACAGCAGCAGGAACATGTCGGGGTCGAACCCGATTTTCAGCCCCGCAAGCGCCGCGATGGCCCCGATCGCGATCTGGATCAGTGGAAGCGGGACAGGAATGCGTCCAATACGTGAAATCAGGCTGCTGATGCCACTAACCGTCAGTAACGCCAGCGTAAGGAAGACAACATGCATATCGGAGGCATATCTTTTATATTGCTATTTTTCGCCCGAAAATAAAATAATACCGGCGCGAAGTAAAACCACAAAAGATTTATTTTCATCCGGAGGTGGAATGTTATTTTCATCTACCTGATATGCACCCGTCAGTATCCTGCGCCGGTCGCGCGCGGTTTTGCCCGCGTCCTTCATTGACCGGGGGGCATGGGCTTCCCATTATCAGATAATGAATGACCGTCTGGCAGGCACGGCGGGGTCCGCCTGTCGCGCGGTCCGGAATTGCCATGTTCGGCCCGACCCGGAGGAATGACACCCAGCCGTGAGTAAAGATCCATATGACGTACTTGGCGTGGCGCGCACCGCCAGCCAGGATGAAATCCGCAAGGCCTACCGCAAGCTGGCCAAGAAGCATCACCCTGACCTCAATCCCGGCGACAAGGCCGCGGAAGAGAGTTTCAAGGCGGTGGGGGCCGCGCATGCGCTGCTGTCCGACCCGGAACAGCGCGCGCGCTTCGACCGTGGCGAAATCGACGCGGAGGGGCAGGAACGCGGCTTCCCCGGCGGCGGTGGCGGCTATCGCGGCCATGCGGAGGGCGCGCAGGGTCATTTCTATGGTGGCGGCCAGTTTTCCGAGGATGACCTTGGCGACATCTTCGGCGGCATGTTCGGGCAGCGCGGCGGTTTCCGCCGCCGTCCGCAGGGCCCGATGAAGGGGGAGGACCGCCAGTACTCCCTGACCGTCAGCTTCCTTGATTCCGTCAATGGCGGCACGTCGCGCGTGACCCTGCCGGGCGGCGGGACGCTGGATGTGAAGATCCCGCCGGGGATCGAGGACGGACAGGTGCTGCGCCTGCGTGGCAAGGGGGACGAGGGATATCAGGGCGGCCCTGCGGGCGACGCGCTGATTTCCATCTCCGTCGCGCCGGACCCGAATTACATCCGCGATGGCAACGATATCCGCTCCACCCTGCCGATTGACGTAAAGACGGCGGTGCTGGGCGGCAGCATCACGGTTCCCACCCCTGCCGGCCCGGTCAAGATGAACGTGCCCGCCCATTCCGACACCGGCAGCGTGCTGCGCCTGCGTGGTCGCGGGGTCAAGGCGCATGGCGGACAGGAAGCCGGCAACCTGTATGTCAAACTGCAGGTGACCATCGGCAAGACGGACGAGGCGTTCGAGGACTTCCTCAAATCGTGGACCCCGCCCGGGGCGAAGGATGGCAAGAGCGGGGGCGGTGCGTCATGATCACGTTCGAGACCCTGTGCGTGCGGGTCGGCAATGTCCCGCCCGACGAAATCCAGCACTGGATCGACAGCGAATGGCTGCGACCCGAAGGGGTGCGGGGACATTACCTGTTCCGCGAAATTGACGAGGCCCGTGCCATCCTGATCCGCGAGCTGCGCCATGATTTCGGCGTGAACGAGGAAGGCGTGCCGATCGTGCTGTCGCTGCTCGATCAGCTTTATGCCTCCCGCCGCCAGATGCTGCGCCTGCGCGAGGCGCTGAGCGTGCCGCGCGAAAACGAACTGCGCAGCAAGCTGCGTGGCCTGCTGGGCATGACCCCGGAATAGGCCGTCGCAAAACGCCGCCGTTCAGGCGCGGATCGCCTGACTGTTTCCTCCCGTGGCGGCCTGTCGCCGGTTTCGCGCGGGGGAGACGAAAAACCCCGGCCTGCGGATGCAGGGCCGGGGTTTTTTTCATCCATGATGCGGGCGGCGGGTCAGTCCGCGCGGCTCAGCGGCAGGTTCAGCACCTGTCCGGGCTTCTTGCCCTTCATCTTGAGGACCGCGCTGTTCTGGGAGACGAGGGTGAAGGTCGTCTGCGGATTGTCGTCGAGCGAGGTCAGCGTCGTGCCGTTTTCCTGCTTCAGCACGATGGTGCGCCCCGCCAGTCCCGTCACCTTTTCCAGCGGGGGCGACAGTTTCAGGCCCAGCCGTGCCGCCGCGCCGGTTTCCTTGTTCTGCGCCGTGATCGTCAGCGGCTCGATGCCCAGCGACGACCACGGGCCGGCGAAATCGCTGATGGCATAGGACGAGGGCGCCTCGGGGGCGGCGGCCGGTGCCGGTGCCGCCATGGCAGGCACGGACGCAAGCGCGCCCGTCAGGGTGCACAGCGTCAGGGCGGCGCTACGAAGTGATTTCATCATTGGATACTCATTCCCAACCTCAATAATGCCCCCACAATGACGGGCGCGTCGCCATCGGGCAAGGCGGCATGTCGGCACGGTTCCGGCATGCCGGATGGGACCTTTGGGGAATATTTCATGCCCGTGTATTCGCCTTGCGAGTATTTCCGCGAATATTTTGCCTTTACCGGGCACGGGATCCCGGCCCGTGTCCCGGCGCAGGCGACGATGGGGAAAGCGGGGAGGTAGGTCCATATTTTTTATATATGGAAAACGCTGTAAATATATATTGGACGATTGGATCAGGCTGCCTCACCATCTGCGCACATACGGAATTATCCGGCTCCCGACCCGCAGGCGGGACGCCGTGAACTGATGCGGGAGAGATGGTTTGAAATTCAGATGCCAATCGGTCGGTGACATCGATTCCCGGTCCGGCGCGCTGGGCGGCGCGGCGGATCTCGGGCCCCGTCGCAACAGGCTGTACCAGACCTCCACCATGGCGGCGCTGCTTGACGCCGTCTATGACGGGGAAACCACGCTCGACGAACTGCTGGTGCATGGCAATTTCGGGCTGGGGACCTTCAACGCCCTCGATGGCGAGATGATCGTCAATGACAGCGTGGTCCACCAGTTCCGCGCCGATGGACAGGCCGGACGCGTTCCGGGTTCGCTCAAGACGCCATTCGCGTGCGTGACCTTCTTCCAGCCGGAAAAGGAATGCGTGATCGACACGCCGTGCGACAAGGAAGGCTTCGAGGAGATCGTCAACCGCCTGGTGGACAATCCCAACCTGTTCGCCGCCGTGCGTTTCACCGGCATCTTCGATCGCGTGGAAACGCGCACGGTCTTCTGCCAGTGCCGCCCCTATCCCCCCATGCTCGACGTCGTCAGCCGCCAGCCGACGATGCAGCTTGGCACCGCGACGGGCACGATGCTGGGCTTCCGCACACCACCTTACATGCAGGGTGTCAATGTCGCGGGCTATCACCTGCATTTCCTGACCGAGGACGGCAGGCGCGGCGGCCATGTGACCGATTACCGCGTCCGTCAGGGCCGGCTGGAGGTCGGGGTGATTTCCGATGTGGAAATCCAGCTTCCGCGCACGGAACAGTTCGCAAAGGCGAACCTGTCGCCCGAAAACATCCATGAAGCCATTCGCGTGGCAGAAGGCGGGTAAAACGGGAATAACGGTTTCCTTTTTACTGTATTTTTTTCGAATTTCGCGCCCTGCCCATGTATGGCGGGCGCATCCGTTCCAGGAACAACGGTCATATGACAGACAAGGCAGGATCGGCCGCCACGCAGTGCGGGGCCGAGATGATTGTACGCAACCTGGTCGAACATGGCGTGACCCATGTCTTCGGCATTCCCGGCGCCAAGGTCGATCGCCTGTTTGACGCGCTGGTGGATTCGCCCATTGAAACGGTCGTGACGCGGCATGAACAGAACGCGGCCTTCATCGCCGGCGGCATCGGTCGCATGACGGGGCGGGCGGGGGTTGCCATCGCGACGTCGGGGCCGGGCGCCTCCAACTTCGTGACCGGCCTTGCCACCGCCAATTCCGAAGGCGACCCGGTGCTGGCGATCGGCGGCGCGGTAAAGCTGGCGGACCGGCTGAAGCTGACGCACCAGAGCATGGACACCGTCGCCCTGTTCCAGCCGATCACCAAATACAGCGCGGAGGTCACCTCCCCCGACGCGGTGTCCGAAGTCATCGCCAACGCCTTCCGTTTCGCGGAAAAGGGACGCCCGGGCGCTGCCTTCGTCAGCACGCCGATGGACATCCTGTCGATGCCCGCCAGCGGGCCGGTCCTGGCGGGCCGTCCCCTGCCGGAAGCCGGGGCCGCTGGCGTGGAAGCCGTGGCGGAAGCCGCGAAGCTGATTGAAAAGGCGCAGCGTCCCGTCATCCTGCTGGGCCTGCTGGCAAGCCGCCCGGACGTGGCGGAGGCCGTGCGCGGCCTGATCGCGCGCACCGGGGTTCCGGTCATCGGCACCTATCAGGCGGCGGGCGCGGTGTCGCACGAACTGGCGGACCGTTTCGGCGGTCGCGTCGGCCTGTTCCGCAACCAGCCGGGCGACCAGCTGCTGCATGAGGCCGACCTTGTCATTTCCATCGGCTACAACCCGATCGAATATGACCCGTGGCTGTGGAATGTCGATGACGCGCGCCGCATCATCCATGTCGACGTGGTGGCCGCCGAACTTGATGCCCACTATGCCCCGACCGTTGAACTGATCGGCAATATCGCCGCCAGCGTCGATGCCCTGGCGGCAAGGCTGGGCCGGCTGGCGCGCGCCACCTCGCTTGAGGAAATCCTTGGCGATTACCATGCCAAGCGCCGCAACGACCTGCTTGAGGCACGCAGCACCAGCAACACGGCGGTCCATCCGCTGCAGATCGTGCGCGAACTGGAAAAGGTCGTGACCCCCGACGTCACGATGTGCCTTGACATGGGGACGTTCCATATCTGGCTGGCGCGTTACCTGCTGTCGTTCCGCGCGCGCCAGATGCTGATCAGCAACGGCCAGCAGACGATGGGCGTCGGCCTGCCGTGGGCGATCGCCGCCAGCCTGCTCAACCCGGCGCAGAAGGTCATTTCCGTCTCTGGCGATGGCGGGTTCATGATGTCGTGCATGGAGCTGGAAACGGCGGTGCGCCTGAAATGCAACCTTGTCCACCTCGTCTGGGTCGATCAGCAGTATAACATGGTCGAAATGCAGGAGCGCAAGAAGTACGGCCGTGGTTCGGGCGTTGATTTCGGGCCGATCGACTTTGCGATGTTCGCGCGTTCGTGCGGCGCGCAGGGAATCGCCGTGCGCTCCGCCGATGAAATCGCGGGCGCGCTGCGCGCGGGCATGGAGGCCGAAGGGCCGGTCGTCATCTCCATCCCGGTCGATTATTCGCACAACCACCTGCTGATGGAACCGCTGGCGCGACTGGGCGAAACATCGGCCGCCGCGTGACGCCGCGCGCTGGCGTCATTGTCTGATGCCGATGTCGGCACATGGAACATCGGCATTTTATACCTGTCTGGACCCGCGCCGGACGTGGCACACTGCATGGCGTGTCCGGCGCGCGCATCCGGCCCCGCCGGGCCGTGGGCATGATGCAGGGATATGACAGGGAAATTTAAAAAAGAATGCTGAAGATGGCACATGATACATCCGCACCCGCAAGCCAGCTGATCGATACGTTCCGTTCGATCGTGGGCGACGGGCATGTCCTGACCGACGCGGGGGCGACGCTGCCCTATCGCCGGGGGTTCCGCTTTGGCCAGGGGCGGGCCCTTGCGGTGGTGCGTCCCGGTTCCCTCGTGGAACAGTGGCGCGTGCTTCAGGCCTGCGTAAAGGCCAACGTGATCGTCATCATGCAGGCCGCCAATACCGGCCTGACGGGTGGTTCGACCCCCGATGGCGACACGTATGACCGCGATGTCGTCATCGTCAACAGCATGCGCATGCGCACCATCCACCTGATCGGCGGGGGAAAGCAGGTCGTCTGCCTGCCCGGCGCGACCCTTGACCAGCTGGAAGGGATGCTCCAGCCGCTGGGGCGGGAACCGCATTCCGTCATCGGTTCGTCCTGTATCGGGGCATCCGTCTTTGGCGGGGTCAGCAACAATTCCGGCGGCGCGCTGGTGCGTCGTGGCCCGGCCTATACCGACATGGCCCTGTTCGCGCAGGTTGACGCGGCGGGGGAACTGCATCTGGTCAATCACCTGGGCATCGATCTCGGCACCGACCCCGAGGACATCCTTGCGCGGGCCGAACGGGGCGAATTCCCCGATGCCAGCATCAACTGGAACGCCGGGCGCGGGCATGATGACGATTACGCCCGCCATGTGCGCGACATCGACGCCGACACGCCCGCGCGGTACAATGCCGACCTGCGCCGCCTGCACGAAGGGTCGGGCTGTGCGGGGCATCTGGGCCTGTTCGCCGTGCGCCTTGACACGTTCGAGGCGGAAAAGAATCCCGTCGTCTTTTATATCGGGACGAACCAGACCGACGTGCTGGAGGACGTGCGCCGCCATGTGCTGGGCTCGTTTTCCGAACTGCCGATCGCGGGGGAATACCTGCATCGCGATGCGTTCAACATCGCGGAAAAATACGGCAAGGACACCTTCATCGTCATCCGCATGCTCGGCACGCGCCGCCTGCCCGCGCTGTTTGCGATGAAGAACAGGTTCGACCGCCTGTTTGACCGGATGGGCTTCATGCCGTCGCACTTTACCGACCGGTTCATGCAGTTCCTGAGCCACTTTTTCCCCAACCACCTGCCGCGCCGCATGCGTGAGTACCGCGACCGCTATGCCCATCACCTGATGCTCAAGGTCAGTGCGTCGGGCGCGCAGGAAGCACGGGATTTCCTGACCAGCCATTTCGCGCAGCATGAGGGCGCGTTCTTCGAATGCACCCCTGACGAGGGGGCCAAGGCGTTCCTGCACCGCTTTGCCGCGGCGGGGGCGGCGGTACGGTACCGCGCGGTCCATCCCCGCACGACCGAGGATATCGTCGCGCTCGACGTCGCGCTGCGCCGCAACGACCGCGAATGGTTCGAGGTGCTGCCTGACGACATCAACCGCGAAATCATCGTGAAGCTGTATTACGGGCATTTCCTGTGCCACGTGATGCATCAGGATTACGTGGTCCGCAAAGGCAACGACTGCATGGACCTCGAACATCGCATGCTGCCGCTGCTGGACCGTCGCGGCGCGCGCTATCCGGCGGAACATAATTTCGGTCATCTGTATGCCGCGCCCGACGACGTGCGCGCGCATTACCAGCAGCTTGACCCGTGCAACTGTTTCAATCCCGGCATCGGGCAGGCGACCAAGCGCAGGAACTGGGTCGCCGAAAGCGTCTAGCGCCCTGCCGGGCCAGAGGTTCGTCAACAGCGGTAATATTGGGGGAGTGTTTCGAAAAACCTGTCCGGGAAGGAAGCAGAAAGGAAGTTTTCGGGTGCCGCCTTTTTTCAAAAGGGCGGTGCTGTCTGAAGCTTTTTGCAAAAAGCTTCACCAAAAACTTTGATTATTTCTGGTAATGGTTTGCGCTGAAACATTTTCCCAGTTGGTCGCATGACCCATCATGTGGCCATCCGCGACAAGAAACGGAGGGACACGAACATGGCCTATACTGTCGGACATTACCTTGGCGACCGCCTTGCCCAGATCGGGCTGAAGGATCACTTCGCGGTCGCGGGGGATTACAACCTCGTCCTGCTGGACCAGCTTCTGGAAATTGACGGGCTGCGGCAGGTCTATTGCTGCAACGAACTCAACTGCGGCTTCAGCGCCGAAGGCTATGCCCGCGCGAACGGCGCGGGGGCTGCCGTCGTGACCTTCAGCGTCGGCGCGCTGTCGGCGCTCAACGCCATTGGCGGGGCCTATGCCGAAAATCTGCCGGTCATCCTGATTTCGGGCGCGCCCAATTCCAACGATATCGGCAGCGGGCATATCCTGCACCACACGATCGGCACGCCGGATTATTCCTACCAGCTGGAAATCGCGAAGCGCCTGACCTGTGCCGCCGTCTCCATCACGTCCGCGACCGAGGCCCCGGCGCTGATCGACCATGCGATCCGCACCGCGCTGCGTGAAAAGAAGCCCGCCTATATCGAAATCGCGTGCAATGTGTCTGCCGCCCCCTGCGCCCGTCCCGGCCCGGCGAGCGCCGTGCTGGCGGAGGTGCCGTCGGATGCGGCGAGCCTGGCGCAGGCGGTGGAATCCCTGACCCGCTTCATCGACAGCCGCAAGAAGCCGGTCCTGCTGATCGGCAGCCGCCTGCGCGCCGCCGGGGCGGAGGACGCAGCCATCAGGCTGGCGGACGCGCTGGGCTGCGCGGTTGCGACCATGGCGGCGGCCAAGAGCTTCTTCCCCGAGGACCATCCCGGTTATGTCGGCACCTTCTGGGGCGATGTCAGCAGCCCCGGCGTGCGGCAGATCTTCGACTGGTCGGATGGCATCATCGCGCTGGCCCCGGTTTTCAACGATTATTCCACCGTGGGCTGGACGGCGTGGCCGCGTGGCGAAAACGTCGTGGTGGCCGATGGGCGGCATCTCGCGGTCGAGGGCGTGGCCTTTGACGACATCCACCTGCGCGATGTGCTCGATGGCGTGACGAAGGCGTGGGGGACGCGTCCGAAAAAGGACACGACGATCACGGAATTCCACCGCATCCACAAGCCAGCGGCCCCGGTCGCGGCGGCCGATCCTTCCGCGCCGCTGGTGCGCGCGGAAATGGCGCGCCAGATCGGTGGCGTGCTGACGCCGCAGACCAGCCTGATCGCGGAGACGGGGGATTCCTGGTTCAACGCCATCCAGATGAAGCTGCCGCATGGCGCGCGCGTGGAGCTGGAGATGCAGTGGGGCCATATCGGATGGTCGGTGCCCGCCACCTTTGGTTATGCCGTGGCGGAACCGGAACGCCGCATTGTCCTGATGGTGGGTGACGGGTCGTTCCAGCTGACGGCGCAGGAAGTGGCGCAGATGGTGCGGCTGAAGCTGCCTGTGCTGATCTTCCTGGTCAACAACCGTGGCTACACCATCGAGGTGCAGATTCATGATGGCCCGTACAACAACATCAAGAACTGGGATTATGCCGGCCTGATGGAGGTCTTCAACGCGGAGGACGGCAAGGGCCTCGGCTTTAAGGCGACCACGGGCGGGGAACTGGAACAGGCGATCAGGAAGGGACTGGCCAACCGCGAAGGCCCGACCCTGATCGAATGTGTCATCGACCGCGACGACTGCACCAGCGACCTGATTTCGTGGGGACGCCGCGTGGCGAACGCCAATGCCCGCCCGCCCGAAAACCAGTAATTGCAGACACCATCATGACGGGAGGGGGCCTTGCGCCCCCTTCTTTTTGTCGCCCGTAAGATATCCTGTAAAAAGTGAAGAAGTTTTTGGTGAAGCTTTTTTCAAAAAGCTTCGAAAGACGCCGCCTTTTTGAAAAAAGGCGACACCCAAAAACTTTTATAACTTTTCATTCAGCGGATTGCTTGGGACATTCCCTTGCGATGCGTGAAGCGCCCGCAGGCCCGCGTCCAGGATATCCCCGCCTTCGGGCACGCAGATGTCGGGCTGCATCTTCCATCGCGGCCGCCCCGTCGTATCGTAAACCGGTTCCGCCGAATACTGGGCCTGTATCCCCGTGCGGTCGAGGCATATGGGAAACACCGCAGCCCCCAGCCCCATCATGGGGGTGCCCACCACCACTGCCCGGCCGATATCGCGCATGCCCATGGGAAAACCCTCCGCCATGCTGGCGCTCCAGTGGTTTGTCAGGACAATGATTGGGCGGCTGTAGGTGAATGGCCCCCTTGGTTCGACGGTTTCCGTCCATGACGGGCCAAGGTGGCTGCCGTCGCGGCGTCGCATCATCGCATAGGGTTTCGGCGTGTCGATGAAACGGCCCATGATCGGCCGGGCGATCGCCGTATCGCCGCCCCCGTCATATCGCACATCGATCACCAGCCCGCCGGTATCGCGCAGCGCCATCAGCGCGTCATCGAAATCCCGCACGACCTTTTCATCGCCAAAACCGCGAATGGCGATATAGCCGATATTGCCCGCAAGACGCCGCCATTCCACGTCGGGCCTTGCGGCCGTTTTCCTGACCGGCAGGCTGACCGGCCGTGGTTCCTCCCCCTGTCGTTCAAGCAGCAGCGTGCGGCCCAGACCCACCCGTCCGGCCACCGCGACATTGGCGACATATGTATCCGCGTTCCTGTCGGGGCCGCGCAGGCATCGGGGCATCAGGTCGCGCATGACCTGCCCGGCGGGGCGGCCATCGATCGCCGCGATCACGTCCCCGGCGCGCAGCCCGGCGGCGGAGGCGGCGCTGTCTTCCGCCACGGCCTCGATCCTGATCCTGTCGGCCTGCCTGCTTGCCATAAGGTCATAAAGCGGCCAGCGCGGCATTCCGTCCGATGGTTGCGACAGGTGGGTATGCGCGTCGTACAGTTCCGCCAGAACCCGCCGCACGATGTCGGCAAAGTCATCGGTGGAAGCCGCGCGCACCGCCATCGGGCGGTACAGCGCGCGCACCCGGTTCCAGTCCGTCTGCTTGTCGGAAAAGAAGCAGTAACGTTGCGCCAGCGTTGACCACAGTTCGTCGAAATCCTCGACAAAGGTGACATCGTGCGGGGGCTCGGCCGCACGAACCGCCCGGCCCGCAAGACTGGTCGCCGCCGCATACAGGCCGGCCTGCAGGAAGGTCCGCCGCTGCGGCCCGCGTTCTCCTTTGTCCAGGGGGCGCTGCGTCACGCCACGGGCCAAAAGAAGCGGAAATATGGTGTGCCCATCATCATGCCGTTCATTGTGATTTCAGCCCATCGGGCCGGGAAGGGGACAGCCGGGCCTTTCGCCAGTCGCGAAGCCTGTCCCACAGCGCCCGCGCGTCGCGACGGCGACCCGCTCCCGTGGCGGCCTGACGGGAATGCGCGCCCTTCGCATTGCGCGACGTGGCCATGACAAGGATGACGAGGACGATCGAAATCAGGGAAGCCTCCGCCCGGGAATGGCGTTCCTTCCCGGACAGGATGGGCAAGGTGGATTGGGAAACGTAATCCATGATCCCCCGACCTGATGGATGTTGGGCTGGCGTTGCGACACCGGCACTGACCACACTATGCGCCTGTTCCGCAGGGTGCCCGAAAACAGCGCATTTATGAATGGCAAAAGTTTCTGGGTGCCACCTTTATCTAAAAAGGCGGTGTCTTTCGAAGCTTTTTGCAAAAAAGCTTCACCAAAAAACTTCTTTATGATCATGGGATGTCCCCCGGCGGGGTGTCCGTCATTCTGACACCACGCTCAGGCGGCGCGCGCCCAGTCCTGCGAACTGTTCCGCCCGGCATGTCAGGATGATGATCTGCATGCGCTGCGACATTTCGGTCAGGATGTCGAACATCCGTTCCATCCGGCCGCTGTCGGAAAATGTCAGCGCGTCATCCAGGATCACCATCGCATGCTGCCCGCGCGTATGCAGCAGGTCCGCCATCCCCAGCCGCGCCAGCACCGCGATCTGTTCACGCGTGCCATCCGACAGGTCCCCGAACTGTTCCTGCGTGTTGCGCGTCACGGCGGTAATGGAAAAATCCTGACCGAGCGTGACCTGCGCCCTGGGGAACAGGCCGCGCAGGGCCGGTTCCATGGCGCGTGTCAGCGGGGCAAGATACTGTTCCGTCGCTTCGCGCGCCGTGGTGGCCAGCGTATCGGCCAGCAGTGTGAGGATTTCGACCTGCCGCGCGCATTCGGCGCGTTCGCGGGCATGTCCGTCACGCAGGCGTTCATGGCCCGCGATCCGTTCGTCAAGTCCGTCGCCCTCCGCGATTTCGATGCGGCTCGACAATGCCGCGATGCTCTGGCGCAGTTCGCCCACGCGCGTGCGCCGATCCTCCAGCGCGCGTTCCAGGCGGCTGATCTTGGCGTCCACCATGGCCTCGTCCACGTCGGGGCAGTCGGCCTCGCACGCGCGCACGGCGCGTTCGGCCGCATCCCGCGCGGCCCGCGCCGCGTCCCGCCGGGCCGACAGGGCCTCGTCCGGCTGGCTTACGCGTTCGGCCGCCAGTTCACGGGTGACCTGTTCAAGCTGCTGAGTCGCCTGCTCCATCTCCGTTTCGTGGCGCGTCAGCATGTCGCGTGCCTGCCGGTTTTCGCCATCGGGGCGCAGCAGGGCGGCACGCGCGGCCTCCACCCGTGCCTCCGCCGCGGTGACGGCGGCCTGCGCATCGGACAGGGGAGGGAGCATGGCGGCGGCATCGTCGTCTCCCGCCCCGGCAAGCTGGCGGTCCAGATCCATGATCCGCGCCTTTGCCGTCGCCAGCGCGGCCGCCGGATCGGCCATGTCGGCGGGCAGCAGGTGGGCCTGCATCTTGCGCGCGTCGCTGACGGCGCGTTCGGCCTGACGCCATGCGGCGTGCGCGTCCAGCGCCTGCGCCATGTCATCGCATCCGGCCTGCGCCAGCAGTTGCGCCAGCGCCTCGCGCGCCTGCGTCCGGGCGGTCAGGGCGCGGTCACGGTCGCTGTCGCCCGGCGGCTGGATGCGGATGTCGCCAATGCCCGCGATGTGCAGGGTCGTCGCCGCCGTGATTTCGACCGCCGCATCAGACTGGACGACATCATCCAGGGGAACGCCATTGATGCTGACCTGTCGCGCCATGTCCGGCAGCAGGCCGAATTCCAGCCGCGTGGCATAGGCCCGGCACTGCGCCGTCGCGCGGTCCGCCGTCCGTTCGGCCGCGCGAAGGCGATCGATCATCGCGTCATCGACCCGGCATGTCGCCAGATACACCTCCGCCCGCGCCACGTCGCGCGCCGCGTCTTCCAGCCGGGTGACAAGGGTGGCGGCGTCGGCGTGTTCGCGCTGCCACAGCCCCGCCTGTTCGCGCCGCCTGACCCGCGCATGTACCTCACGCGCGTCGCGCAGCTGCGCCATCGCGCGGTCAAGGTCGTGCTGGCGTTCGGCATGCGCCTGTTCCGCGCGGGCAAGGCGCTGTCGCGCCGCCTCCATCGCGTCGCGCAGTTCGGTGGCGCGGGCATGCAGCTGCTGCCGGCGTGTCTCCAGCGCGGCGCGGCGGGCAATGTCCTCTTCCACAAGGCCCAGCGCCCCCTGCGCCACGCGCACCTCCGCCTGCGCCGCGCGAAGGCGGCCGGCATGCTGGTGCAGGCGTTCGCGCTCGTGCCGGGCCTGCGCCAGGTCGGCCATCTCCTGCTCGTGGCGGGTGGCGTCGTCGGCGTGGTGCAGAAGGCGGCGCTGTTCCGCCAGCGTTTCGATATCGTCCTCCAGCACGCGGCGGCGTTCCACCAGGCGGCCGATTTGAGCGATGGCGGCCTCTTCTTCCGCAATGGCGCTTTTGTATCGTCCCCGGGGATGGCCGCGCCCGTCCAGCAGGACGGCGCGTTCCTCCCGCACGGTCGCAAGCAGCCGCGTCGCCTCCGCCCCGCCGGTGATGTTGCCCAGTTCCCCCTCAAGGCAGGCGGTCAGGCGGTCCCCGGCCCGGCCGCTCAGGTCGGGCTGGCGCAGGCTGTCGCCCTGCGTGACCCACAGTGCGCTCCAGATGCCGGTGGCCTCCCCGCGACCCTGCGCCTCCAGCCCCATGATCTTCTGCAGTTGTTCCTCTGCATCGTCATTGCGGAACGTCTCCCCGCCGGCGACCTGCAGGGTCATGGACGGGCGCGACAGGAAACGCTTTTCCATCTGGCACGACACGTCGCCGATGCTGAAATCGACGCGCACCGTCGGCCCCGCCCCGCGATCGGACAGCGGCAGAAGGTCCCGGACCGGCTGGCCGCGCGACGAATGGCGCAGCATGAACGCCGCGCGCAGTGCGGCCAGCAGGGTGGATTTCCCGAATTCGTTGCGCGCCGCCAGCACGTTCAGCCCCGGCCCCAGCCCGCACAGCCGCGTGGGGGCGATGAATTTGCGCAGCTGCGCGACCTCAAGCCCATGCAGGATCATGACGCGTCTCCCTTGCCGCCGGGGGCCGCATGCACCGCAAGCGCCAGGCGGCGCAGGGCTGCGACCGCGATGTCGCGCTGTTCCTCCGGTCCGGTGGCCGCGCGTTCCGACAGCAGGCGCGCGGCCTCGCGCACTGCGCCCGTCCCGAACAGGTCAAGGTCATCGGCACGCGGCAGGAGGGCTGGCTCCCCATCCACGCGCAGCAGCCGCAGGGCGGAGGACAGGGCGTCGAGCGTGTTCTGGTAGGTCTGGAGATCCTCCAGCGACAGCGCCCCGCGCACCGACAGCCAGACCAGCACGCGCCCCGCCTCCTGCGGGTCGATGTTGCGCAGGCGGTGTTCCAGCGCCCCGATGTCCTGCGCCCCGGTCAGGGTGGCGCTGTCGCGATGCCAGACGAAGCGGCCCACGCGATGGGACGTGACCTCCGGCCGGGCATTGGGACCGGCAAGTTCCACCACGAGGGCATTTCCCCCGCCATCGCCGCCCCGGTCGAATCCGTCGATTTCTGGGGTGCCGCTGTACCATGTGCGTTCGTCGATGCGCTGCATCCCGTGCCAGTCCCCCAGCGCGAGGTAGGACAGCCCCGCCTGCCGCGCGCGGTCGATGGCGATACGGTTGGGGTTGTGCGCCGTATCGCCGAAATCACGCACCGACCCGTGGGCGAGTCCCACGCGGATGACGCCGGGCGGCGTCTGCGCGGTGTCCATGTCCGCCGTGGGGTCGGTCGCGACATGGCGGCGTTTCAGGCCGCCGGGGATGACCCATGCCGTTCCCGCCGGGTCCATGGGCGTGGCCTGTCCGTCCAGATGGGCGGTCACGTTGTCCGGCAGCCCGATGGCGCGCAGCCGGTCCCAGATGCCGCCGGGCACGTGCGGGTCGTGGTTTCCCGCGATCAGGTGCCAGCACAGGTCGGGAAACTGCCGCATGCGTTCGATCGGCTGGCGCAGGGTGCGTTCGGCCGGGATTTCATGGTCATAGACATCGCCCGCCACGACCACGGCCGCGGCGCCCTGCGCACGCGCAAGCTGGCCCAGGCGGCCGATCACCTCCAGCCGCTGGTCCTGCAGGACGGATTGCGTGTCGTCATCGGCAAAGCGGAACACCTTGCCGATCTGCCAGTCGGATGTGTGAACAAAGCGCATGGGCGGAGTTATCACCAGCCATCAGCGCGTCACAAGCGGCATGGGAAAGCCGGGGTGTCTGTAAACAAAAATGTGATCGAGGCCGCGAAGATAAATTTGAACTATGGCCTTGCTGCCTCAATCTGGTCATATATGACGATTAAGTAATAATTAGCGATCGCCGATACCCGCCGCGTATGTAACTTTATGCTTCAGCACGATGATGGAACACGAAACGATGCCTTCAGTGACTGACACGCTTATCAAGCCATCCTCGCATCCCGGCGCGCCGGCCCTGTCGTCCGACGACACGACCGCGCGTTCGCAGAACGTGCGCTCCATCCACCTCAGCCATCGCCGCGCGCTGCTGGATTATGCCCGCACGCTTGACTGTTCCGCCGAAAACGCCTGACTTTCCCGCCCGTCAGGGACCGGCGTGGCCTGTGTGCCCCTGCCTTGAGTGGGTAACATCGCTGCCGGGATTGGTGAATGACATGGATCACCCGTGATCCGTTGCCCGATTCCCCTTCGCCGCCATCATCGCCCGATGGCCCGCGCCAGCCGTCCCGCCAGATAATCCCGACATAATGCCACGCTACGCGCGTTCCAGCATGGACCCAGTGACCTGACCTGCGCGGTTTCGGCGTGGGAGGCACCCCATGCCATCAGCTGTATCCGCCGCTGCGTGATCAGGGCGGGCAGGATGGACAGGTCGGCCTGCCCCACCCGCGCGATGCCCTCGTATCCGTCGATCCAGTGTCCGATCCAGCGGGGCATGTGGGGATGGTCCTCGAAAAAGCTGATCGCGGCGGCAAGGTCCTGCATGAACCAGCTGAATCCGCAATCGTCAAAATCGATGATGTGCGTGGCCTCCCCCTCGATCAGCAGGTTCGCCAGCCGCAGGTCCGCGTGGATCAGGCCAAAACGCTCCGCCCCCTGTCCATAATCCGCCAGTTCGCCGCCAATCCGTTCCACGGCGCGGGCGATCACGTCATGCGACGTCCTGTCCAGGCCGCGTGCCTCCTGCCAGCGTCCCCATGGGGCGTCCGGCCCGACCATCGTGGCATGCGTCCATGACCTGCGCCGGAATCCGGGCGGGCGACTCCACTGCCGGCTGTGGCGGTGCAGGCGCGCGGTGATGCGGCCCAGACGGGCAAAGCTGGCCGGGTCGATATCGGCGGTGGGCTGCGTTCCCGCGATCCAGTGGAACATGACGACATGCCGGCCCGCCACGCCGGGAGGGGCGACATGGTGCAGCCATTCCCCATCCAGCCCCCGGACCGGCACCGGCGCGCGAATCCCGTCGCGGCGCAGGCTGTCGAGCCATGCGAGTTCGCTGCGGATTTCATCGGCATCATGATATCCCGGCCGGTGCACCCGCAGCACCCGCCTGCCGCCATCGGGCAGGTCAACGCGGTAGGTGGCATTTTCCGACAGGCATAACAGGCGGGGCGTGCCCCGGCAGCTTTCGGGATACAGGGACATGGCGGCCCCGGCGATGGCGTCGGGATCGTCGATGGCGGGCATGCGGGCGGCGTCGGTCATGATGCCGCCTTATACGGGCCGGGCGCGCCGGTCACGTATTTCCATGATGGATTCGCAGGACCCGCCGTGTAATCGCGTCCGTAATCGCGCGGTTACAGGATGCAGTTGAACTGCAACGCCATGACCGCGGCGTCGTGATAGGTCGTCGTGCCGCCCGGACGGTTGATATACTGGAAGTCCGGCTGGAAGCTCATGCCGCGGGCTGCATGGATGTTGTAGAACAGTTCATAGACATCCTCATGCGTCTGGATGCCCCATGCCGCGCCCCACTGGTTCGACAGCAGGGGCTGTCCCGTCAGCATGGAGGATTCCTGCTGCAGCACGGAGGAACGGCTCATCTCGAAATAATGGAACATCGCGCCCATGGTATCGAGGGGACGGCCCCATTTCGCGCCGGTTTCGATCATGCCCGCCCAAGCATGCTGCTTCATCGCGGACACCTTGCCCGACGTGTACATGTAACCGGCCATGCCGATCAGGCCGTTCGTCGGTCCCTTGCCATTGCGCATGATCATCTGGTCCGCCTGGAACCATGCCGTGCTGACGCCGGATTCCTTGCGGAAGGGCAGGCCGGTCTTTACCGCCGAACCGCCGTTGATGTCCTGGTACAGGTCGTTGTACTGCGAATTGTCATAACCATATCCCGCCTTGTAATGACCGGCGAGGTGATGGGGACCGAATTCCGGCAGCCAGCCGATTTCCACCGGGGTGGAGAAATGTCCAAGCCCGCTCTGCGCCCAGGCCCAGCCCGAGATGCCGCCGTTGAAGGCATGGGGCGAGACGGCGAACATGGACGCCATGATATAGGTATCGACCGTCGGCATGACGCGCATCACGACGCCAAGGTTGCCCGAAGGCCAGTCACGGCCACCCGGGACATACTTGCCCGGCGCGGGATTTCCGCAGATCGACACGTTCATGAAGTTACAGAACAGCGGTGACGCGGCAAAGAAGCTGCCGACCGGAATCCAGCCCGCGCTGATGTCCAGCCGGTTATGGAACAGCGACTGTTCGGCGTACATATAGACCAGATGCGCCACGACGTTACCACGCGCGCCGTAAATCTGCTGGACCCCGCCAAGGGAATCATGGATGTATTCGGTGCTGAGGTTCGTGCCATGGCCGTTGACGATCATGGTATGGGTCCAGAAATTCTTCAGCCCCGCCAGCTTGTTCCAGTCGATGTCGATTTCCACGCCCGTCTGCCCCGCATCGGTGACGCCCTGCTTGGCGCCGCCGCGGAAGTTCCCGGCCAGTTCCTCATGCTCGTCCGCGGCGATGTGGATGCCGTGCTTGACCAGCCATGGCTGCAGGCCCAGCCAGCTTCCGAAGAAGTGCTGGTCGCCATAGGGCGCGCTGAAGAACTGTCCCGGATCCTGCGCCCAGGCGGAATCCGTGCGCCGCGCATTGGCCGCCATCATGGGCTGGGTGCCGATCCCGCCCATGCTGTCACCGGGAAGGGCCTGCGCGGACGCGGGCTGCCGGAATGCGAAAAGTGCCAGAAAAGACAGCGCGATGGGGGCAAGAAAGAATGGAATTGTTCTTATCATCCGCGCATCCGTAGCATATTTCATATCGAATATGAACCTTGGATAGTAGATTTTATGAAAATTAATTTATTCTGAAATAATATGATGCATAATCCCACGCAATATCTGAACTGTAAAAATATTTCGTTGTCACGAAAGAGACAGTTTTTTTGTGCAATGCACAAATATTGAGGAAAGTTATTTTTAAACTTCCGCTTTTGTCATGTTTATATAAAAAGAATGTGACGGACGTCATCGCATCAGATCGACGTTGACGAATGACGCGGGGCGGAGCGAAAATCGCGCCATGTCTCGACTGGATATGAAAAAACCCTTCCTGCCGGTGCGCATCGCGGTGCTGACGGTATCCGATACCCGCACGCTGGCGGATGACCGTTCGGGCGATATCCTGGCCGAACGGATCGCCACGGCCGGCCATCACCTGGCGGCGCGTGCCATCGAACGCGATGACGTGGACGCCATCGCCGTGCTGCTGTCGCAATGGATTGCCGATCCGCAGATCGACGTGGTGATCTCCACCGGCGGCACGGGCGTTACCGGCCGCGATGTCACGCCCGAAGCATTCGAACGCGTCATCGACAAGCGGATCGAGGGGTTTGGCGAACTGTTCCGCATGCTGTCGTACCAGAAGATCGGGACCTCCACCATACAGTCGCGGGCGCTTGCGGGGGTGGCGGGGGGCACGTACCTGTTCGCGCTGCCGGGATCGACGGGCGCGGTGCGCGACGGGTGGGATGACATCCTTGTCTGGCAGCTCGACAGTCGCCACGTGCCCTGCAACTTTGTCGAACTGATGCCCCGCCTGCGTGAACATCTTCCGTCCGGGCACGACTGATCCCCCCGCAGGCCCGCCGCCCGCGACGACCCTGAAACGGAGGCTTCCGAAATGGTCAAAAAACTCCTTCTGCTGGCTGGTGACTATGTCGAGGACTATGAAATCATGGTCCCGTACCAGGCGCTGGGCATGCTCGGCTATCAGGTCGATGCCGTCTGTCCGGGCAGGAAGAAGGGCGATCACGTCCTGACCGCGATCCATGATTTCGAGGGGGCGCAGACCTACAGCGAAAAGCCCGGCCATCGCTTTGCCCTGACGGCGACGTTCGATGACGTGCGGCACGAGGAATATGCCGGGCTGGTCATTCCGGGCGGTCGCGCGCCGGAATACCTGCGCCTTGACGCGCGGGTGATCGCGCTGGTGCGCGCCTTTGCCGACCGGCCCGTGGCCGCGATCTGCCACGCGGCGCAACTGCTGGCGGCGGCGCGGGTCATCGCGGGCCGCAGGGTGTCCGCCTATCCCGCCTGCCGTCCCGATGTGGAACTGGCGGACGGGATCTATGCCGATATCGCGATTGACGCGGCCGTGACCGACGGGCTGCTGGTGACGGCCCCGGCATGGCCCGCCCATCCGGCATGGCTGGCGCAGTTCATCGCCGTCCTGGGCGCGCGGGTCGAAATCTGACCCGCCCCCATCAGGGGCGTTGACAGGAAAGCAACAGAAGTTTTCGGGTGCCGCCTTTTTTCGGAAAGGCGGCGTTCTTTCGAAGCTTTTTGCAAAAAGCTTCACCAAAAACTTCTTTAATTATAACAGGTAACTAGACCCCGCCGGTGACGCCGGGACGGTTCAGGATCGACAGGAATTCGCGTCGCGTGTCCGAATTGCTGCGGAACGTGCCCAGCATGCGGCTGGTGACCATGGACACACCGGGGCGATGCACGCCGCGCGTCGTCATGCACTGGTGCGATCCCTCGATCACCACGCCCACGCCACGGGGCTGCAGCACGTCGTTGATGGTATTGGCGATCTGCGCGGTCAGGCGTTCCTGGATCTGGAAACGCTTGGAATAGGCATCGACCACGCGCGCCAGCTTTGAAATGCCCACCACGCGCTTGCGCGGCAGGTAGGCGACATGCGCGACGCCGACGATGGGCACCATGTGGTGTTCGCAATGGCTTTCAAAGCGGATATCGCGCAGCAGCACCATCTCGTCATAATCCTCCACCTCGGAAAAGGTGCGGGTCAGGAGATCGACCGGGTCCTCGGCATAGCCGCAGAAGAATTCCTCGTACGAACGGACGACGCGTGACGGCGTGTCATGCAGGCCCTCGCGTCCGGGATCTTCGCCGGCCCAGCGCAGGAGCGTGCGCACGGCATCTTCTGCCTCCTCGCGCGTGGGGCGGTGCAACGGGGCGGTATCGGTGGGGGTCATTGCGGTTCTGTCTTGTTTTCGCGGGCCGCCCCTTTCGCGCGGGCGGCGCGGGGCGGGGGTCAGTGGACGATGGCGGTGTGGTGCGGGCTGTCGAGGCTGAAGGAAGGGATGCGCACGTCGAAATGCTTGTGCGTGCCGGGCAGGATCATGTGATAGGTCCCGCCCATGAACCCCGTGGGGGTCTCCAGCGCCGCGCCGGACATATATTCGAAACAGCCATCGGCGTCGATCACCGGCTGTTCCCCCACGACCCCGTCGCCCTGCACGCGTTCCACGCGGCCCTGCCCGTCGACGATATGCCAGCTGCGCCGCAGGAGCTGTATGGCCGCGCTGCCGTGGTTTTCCACCCGGATGCGATAGGCCCAGACAAACCGCCGCTCCTCCGGTTCCGACTGGTCATCCAGCCAGAACGTCTGGACCAGCACCCGCACGTCGCCTGTCCGTGCCTCGTAACACGGGGTGTTCTCCATGGCGGCGGCCAGCGCGGAGTCCGGATCGTGTCCGGGGGGCGGGGGAAACGGCTTGTCTTGGGCCATGGGATGCTCCGGGCTGTGACTCAGCGCGCGGCGACGGCGCTCAGGCCGCGACGCAGGTCGTCAATCAGGTCCTCCGCATCTTCCAGTCCAACGGAAAAGCGGATCGTGCCATCGGTAATGCCAAGGCGCGCGCGCTCCTCCGGCCCGATTTTCATATGGGTGGTGGTTGCCGGGTGCGTCACCAGCGAACGCGCGTCACCCAGGTTGTTCGAGATGCAGATCAGCCGCAGCGCGTCCATGAAGGCAAAGGCCCCCGCCTTGCCGCCCGCGACCTCGAACGCCACCAGCGTGGAGCCCGCGCTCATCTGCTGCATGGCGAGTTCATGCTGCGGGTGGTCGGCGCGGCCGGGATAGAAGACGCGCGTGACCTGCGGGGCGGAGGCGAGGAAGTCCGCCACCCGGCCCGCATTCGCGGTCATCGCGTTCACGCGCAGCGACAGCGTCTCCAGACTCTTGAGCATCACCCACGCGTTGAACGGCGACAGCGTGTTGCCCGTGTTGCGCACGAACGGGCGCAGCACGTCGTCAAGCCATTCCTTGCGCCCCAGCACCGCCCCGCCCAGCGTGCGCCCCTGTCCGTCGATATGCTTGGTGCAGGAATAGACGACGATGTCGGCGCCCAGTTCCAGCGGCTTCTGGTACAGCGGGGTGGCGAAGACGTTGTCGACCACCACCAGCGCCCCGACCTTGTGCGCAAGGTCGCAGATCGCGCGGATGTCGAGGATGTCGAGCATCGGGTTCGACGGGCTTTCGAGCAGCACGGCGCTGGTCGGTTCCGACAGGGCGGCGGCCCATGCCGCGTGATCCGCGCCATCGACGAACACCGTCTTCACCCCATAGCGGGGCAGGAGTTCGGCCACGATCCAGTGGCACGACCCGAACAGGGCACGCGACGCCACCACGCGTTCGCCCGCCCGCACCTGCGCCAGCAGGGCGGACGACACGGCCCCCATGCCGGTGGAGGTGGTGACGCAGTCCTCCGCCCCTTCCAGATCCGCAAGGCGGCGTTCCAGCGCGGTTACGGTCGGGTTGGTGATGCGGCTGTACTGGTAATGCTGCACATCGCCCAGAAAGGTCGCTTCCGCCTGCCCGGCACTGTCATAGACAAAGCCCGATGTCAGGAACAGCGCCTCGCTCGTTTCGCCATAGGGGGTGCGTTCCTCGCCCGCGTGAAGCAGGCGCGTCGCCGGACGCCATTCGGAAGGGGTGGAGTTCTCAGTCATGATCGTCAGGATTCCCAAACCAGAAAATCGTCAGAAACACCGAAAGGACAAGCGCCTGGACCGGAATAGGGGGTGGAATGTCCGGCACCAGGTTCCTTCGGCAATGGATCGTCCGGCCGTGGAAACCATGACACCAGCGCCCTGTGGCGGCATCAGGCCTCTTTAGCGCGTCTGTTTAACCTCGCCGCAAGCCGGCCGAATCAAATCACGAGGGCACCGCCCCCGTCTTTGCGGGCCTGCGGGACAGGGATGGTTATTGCGGATTGCACCCGTCTTCGTCAACCACCGGGGGACAGGGGCACCGGGGATGGAGACGGCCCATGCGCCGGCGGGCATGTCACGACGATTGCATCGCGCGCGGGCGTCGGTTATAGGAAGGCGGCACGCGGGTGTAGTTCAATGGTAGAACGGCAGCTTCCCAAGCTGCATACGAGGGTTCGATTCCCTTCACCCGCTCCAGCATCCTTCATCGATATCTGGCTACCCTGTCCTATCGCCCCGTCGCGGGCGGGGAGGGCGTGGCCTGCGTATCGGCATAGGTGGCGCCGTTCCAGATCCAGCGGTCGCCGTCATCGACCAGCAGGTCATGCATGTCGCCGTGGGTCTGTGCCATGATGCGCACGGGGCCGCTCAGCGAATCAAGGACGCAGCTCCACCTGTCGCCACGGCGCAGGAAAACCGACGTCGAACATCCTGCCGACCCGCACAGGCTGGGGGATTGCAGCTGCACGAACAGCGCCATGTCCCCCGCATGGTCCGATAATGGCCCCGATGCCGTCAGCACGACCGGATGTTCGCCCCGCGCATGCGCGTCGCGCAGGTCCTGCGCCTGCAGCTGCCGCGCCTGCCGGTCCAGTTCGGTGCCGGGATGCTGCGCCAGCACCACCGTCGCGCCACGGTCCGCCCGCGCATGGGCCGGGAGACATGCCCCCAGCAGCAGCGCCACGCCCATGGCCGCCACCCCGCCCGGCGCGGCCCACCATGCGGCGGGGCGGGGCGGGCATGGCGGCAGGTGACGCGGGCGGCAGGACATGCGACGGATATCTCCCTATTTTTCAGGTCATCGGGCGGCGGACATGAAAAGGCCCCCGTTCCATGATGCAATGAAGGAGACACGATGCAAATGGTTGCACCCGCACAACCCGCCCCGGGCCTGTACCGTCATTACAAGGGGGGACTTTACACTGTCATCTGCGTCGGCCGTCATAGCGAGACGGAAGAGTGGCTGGTGACCTATCGCAGCGAGGCGCGCGGCGATTACTGGGTCCGCCCGCTGGAGATGTGGATGCAGGAAGTAAATGGCGTGCCGCGTTTCGCACCCGTCACCCCTGACTGAAGGGGGCGCTGTCTGAAAACAGCCTGCTGATAGAGGATAATAAAAGTTTTTGGGTGTCACCTTTTTTCAAGAAGGCGACGTCTTTCAAAGCTTTTTGGAAAAAGCTTCACCAAAAACTTTTATGAATCCAAGGGATTGTCGGGCCGGTATTTTCAACCTTACACGGGCGGGTTGGCGCTGCCCGCGCGATGGTGGGTGGCATGCGTCGTGGGCAGCGTGGCGTGCGGCCAGCTTGCCGCGATCTTGTCACTCAGCTGATCCAGCAGGGATTCCGTCGTCTCGGCAACATGATTGTTGCTGCCCGCCCCGCTGCCGGTGGTTTCGATATGGGTGCGGTTGCGCTGGATGGGCTGGTGCAGGTCCTGCGGGATGATGGACCAGTCGGCATTCAGCGCGGCGGCCCCGTTACGGCTGACATCAAGGCGGCTGATGTTGATGGCCAGGCGCCATGTCGGGGGCTGCGGCTGCGGCTGGTCCGTGACAAAGCGGTCGGGCCATTTCTGTGCCAGGCGCGCGGTGACCAGGTCCGTGGCGCCCACCGACAGGCGGCTTGCCCACCGGCCAAGGGAGCTGCGTTCGATTTCATGCCCGTCGCGCACCAGAATGTCCTGCCCGTCGAGGTAATCGGGGATGCGCGCGTGCTCCACCTCGATCACGGTGGTGGACTCGGTGACCGGGGACACGCTGCCGCTGGCCGATGTCGCGCCGGTGGCGATGGCGGATGCGCCCAGCGTATAGAACTTCACCGGCGCGGAAGAACACGCCGCCAGCAGCGAGGCCGATACGATCAGTCCCCCCATGGCGCGGCAGGTGGCCATGTGGCGGGAAAGGAAAACAGGCAGGCACGAGATCATTGGCTGCGTCCCATCAGCAGGAGTTGCGGGTTACTTTCGACTTCATTGGCGAACCCGCGCAACCCGTAGGCGGCGTCGGTCACGTCACGCATCGTTTCGGCCAGGTGGATCTGCTCCGCCGACTGGGGCGACATCAGCTGCCGCACCCCCACCATGGTTTCATGCGCCTGCACCAGCGTCTGGTGCGTGTTGGAAATCAGTTCGCGCAGTTCGGCGCGCCGGGCATCCATCTGCTGCGACCCGGTGGTCAGCATCCGGTCCATGGCCGTCAGGGTGGCGGCCCCGCGCGTCCTGGCATCGGCCAGCGCCGCGCGGATGGTGACCACCGCGACATGGCTGCGTTGCGAGGTCTCGCGGATGCTGGCGATCATGGGCGGCAGGTCGGTATGCAGGTCCCCGGCAAGCTGGCGGATGCTGGCCACCGCCGTGCGGATGTCATGCTTCAGCTTTTCCATCGTCGGCGCGCCCAGCTCCCCCTTGAGCTGCTGCAATGTCGTCTGTCCCACCGGGATTTCCGGCAGGGACGACAGGCCCGGATGCATGCGCGCGGGCGTGTTGGGGGAGAAGTCGAGGTCGATTTCCGACTGCCCCGTCACAAAGCTGTGCAGCACCATGTCCGCGCGCATCCCGTCGGCCACCAGAACGGGAATGTCCGGCAGGTCCGCTCCGCCGGGGATCTGCCGCGCCGAAAACACGATATTGACGGAGGTATAGGTGCGATGGATCGCCGGGTCGACGCTGATCCTGATGCTTTCGACCGCGCCGACCGGAATGCCCCGGAAATTGACGGGGGAGCCGACATCAAGGCCCGCCGTCGAATCCTCGAACACGACCACGGCCTCGCGCATGGGGTGAAGGAACGGGATCTCCCCGCGCACCAGCAGGACCGCCACCCCCACGAAGGCCGCGCCCAGCACCAGTGCGCCGATGACTGTCTGTCTGGCGGGCATGGCCCCTACCTGTCCCCGTCGCTGGTGGGTGCCGTGCGTTCGCGGTGCATGAAGGCATGGACCATCGGATTGTCGCAGTGATCGCGCATCCATGTGGGGGACCCGTGGGCGATCGCCGTCTTGGAATCCGGGTCGAGGAAGATGCCGTCATCGGCGATGGCGAACAGGCTGGACAGTTCATGGCTGACCAGCACGATCGTCGCCCCCAGCCCGTCACGCAGGTTGAGGATCAGTTCATCCAGCCGGGCCGACGTAATGGGGTCCAGCCCGGCGGACGGTTCGTCAAAGAACAGGATGTCCGGGTCCAGCGACATGGCGCGCGCAAGGCCCGCGCGCTTTTTCATGCCACCGCTGAGTTCGGAGGGGAACTGGTCGATGGCATGCAGCATGCCCACCAGCCCGAGCTTGAGTTCGACCAGCTGGCGGATGGTATGTGGCTTGAGGGTCGTGAACATCTGCATCGGCAGGGCCACGTTCTCGCCCACCGTCATCGAACTCCACAACGCGCCGCTCTGGAACAGGACGCCAAAGCGGCGGCCGATGCGCACCCGGTCCTGTTCGCTGCCCGCCCAGTAATTTTCCGTCCCGACCAGGTATTCGCCCTTTGCCGGGCGCAGCAGGCCGATCATGCTCTTGAGCAGGGTGCTCTTGCCGCAGCCCGACCCGCCCATGACGGCAAAGATGCTGCCACGCTTCACGTCAAAGGAAATGTCGTGCTGGATCACCTTCGGCCCGAAGGCCAGCGTGACGTCGCGCACCGACAGCATCGTTTCGGCGGATGCGTTCTGCGACGGATCGGCAGGCTGTGCCATCGGGGACGCCGTGTTCGGGGACGTGTCTGCATTCATCGGGTCAGATATCCATCACGTTGGCGATGACGGCGAATATGGCGTCGATGGCGATCACGCCCACGATGCCCACGACCACCGCGCGCGTCGCCGCGATGCCCACGTCCGCCGCACTGCGCCCGGCCTTCAGCCCGATGCGGCAGCTGGTCAGTCCGATGAAGCCGCCGAACACGATGCTCTTGATGAAACCGAACACGAACTGCGACAGCGCCACGGCATAGA
This sequence comes from Novacetimonas pomaceti, assembly GCF_003207955.1. Taxonomy (NCBI): domain Bacteria; kingdom Pseudomonadati; phylum Pseudomonadota; class Alphaproteobacteria; order Acetobacterales; family Acetobacteraceae; genus Novacetimonas; species Novacetimonas pomaceti. Next base: position 48,964 of record NZ_NOXG01000004.1, read on the forward strand.
GCGTTTCGTGGAAATAGCCCAGTGGCGTCACGTTCAGCATGATGTACGACACGCAGAACCCGCCGAACATGCCGATCAGGCAACCGTAAAGATACAGCAGCGGCATCGTCAGCACGAGGGCAAGGACGGATGGCAGGATAAGGTAGCTGGAGACGGGAATGCCAAAGACATTCAGCGCGTCGATTTCCTCGTTCCCCTGCATGGTCGAAATCCGCGCGGCATAGGCGCCGCCCGTCCGGCCCGCCATGATGATGGCGGTCATGACGGCGGACATTTCGCGCACCATGGCGATTCCCACCAGGCTTGCGACATAGATGTCGGCCGCGAATTTATGCAGCTGCACCGCGCCGACAAAGGCAAGGATCGCGCCGACAAGGAAATTGACCACGCCCACGATCAGCAGCGCCGACGGACCCGCCGCGCGCACGTCCGACAGCAGGTCGATGGTGCGCATCATCCCCTTGCCCATCAGCGCGCGCAGGCCGCCCCGGCCCGTGGCGACCCCCATTTCGGTGACGCAGCCGATTTCGTTGAGGGTATCGAGCGTGAATTGTCCCACCGCTGCGACCGGCGCGAAATGGCGCGGCGGCGGCGCATGCGCGTCGGGCGGGATTTCCGGCAGCAGGTCAAGCAGCTTGCGCGCTGAATCCGGCAGGGTGTCCGCCTTGACCGTTACATCGGCCAGCCGCGCGTCGCGCTTGAGCTCCCACAGGAAACTGATGAGCGAGGTATCCCATCGCCCCAGATCGCTGGTGGAGAATTCAAGGGGTTTTCCCCTGGTGGCGCCATCAAGGCCGTGGCCGGGAAAGTCGGGGGTGGTGCCCGTCTGCGCGATCCAGTCGCCAGACAATGTGATCAGGGTCCGGTTCGCCTCGGCCTGCAGATGCCATTGCGGCGCACCATTGACGGACGTGTTCACCAGCCTCTCCAACCTCAGGACCGCGCCTGCCACGGCAATCGGGCAGGACACGCAGGGAACCCGCGCGGACAGGCAGCAAAACCGCCATGCACCGGATGCCGTGTCCCGGAATTGGGGGGACCTGGCCCGATGCGCCGGACGGATGTTCGCGGGGGCGTCCTCTTCCCATACCAGATGACCCGCCACGCACAAGGCCCGCTGCCGCGACGGAATGGTGAGCGTAGCGCATGGCTTGCGTCTTTTCCCCGTGCCGCGCCGCCCCAGGGGTATGTGTCAAGGGTATGTATCAAGGGCCTGTGTCAGGGTGCGCGCCATCCGTTGCGCACCAGTACGTGCGCGTCCGTCCCGCCATCGCCGCCACGGGCGATGCGGCCCAGATCGTCCATGATCCGGCGCGCCACCGACAGGCGGTAATGCAGGGGGTCCCAGAAATTGTTGCGATCATCGACGATGGGGCCGGGAATGTCGAAATCCACCACCAGCGTGTCGGCCATGCCCGCCGCCATGGCGCTTATCGCCCTGCGGCACGCCAGCGCGCGCGTCATGCTGCGGCTGCCCGCCGGGCCGTGAAGCCAGGCGGAGGCCGGGGGAAACCACAGCAGGCGGCGCGTCCCGCGCGGCAGGCCCGACAGCATGGTGCGCAGCAGCCCGATGCTGTCGGGCGCGACCAGATCGGCCCCGGCGGGCGCGGGCGTCGGGTCGGGGGGCGTCCACGTGGCGAACGCCCGGTCCACGCGCGCGCGGTCATAACGGTCGTCGGGAGGGACGAAGCTGGTATATCCATCCGTCCCGAAACGCTGCGGCTTTGCCCCGATCAGCCACAGGAACTGGTTCGCCGCCTCCTGCAGGGCATAAAGGTCCGCCATGTGCAGGTATCCCGCCCAGCCGGAACCGCCATACATCCATTCCGGCCACGGCCGGTTGGGGGAGGTCAGGTTCCCCGGCCGGTTGCGGCACCATGCGGCGTCGATGTCGATCATCACCACGCGCGGATGTGGATGGTGGCGCATGAACAGGCCCAGCATGCGCGCCTGTTCCCACGCGCTGGCGCTGTTCATGCCCAGTTGCGCGAAACGCGCGTCCAGCGCCCCGTCCAGCACGGCGGGCTGCATCAGGCGGGAGGTGGAGGTGCCCAGCATGACCGAATCGAATTCCGCCCGGCGCGCCAGCGCGGGCATGCTGTAACGGGCGTTGGTGGTGATGGGAATGCGCGGCAGCGGCGGCGACAGCGGCAGCACGTCCCACGGGTCGACCGTGACGATGAAACCGTACAGCGCCCCGCCCGTCAGCAGGACCGAGGCCAGCAGCGTCAGCGCGAAGCGGCGCCATGTCCCGCCCGATGCCCCCGGACGACCGGGCGGCAGGGTCATTGGTGTCGGAAGGTGACGACCAGGACGTCGCGATAGGCCGGGCGCGACGGGTCGATGGGGCGCACCGCCGTAACACCGTGATAGACGCGGTTGTCATCGACGATGGCCGCGTCCATCGGCCGGTCCAGCATGAAGGTCCCCACCATGCGGCGTTGCAGGTCATGGATGGTGGTTTCGCCGGACATGACATTTTCACGCCGGATCATCAGCACCAGGACCCAGTCCACCCCATCGCGGTGCAGTCCTTCGGGCGTGGGATGGCCGGGCTGTTCCGGCAGGGCCTCGATACGGAACTGGTGGATTTCCGCGTGCCATGCCTCCGGCCGGCGTTCGGGCGGGGTTAGGTCGGTGACGATGCGATACATCAGCCGCATGATCGCCTGCATCGCGGGATGGGCGCCGATTTCCGGCTCCACCGCGCGGAACCAGCGTTCGATCCCGCCATTGAGCTCGTTGTAATCGCGGCTCTGGTAATGGGGCTGGTGCTTCTTGCGTCGCAGCCCGTCCCCGCCCACCGCGAACGTGGCATGGCGGCGGCGGCGATAACGGCCGCCATCGGCCATGTAACGGTCGATCCCCAGCCGGTTCCAGCTTGCCGCGAAACTGTTCCAGTCACGCAGTCCGTAACGGGCCAGTTCCGCGTGCATCCCCTCCGCCCCGACAAAGACGAACCCCTTCGCGCGCAGGGGCGCCTCCATCGTGGGCAGGATCAGGTCGGGACCGGCGGCAGGGGTCATTCGTGGGCCTTTGGACTCGGGCTGGCGGCAGGGCCGCCGGGGGTGGATGCAGCCCCATCATGCGACACGTCGGCCGCCTGTGTCACCTGTGCCGTGGCGGCGGGGTGGGACTGCGCCGCGGGGTTGCCCTGTTGCGCCGCCTGCTGCTGGGCGGGGCTGGGGGGAAAGACCATCTTCATGTCGCTGTGGACCTTCAGCCCGTCGGTGCCCGGCATGTTGCCCAGCATGCTGACCGCGGTCGGGATCGGGAACTTCACCCCTTCCTTGACCATCCGCGCGGTCAGGCGGCGGTAATATTCGCGATACACCTTCCACTTGGAACCCGGCGTGGTGCGGATGGAGCCAAGGAATTTCGCCCCGTTGCCATCCGCCTGCTCCACCCCGAGGAAGGAGAAGTCGGACTTGATCAGCGGCGCGAACTTCGGGTCCTTGCGCATCTGCGCCAGTTCGTCATGCAGGATGGCCGCCACGCGGGAGGGATCCTCGCTCAGGTCCAGCATGAAATCCACGACCACGAGGTTGTAATCGCGCGAGGTGTTCGCGATCGACGTGACGGAGGAGAACGGGATGATGTGCAGGTCGCCGTTGACCGAACGCAGGCGCAGGGTGCGGATCGACAGATGCTCCACCGTGCCGGACACGCTGCCCGCGGTGACCCAGTCGCCAACCTGCATCGCATTTTCCACCAGCATGAAAAAGCCGGTGATGAAGTCCTTGACCAGGCTCTGCGCGCCGAAGGCCACGGCGGCACCCATGATGCCCGCACCCGTCAGCAGCGGGGCCACGTTGATGCCGATCTGCGACAGGGTGGTGACCGTCACGATCACGATGATGAAGGTCAGCAGCACCGTGCGGATGATCGGCAGCACCGTGCGCAGCCGACTGGCGCGGGAGGCCTGTTCCGAGGTCTCGAACCGGTTGATCTGGCTCTGCAGGGCGGCGTTCGCCGCCTCCCACACCACGATGGCGACGGTATAGGCGACCATCACCGTCAGGATCGCGCCGATGATCTTGGTCCCGAGCGAGCCATGGAGGAAGAAGGCGAAGGCGGGCAGGCCCCACGACTGCAGCAGGCACACGACCGTGGCGAAGGACAGCAGGAACGACAGCGCCCGCCGCGCATAGGGGTAGTAGTAATCCATCCGCGCCTGGAGGCCGGGATAGCGTTTTTCCGTCTGGGGCGAAATCTGGAACAGCTTGTTCTGCACGCCAAAGGCAAGGATCGCGAACAGGCGCGCCAGCAGGATCACGATGATCGTCAGCGACAGCGTGCGCAGGATCCAGGCATAGCCACCGCGGACCTGCGTCGCCCACACCAGCCACAGGGCGAAGTCGAAGAACATCGCCAGCACCCACCAGAAATGCACCATCCGGCCGACGAAGACCCAGAACGGCTTGTCCTGGAAGCGCGCGGGCGGCTGAAGGGCCTCGGCCACATGCTTGCGGATGCGCCAGATGAAGATGGCGACCAGGATATGCTCGACCAGCACGACGGCGCGGATGATCGCCTCGGTCCCGCGCGCGGGCATGTCGAACACCCCGCCCAGCGTGGACAGGCAGATCACCAGCGAGGGCGCGGCGACAAGGAAGTTCCACCACCGCGTGACCATGCGCGCCGTGGCGTCGCTGGCGGTGCACAGGCGGATGGTGGGCGAACGCGGCACGAACACCATTTCCAGCAGCAGGTACAGCGCGCGCGCGATGGCATAGGCATTGGTCAGCGTCAGCGTCACCATCGCCGCCTGGTGGGTGGAGGTCAGCAGCGCCGACCCGCCATAGGCGATGCCAAGGAACAGCGCCACCGGCAGCAGCTTGATCAGCAGGTGCAGCAGCGAGAAGGGGATGCGCGCGATGATGCGCAGCGTTTCGTGCTGCTGCTTGTCATCCTGCTGGCGGGCCTGTTCGGTCGCGCGTTCGTCGGCCGTTTCCTTCGACCCGTCGGCGGACAGGGTGGCGGTGGCCTGCGCGTCCTGCTGCGTGTCCTCGGCCCGGACATGCTGGTTCAGGCGGGCTTCCGTCGCGACGGCGCGCGCCGTCACCCCCGCCAGCGGCTTGCGCAGCAGCAGCGAAAAGCCATGTTCCGCCGCCATCGCGAACAGCACGATGAGCGTGGCGCGACCGGTCGCGTCAAGCAGGATCTGCCGCGAATCTGCGTTGCTCAACGTGGAATGGACCCAGTGCCCGACAAAGGCCAGGTCCTTGAACAGCGCCATGAAATTCTGCGCCTGATGCAGGGCGATGTCGCGCGCATGCGTCAGTTCGTCAAGGAATTCGCTGCTGATGCTGTCGGGTTCCACCGAAACGTCGCTCGGCGCGGCCTTGGCCGCGGCCGGAGGGGGCGTGGGCGTGGGCGCCGGGGTGGCCGGCGCGGGCAGTCCCTTGGAGATCGCCTCCAGCGTCTTGGTGAATTCGGCGCGTTTCTGCGGGTCGTTCATGACCGACAGGACCTGCTGCGCCTGGTCGGCGGTCATCTGGCCCTGTGCATGCCCCTGCGCGGCGTCGGCGTCGGCGTCGGCGGCGCGGGCGGAGCCCATGACGGAAAACAGCGTGAGGATGGAAAAGAGAAGCGCGAGGCACGCTCCCGCCCGGGACCGGCGCGGGGATGGGGGAACAGTCACGAAATCGGCGGGCATGCCTTTGGTCACCTCCTGCATCACGTCGTCATGTCGTCCCCGCGCCCGTCCCGTCCCCCGTCACGACCGGCGCAGGAAACCGGCGCGTGAACAGGGGGTGGGTGAACGGACATGGGAACGCAACCCGGAATGACCGGGTCAAAAACTTACGCTATTTCAATATATAAACAATTATAACGAAAATCGGCCATCACAGTTGCCTTCACCGTGGCGTTTTCACGATTTGTCATCATTCCGCCCGGTTGCGGAAACATGCGGGCAATGCGGGCAATGATGTCACACGGCGGTGTCGGGGCATGGCGGCACGACCTCTGCTCGGGACTGGGGGCGGTCCCTGCGTGCGATCGCGCGTTACTGCCACGCGGGCGGGACGGGCGGGGGCGGGGCCTCAAGCTGGCGGCGGATGACATAGGTGCCTGCCAGGATATCATGCAGTCCCTGCTTGCGACGGGTCCACGCGACCATCAGGAAACCGATTCCCAGTATCATGAAAGACAGGTATTTCCCAAGATAACGACCTGTCGCCCGCAGAAAGTCGATCCTGTTTCCGTTCAGGTCCGTTACCCGCATCCGGCATAGCAGCTTGCCTGGCGTGGCCTGCAGGCGGGAACTTTCGAAAATGATGTAGTACAGGGCCGGCAGCACCAGCCATGCCATTTCCAGCAGCCCGTGGCCGTGCCAGTGGACGTGCGGCGTGTTCGACATGATCATGTAATCGACGGGCTGGATGTAGGACACGCTGTAATCCCCGCCGCCGCCGGCGGGCTGGGGATCGAATATCGTGATCGACACGCTGGGGCCGATGATCGCGCCCAGCAGGCCAAGCCCGACCCACACGATCAGGGAATCCACCAGGTGCGCCACGACCCTGATCCAGAAACCGCCATAAACCCAGACTTCGGGATAGGGACTGGGCTGGCTGGCTTGGGAAAACTGATCGGACATCGCGTGCCTCGTTCCTGCTCAATGGACCGTGGATGGCCCGCCAAAGGCGGCTGTAACAGGCATGCCACCAAGGCGGGTGGAACGGAAACGGAAAAAACGGACCATGTCCGACCGGTCATGTCTTTCGCCCGTGCGCGGCCCCCGCACGGGCGTCAGGCCGTCCCCGCCATGGTCGCGCGAAAAGGGGGGCTAGCTGCGGTAGGAGCCGTTGATGTCGATATAGCCGTGCGTCAGGTCGCACGTCCACGCCTGCCCGATGCCGTTGGCCAGGCCGAGATCGACCTCGATTTCGATTTCCTGCCCCTTCATGTGCGCGACGACCGGCGCTTCGTCGTAATCGGGGATGACCGTGCCGTTGCGCGCGATCCATGTCCCGCCGATCCCGACCGACAGGGTGTCGCGGTTGGCGGGTTCGCCGCTTTTGCCCACGGCCATGACCACGCGGCCCCAGTTCGCGTCCTCGCCCGCGATCGCGGTCTTGACCAGCGGGGAATTGGCGATGGCCATCGCCACGCGCTTTGCCGATTCGTCGGATGTGGCGCCCGTGACGCGGATATGCATCATCTTGGTCGCGCCTTCGCCGTCGCGCACCACCAGCAGCGCGAGTTCCAGCAGCACGGCATCCAGCGCCGCCGCGAAATCCGCCAGCGCCGGGTCGTCCGCCGACGTGATGGCGGGACAGGCGACCTGCCCCGTCGCGAACAGCAGCGCCATGTCCGAGGTCGAGGTATCGGAATCAACGGTGGTGCAGTTGAAGCTTTTTTCCGTCCCGCGCGACAGCAGCGCCTGCAGCACCGGCGCGGGCAGGGTGGCGTCGGTTACGACAAAGGCCAGCATGGTCGCCATGTCGGGCGCGATCATGCCGCTGCCCTTGGCGATGCCCTGGATGCGCACCTTCGCGTCGCCGATCGTGGCCTCGCGCACCGCCCCCTTGGGGAAGGTATCGGTGGTCATGATGCCGCGCGCCGCGTCGGCCCAGCCATTTTCCGACAGACGGCCATACAGCCCCGGCAGCGCGTCGCTGATCTTGCGATAGGGAAGGACCTCGCCAATCACCCCGGTCGAGGCGAGGAAGACCTCGCTTGCCGCGCATTCCACAAGGCGCGCGGCATCGGCGGCGTTGGCCTGCGTCGCCTCATATCCCGCGCGGCCGGTAAAGACGTTGGCGTTGCCCGCGTTCACCACCAGCGCGCGCGCCACCCCGCCGGCCAGCGCCGCGCGGCACCAGTCCACCGGCGCGCCGGGGCACCGGCTGCGGGTAAAGACGCCCGCGACCCGCGTGCCTGGCGCGAATTCCGCCATGACGAGGTCCGTGCGCCCGGCATAGCGGATGCCGGCAGCCGTCGCGCCAAATCGCACGCCAGCCAGCGGCGTCAGATCGGGAAACGGCCGTGCGAGCGGGGAAGTGGGAAGGGCGTCAGCCATGGCGCATCGGGTCCTTTGGCCTGGCGTGGGTGCGATGCCACGCGGGGATATCTCTTATGGTTGATGGGTGCCCGCCCCGGCCGCCATGACGCGCATGGCGGCCGGGGGAGGGGCACCGGCCGGCGCGCCCGTCATATGGCGGTCGCGCCGGGCCTTGCCTTGCGTCGCGTCAGTGCGCGGCGGGCGGCGTGTTGGGCGCGTTTTCCGGCAGCGGCTTGCCGTCGGGTCCGTAACGGACGATCTTGACCTGCGCCACGGCGGAGCTGACGGCTTTCTGCACGCCTTCCTGGATCAGCTTCTGGCGGATCTGGTCGCGCACGGAATCAAGCGTCGGCGTCGCGGCCGTGCGCTTGCCCAGGACCTGGATCACATGCCAGCCGTACTGGGTGTGCACCGGGGTCTGGCTGAAGCTGTTGGGCTGCAGGGCGGATGCCGCGTCCCAGAAGCTCGGCAGCATGTCGCCCTTCTTGAACCAGCCGAGGTCGCCGCCATTCTGCTTGGCCGAGCCGGGATCCTTGGACAGCTTCGTCGCGAGGTCGGCGAAGTTGCCGCCGGCCTTCAGCTGCTTGATGATGTCGTTGGCCTGTGCCTCGGTCGGGACAAGGATGTGGCGGGCGTGGATTTCCTCCGCCCCCGGCTTGTTGGCGTAATTCTTGTCGTAATACGACTTGATCGCGTCATCGGTCAGGCCCGGCATGACCTGCGCGGACAGATAGGCGTTCTGCAACGCGTTCTGCGCCGCGACCTCCATCTGGTGCTGCACGTCCGGCTGCTTGGACAGGCCGCTCTTTTCCGCGACGATCTGGATCGCCTTCTGGTCAACCAGCTGGTTGAGGAGAATCGGCAGGATGACGTTTTCCGGCAGCTTGCGCAGCTGGTCGGGCATCGTGGCGATGGCCTGGCGGATATCGTTGAGGCGGATATCCTGCCCGTTGACCGACGCAAGACGCGGGTTCGCGTCGGCCGGGGCGGCTGCCGCCGGGGTGGCGGCAGCGGGCGCGGTGCCCGCTGCGAGGGCTGGAGGGACGAGGATTGTGGAAGCAAGCAGGGCCATCGTTGCGATGGCCTTTGCCGGACCGAAAGTCCGCATGTGCGAATAACCCTAATTTATGGACGCGTTGGCCGGGCATCATGGCGAAGGCTGTCCGCTCCCGCAAGGGGCGGGGGCGCGGGAACCTTCGCGGGGATCTTTCGCGACGCGGTGGGGCGGCATCTGTTGACCCATGGCGACGTGGGTCCTATCTGATGGTTCCGCGCAAGAATGTTATCCGTGTGCATGCCCCCCCCCGCGTCATCGCCCCCTCCGGCGCGGGAATCGCCATCTCGGGAAGGTCCATATGTTCGCCAGTATTGCCCGTGCCCTGTTCGGAACCGCCAATGACCGGGCGTTGAAAGCGTACCAGCGGCGCATCCCCGCCATCAACGCGCTTGAACCCCAGATGCAGGCGCTTGACGACCAGGCACTCGCGGCCAAGACGCAGGAATTCCGTGAACGCATCGCAAAGGGCGAAACCCTCGACGCGCTTCTGCCCGAAGCCTTCGCCGTGTGCCGCGAGGCCTCGCGGCGCGTGCTGGGCATGCGCCATTTCGATGTGCAGCTGATCGGTGGCATGGTGCTTCAGGATGGCAAGATCGCGGAAATGCGCACGGGCGAGGGCAAGACCCTTGTCGCGACGCTTGCCGTCTATCTCAGCGCGCTGTCGGGCAAGGGCGTGCATGTCGTGACCGTCAACGACTACCTCGCCAGCCGCGACGCGGAGGAGATGGGCAGGCTCTATTCCTTCCTTGGCCTGACGACCGGGGTGGTCGTGCCCAACATCCCCGAACATGAACGCCGCGCCGCCTATGCCGCTGACATCACCTATGGCACGAACAACGAATTCGGCTTCGACTACCTGCGCGACAACATGAAATACCGCGCCGAGGACATGGTCCAGCGCCCCTTCCACCATGCCATCGTTGACGAGGTCGATTCGATCCTGATCGACGAGGCGCGCACCCCGCTGATCATTTCCGGCCCCGCCGACGACAGTTCCGACCTCTACCGCTCGGTGGACGAGGTGATGGCGGTCCTGGTCAAGGATCCCGACGCCTTTGAAAAGGATGAGAAATACCGCTCCGTCATCCTGACCGACAAGGGCGCGGAAGAGGTCGAGCAGATGCTGCGCGACGCGGGCGTCCTGAAGGAAGGCGGCCTGTACGACATCCAGAACGTCGCCGTCATCCACCATGTGCAGCAGTCGCTGCGCGCGCATACGCTGTTCACGCGCGATGTCGATTACATCGTGCGCGACGACAAGGTGATCATCATTGACGAGTTCACCGGCCGCATGATGGATGGCCGTCGTTATTCCGACGGCCTGCATCAGGCGCTGGAGGCGAAGGAGCATGTGGAGATCCAGCAGGAAAACCAGACGCTGGCCTCCATCACGTTCCAGAACTATTTCCGGCTGTATCCGCGCCTGTCGGGCATGACCGGCACCGCGATGACCGAGGCGGACGAATTCGCGGACATCTACAAGCTCGACGTCATCGAGATCCCGACCAATCGCCCCATCGCCCGCAAGGACGACGATGACGAGGTGTACCTGACCGCGCGCGAGAAATACGAGGCCGTCAGCGCGCTGGTGGAGGAAGTGTCCAAGGGCGGGCAGCCCGTTCTGGTCGGCACCACCTCCATCGAGAAGAGCGAGCTGCTTTCCTCCCTGCTGCGCAAGCGCGGGGTGCGCCACAACGTGCTCAATGCCCGCTTCCATGAAATGGAGGCGACCATCGTGGCGCAGGCTGGCGCGCCGGGGGCGATCACGATCGCGACCAACATGGCCGGGCGCGGCACCGACATCAAGCTGGGCGGCAATGTGGAAATGCGCATCGCCCAGGAACTTGGCGACATCAAGGATCCGGAGGAACGCGCCCGGCGCGAGGCGGAACTGCGCGCGCAGGTGGCGGAATACCACGACATCGTCCAGAAGGCGGGCGGCCTGTACGTGATCGGCACCGAACGCCATGAAAGCCGCCGCATCGACAACCAGCTGCGCGGCCGCGCGGGGCGTCAGGGCGATCCGGGCAATTCGCGCTTCTTCATCTCGCTCGAAGATGACCTGATGCGCATCTTCGGCACCGACCGCATGGGCGGGATGCTCCAGAAACTGGGCCTGAAGGAAGGGGAGGCCATCGTCCATCCCTGGATCAACAAGGCGCTGGAGCGCGCGCAGAAAAAGGTCGAGGCCCGCAACTTCGACATGCGCAAGAACACGCTGAAATATGACGACGTCATGAATGACCAGCGCAAGGAGGTCTATGCCCAGCGCCGGGAATACATGGCGATGGAGGATGTCTCCCCCATCATCGCGGACATGCGCGCCGACGTCATTCACGACATGGTGGAACGCCACATCCCCGAACGTTCCTTTGCCGAGCAGTGGCAGAAGGAGGAACTGGCGGCCGAGATCACCAGCGTGCTGGGGCTGAGCCTGCCGATCGATGAATGGGCGGCCGAGGACGGCATGGATGGCGCGGCCGTGGCCGAACGGATCGAGCAGGCCGCGAACCAGGCGCAGGCGACCAAGGCGGCCAATTTCGGCCCGTCCATCATGCGGTATGTCGAAAAGCAGGTGCTGCTGACCACGTTCGACGCGGTGTGGAAGGAACACCTGCTGGCGCTGGACCAGCTGCGCCAGGGCATCGGCCTGCGTGCCTACGGGCAGAAAGATCCCCTCAACGAGTTCAAGCACGAGGCGTTCGAACTGTTCAACGCGATGCTCGACCACCTGCGGCTGCGCGTGACATCGACCATGGCGCGGGTCGAGGTCGCGCCCCCGCCCATCGACGACCCGTTCCCCGGCGGCATGGCGGAGGTCCATTCCGACCCGCGCGTGCCGGGTCTGGAAAACGAGCCCGGCCCCGGGCTGCTGCCGCGCACGGACGGTAAGCTGCCGGACCTTGCGATGGCCGAGCCCATCGGCGGGGCCGCGGTCATGCCGGACGATCCGTCAAGCTGGGGCGAGGTCCCGCGCAACGCATCGTGCCCGTGCGGGTCTGGCAAGAAGTACAAGCACTGCCACGGGCGCCTCGGCTAGGAAGGGATGGCGCCCCGCGCGGGGCACATCGCGGGCGGCTGGATAATAAACAAGAGACTTACAGGATCAGGGACGAACGATGGCGGGTCATTCCCAATTCAAGAACATCATGCATCGCAAGGGCGCGCAGGACGCCAAGCGCGCGAAGCAGTTTGCAAAGGTCATCCGCGAAATCACCGTCGCCACGCGCGAAGGCATGCCCGACCCGGCGATGAACCCGCGCCTGCGGGCGGCCATTTCCGCCGCGCGCGAAGTAAACATGCCCAAGGACACGGTCGAACGCGCGATCAAGAAGGCCTCCGGCGCGGGGGGCGGCGACGATTACGTGGAGGTCCGGTACGAAGGTTACGGCCCGGCGGGCGTTGCCGTGATCGTGGAGGGCCTGACCGACAACCGCAACCGCACGGCGTCCGACGTGCGCGCGGCCTTTTCCAAGCATGGCGGTTCGCTGGGGGAGACGAACTCCGTCTCCTTCATGTTCCAGCGCCTTGGCGTCATTACCTATCCGCTGGATGTCGCGACCGAGGATGAAATGCTCGAGGCCGGGATCGAGGCCGGGGCCGACAACGTCGAAACCACGGCGGACGGGCATGAAATCACCTGCGCGGTGGAATCCTTTTTCGCCGTGCGCGACGCGCTTGAAACCCGTTTCGGCGAACCCGCGTCGGCCCGGCTCGACTGGCGTCCCGATACGGTCGTGACCCTGGACGAGGAAAAGGCGAGCAGCGTGCTCAAGCTGATCGACGTGCTGGAGGAGAATGACGACGTGCAGTCGGTGTACGCCAATTTCGACCTTCCCGACGACGTGGCTGAAAAGCTGTCGGCCTGATCGCGCCCGCCGTGGTCCGGATACTGGGAATCGATCCCGGCCTGCGGTTTACCGGCTGGGGCGTGATCGAGGCACGGGGCAACCGCCTGTCCCATATCGCCGATGGCGTCATTGCCACCGACTCCGCGATGTCGGTTCCCCTGCGCCTGCGGCACCTGCATGATGCGCTGCTGGAGCTTGGCCGTGGCTTTGCCCCGGACGAGGCCGCGATCGAGGAAACCTATGTCAACCGCAACGGGGCCGCGACGCTGAAGCTGGGATACGCCCGTGGCGTGGGGCTGCTGGTGCCGGTGCTGCTGGATATCGCGGTGGCCGAATACGGCGCGAAGGCGGTCAAGCGCGCGGTGGTGGGCACCGGGGCCGCGACGAAGGAACAGGTGGAAATGATGGTGCGACGCCTGCTGCCCACCGCGATTGCCAGGCGTGCCGACGCGGCGGACGCGCTGGCGGTCGCCATCTGCCACGCCCACCACCGGGCCAGCGCCGCGCATGTCGCCCGCGCCACGAGGATGGCATGATCGCGCAGTTGACAGGGCTGGCGGGACAGGTGGAGGCCGACCGCTGTGTCATCGATGTCGGCGGCGTCGGCTATCTGGTCCATGCCTCCACCCGCACGCTTTCGGCCCTGCCGCAGCCACCCGAAGTGGCGCGCGTGCTGGTGGAAACCGTGGTGCGGGAGGACGCGATCCTGCTGTACGGTTTCATCGACGCGGCCGAACGGTCGTGGTTCCGCCTGCTGACGACGGTGCAGGGCGTGGGCGCGAAGGTCGCGCTGGCGATCCTGTCCACGCTGTCCGCCACCGACCTGATCGCGGCCATCGCGGCGGGGGACAAGGCGGGGCTGACGCGCGCGGCGGGCGTGGGCGCGCGTCTGGCGCAACGGATCGTCACCGAACTGCGTGACAAGTGCGATGGCATGCCCACGGGTGGCGTCGCGGGCGTTACGGTCGCGGCGGCGGCCGGCGCGGGCGGCGGGGTCCTGTCGGACGCGCTGCTGGCGCTGTCGGGCCTGGGCTTCCGCCGGGCGGAGGCGCAGCCGGTGGTCGCGCGCGTGATGGAACGGCTGGAGGGCGGAGGCGACCTTGACGTCATCATCCGCGAAAGCCTGAAGGAACTGGCCCGATGAGCGAACATCCCGAACGCGAGATCGATGCCACCCGGGGGGAGGACGATGCGGCCGAGGCCAGCCTGCGGCCCCAGACGCTGGATGATTTCACCGGGCAGAAGGCCAGCCGCGAAAACCTTGCCGTCTTCATCGCCGCCGCCCGGCAGCGGGGGGAGGCGATGGACCACGTCCTGCTGCACGGGCCGCCGGGGCTGGGCAAGACGACGCTGGCGCAGATCGTGGCGCGTGAGCTTGGCGTCGGCTTCCGCGCCACGTCCGGGCCGGTCATACAGCGCGCCGGCGACCTTGCCGCGATCCTGACCAACCTGCAGCCGCGCGACGTGCTGTTCATTGACGAGATCCACCGCCTCCAGCCCTCCATCGAGGAGGTGCTGTATCCGGCGATGGAGGATTTCCAGCTCGACCTGATCATCGGCGAGGGACCGGCGGCGCGATCGGTGCGCATCGACCTTTCGCCCTTTACGCTGGTGGCGGCCACGACGCGTGCGGGCCTGCTGGCGACGCCGCTGCGCGACCGGTTCGGGATCCCGCTGCGGCTGGTGTTCTACACGCCCGAGGAACTGCGCCAGATCGTCTCACGCGGGGCGCAGAAGCTCAATTTCGAACTGACCCATGACGGGGCGGAAGAAATCGCCCGCCGTTCACGCGGCACGCCGCGCATCGCCGGGCGGCTTTTGCGGCGGGTGCGCGATTTCGCCGCCGTGGCGCGGTCGGGACACGGGCCGGTGGACCGGGCGCTGGCCGATGCGGCGCTGGCGCGGCTGGAGGTGGATTCGATGGGCCTTGACGGCATGGACCGCCGTTACCTGCGCCGGATCGCGGAATACCACCATGGCGGCCCGGTGGGGGTGGAGACGCTGGCCGCGGCGCTGGCCGAGGCGCGCGACACGATCGAGGACGTGATCGAACCCTACCTGATCCAGGAGGGGCTGGTCCTGCGCACCAGTCGCGGGCGCATGCTGGGCGAACGTGGCTGGCGGCATCTGGGGCTGCAGCCCCCGGCGCGCACGGCGGGGCAGGGCGACCTTCTGGGGGAACTGGGCGAGGGGACGGCACCTTGACGCAGCATCAGATAGACTTTCGCGTCTATTACGAGGATACGGATGCCGGCGGCGTGGTCTATCACGCCCGCTACCTCGCCTTTGCCGAACGTGCCCGGACCGAGGCGATCCGCGCGCAGGGCAGCGCGGTGTCCGAACTGCTGGAAGAATACGGCCTGGTGTTCGTCGTGCGGACCGCGTCCCTCGATTACCGGCGCCCGTTCCGCCTTGACGATATCGCGCGCATCACGACTCGGCTGACGGAACTGGGACCGGCAAGCTGCCGCCTGCTCCAGACATTCACCCGCGTGGACGGGGCGGGCGTGGAGTCCGCGGATGGCGTGCACGCGTCGCTGGACGTGCGGCTGGCGTGCATTCGCGTCCAGGACGGGCGTCCTGCCCGATTTCCGCCGCGATGGCGTGATTTGCTGACCACTCTGCTGCCCTGAAGGGGTATCGCCGTGCGCGTTTTTCCAGCCCGGAAACGCGCAGATGGCGATCTTTTCGCGTCTGGGGTTGCGTAGAGCGCATTGCTGCGTGGAAAGCGGCTTGGCGCTGGCTTGTCAAACAGGCAATGTTCGTGTTTGAGCGGATGCTAAGAAGGTGTGCAGGAGGCGTTTTTGGACCAAGCGGTTAACGCGGCGAATCTGGGAGCGGCTGCGGCCGGCGGATTGTCGCTGTGGAGTCTGTTTCTTCAGGCGGCGATCGTCGTCAAGCTGGTGATGATCGGGCTGGTTGTCAGCAGCGTCATCGTATGGGCGATCATTTTCGACAAGATCGTGACCATCCGCCGGGTCAACCGGCAGGCATCCGATTTCGAGGAAAGGTTCTGGGCCGGCGGCAGCCTGGAGGACCTGTATGAATCCGACGGGGCAAAGCCGATTCACCCGATGGCCGCCGTATTTGGCGCGGCGATGGGCGAATGGCGGCGTTCGTCGCGCATTGCCGGGATCGATCTGGTCCATGGCGGGGTGCAGGACCGCGTCAACCGCGCCATGTCCATCACCATCACGCGTGAAATGGACCGGCTGAACCGCTGGCTGATCTTTGTCGCGACCATCGGGCCGGTCGCGCCGTTCATCGGCCTGTTCGGCACGGTGTGGGGCATCATGCACGCGTTCGGGTCGATCGCGGCGATGCACAACACCAACCTCAGCGTCGTGGCGCCGGGCATTTCCGAAGCCCTGTTCGCGACGGCCATCGGCCTTGTGACCGCCATCCCCGCCGTGATCGCCTATAACGTCATCGGCAACAGCCTTGGCGTGTTCGAGGACCGGCTGGATGCGTTCGGGACCGAATTCGCGGCCATCCTGTCACGCCAGTCCGAAGAAAGGGGCTGATCATGGCCGGTGGCCTGCGTGACCTGCGCCGGCGTCGTCGCCGTCGCCCCATGTCCGACATCAACGTCACGCCACTGGTGGACGTCATGCTGGTGCTTCTGATCATCTTCATGGTCACGGCCCCGATGATGACCAGCGGCGTGAACGTCGACCTGCCGAAAACCGATGCCGCGCCCGTCAACACGGACACGAAACCCATCACCGTGTCCATCCGTTCCGACGGGACGCTGTATCTGGGGGACAATCCCGTATCGCAGGACGCGCTGGTGGACCAGCTGCGCGCGGCGGCCCAGAATGACCGTGAACACAGGATTTTCGTGCGTGGCGATTCCCATATCGATTATGGCCGCGTCATGCAGGTGATGGGACAGATCACGGCGGGCGGCTTCACGCATGTCGCGCTGCTGGCGCAACAGCCGCCAGGTGGCGGACACTGAACGGACTTGGGCAATACACTGGACAATTTCGGGAGTCCCCTGATCGTGCCGCGTCCGCGTCGTTCCGAACGTGTTCTGCTGCGTCGTTCGATACTGATATCGGGCGGCCTGCATGTCGCGCTGCTGCTGGCGGTCGTGCTGCGGCTGCCGGTGCCCGTCCCGCCCGAACCGCCCCCGCCGCCCACGGTGGAGATGGAATTCACCTCCGATGCGGGCGAAGGCACCCCGCACAAGGGCGACAAGCCCGCGCCGAAGCCGGCACCCGCGCCCGCGCCGGTGCCGAACCCGGCCCCGCCCGCCCCGACGCCGCCGGAAAAGGCCCCGAATGAGGAGGCGGCCCCCCCGCCGCCACCCCCGCCGCCGATGCCGCCGCCACAGGAAAGTCCCGCGCCCACCCCCGACACGCCCACGCCGCCCAAGGCGGAGGAGCCGTCGCCCGATGCGCTGAAGACCCCGCCGCAGCCGCAGTCCGTGCCCAGCCCCGCAAGCGCGCCGGTGCCCCCTTCGCCACAGCCGGAGGAGAACGCGCCGCCGAAGGTGCAGGAGTTCTCGCACATCACGCAGCCCAACCCGGTCAAGAAGCCGGTGCCCGACACGCATTCGCTGCTGGCGACGCTGGATTCCTTCCGCGCGGACCAGAAACAGACCCACCCGCCCAAGGCACGCGCCAACCCGGCGCAGGGTGGCGCGCCTGACGGCGGCGGGTCGCCTGACGGAGATATTACCCAGTCGATGAGCGCTGCCGAGCAGAAGGGCATCGGCAACGCCGTGCGTCGCTGTTATTCCGAGGATACGGCCGCCCGCAACTATGCGCAGTTTGTCGCCCATCTTGTGGTGACGGTCGACGCCACGGGCACCGCGCGACTGGTGGACTTCGCGCCGCAGACGCAGGCCCGCATGGACAGTGATCCGTCCTATCGCGCCCTGGCGGAACGCGCGCGCGACGCGGTGCTGAGCCCGACCTGCGCCAAGCTGCCGATTCCCAAGAACCTGCTGGGACAGACCCGACAGCTGAAATTCGTATTTCGTCCATGAAACAGGACGAGACCGAGGAGACGATTGAGATGAGTCCAAGTGTAAAGCCACTTATTCCCGATGCGGATGCCGATCGCATGGCCGCGGCCTTCGGGCGACGCGGCGTCATGGGGGCCGGGATTGCCGGGGGGCTGCTTGCGACACCGCTATTCGCGCCTTTCGGCACGGCGCATGCGCAGTCGGCGGCGCCCGACGCGGAAATTACCGTGGATCAGGCCCGCACCGCGCCGATTCCCATTGTCATCCCGTCGCTGGGCAACGGGATCGGGCAGCAGATTACCGACGTGATTTCCGCCGATCTGGGCAATTGCGGCCTGTTCCGCCCCATCGCCGCCAGCCTGCCGGCGGGGCGTCCCGACTTTGCCACCTACAAGGCGATGGGCGCGCGCGCCCTGGTGTCGGGGCGGGCGGAAAACCAGGGATCGTCCATCCGCGTGGAATTCCGCCTGTGGGACGTGACCACCGGCAGCCAGATCCAGGGCACAGCCTATACGGCGTCCAGCCAGGACTGGCGGCGGATCGCGCATGTGATCGCCGACGTGATCTATACCCGCCTGCTGGGGGAAAAGGGATATTTCAATTCCCGCATCGCCTATATCGCCCTGTCGGGACCGCGTTCGCACCAGACGCGGCGGCTGGCGATCATGGATCAGGACGGCGCGGACAGCCGTTACCTGACCAGCGGGCAGTGGGATACCCTGACCCCGCGTTTCAACCCGGCGAACAGCGAACTCGCCTTCATGTCCTACATCAACAACCGCCCGCGCGTGTACCTGTTCAACCTGAACACGGGGCAGCAGCGGATCCTGGGCGAATTTTCGGGCATGTCGTTCGCGCCGCGCTTCAGCCCGAATGGCGCGGCGGTGGTGCTGTCGGTCACGCGCGGCAGCGGGTCGGACCTGTACACCGTGGAACTGTCGAACATGTCGCGGCGTCAGCTGACGTCCTCCGGCGCGATCGACACCAGCCCGTGCTACAGCCCCGACGGGTCGCAGATCGTTTTCAATTCCGACCGTGGCGGTTCCCCGCAGCTTTACGTGATGCCTGCAACCGGTGGCGATGCGAAACGTATTTCATATGGCCACGGGCATTACGGTTCGCCCGTCTGGTCCCCGCGTGGCGACCTGATCGCGTTTTCGCGCATTGCCAACGGGTCGTTCTCGCTGGGTGTGATGGCGCCTGATGGCACGGGGGAGCGTATCCTGACGGAAGGTTTCACAGTGGAAAGTCCCACATTCTGTCCGAATGGCCGCGTCCTGGCCTTCTGCCGGCAGAGTGCCGCGCACGCGGGTGGCGCGGGCTTCACGTCCGGCATCAGCAGCATCGACATCACCGGCTTTCACGAACGCGCCCTGCCGGTCGGCAGCTCGTCCGATCCCACGTGGTCGCCTTTGAACCAGTAACCAGTAAAAGGAGACATTTTTACAACAGCCAAAGGGTGTAATACCGCGCAGCGTCTCGTTTGATGAAGGTCCGCTATGTGTCCGCTTCAACTTGACGTTCGCGGGGTCAATGAAGTATTTATACCGCAGGTCTCCAGCGTTCGCGGGTCTCTGTTTGCGTTTGTTTGCAGAGCAAAACGAGACTCGGGACCATCACAATTTGCACCCGGAAATTTAACAAGTGGTTTCAATATCAAAGAAACCAATCCAGGATCAAACGTAATGAGACTGAAGCTTCTTGGCGCGGCGGGCATGGCCCTTTTCCTTGCCGCCTGCTCCGACCACACGAACAAGGCCGCCAACACCGGTGCCGCTACCCAGCAGACCGGTCCCGCGCCGGGCAGCGAAGCCGACCTGGTCGCCAACGCTGGTGACCGCGTGTTCTTCGAACTGAACCAGAACACGCTGTCCGCCGATGCGAAGGCAACGCTGGACCGTCAGGCTGCATGGCTGGCGAAGTACCCGCAGGTCAACGTCCAGATCGCCGGCAACTGCGATGACCGCGGGACCGAGGAATACAACCTTGCCCTGGGTCAGCGCCGCGCCAACGCCGCGCATGACTATCTGGTGGCCAAGGGTGTCGCCGCGTCGCGCATCACGACCATCTCCTATGGCAAGGACCGTCCGACCGCGCCTGGCGATGATGAAGCTTCGTGGTCGCAGAACCGCAACGCGATTACCGCGGTGCAGTAAGGTTTCCTTTCCCGTCATGGGGAATGGAGGTTTTGACGGAACCGGTCGGGTGTTTAACACCCGGCCGGTTTTGTTTTAGGTATATGCCTGATTCCATGCGGCGCGTCCGGCGCGCCGGCATGAACAGTTTCGAGGGGGATGTCATCCATGCGCTCTGTTGTGTCCAGCTTTGTATGCGCGGGGCGTCGGTCGCTGCGAATGGGCCTGCTGGGTGCGGGCATGGCGGTCGGGGTCGCCGCGTTTCAGGTGCCGGGGGCACTGGCGGCCGATGACAACGGCAACCTCGTGCTGCAACTCCTGGACCGGGTGAACACGCTTGAGGAACAGACGCGCGACATGCGTGGCCAGATTGACCAGCTGACCAATCAGGTCCAGCAGCAGAACGCGACGCTGAGCAAGCAGATCGAGGACATGAATTTCGCGATGCAGAACGGGCATGGCGCGACATCCGCGGCCAAGGGCGCCGCGTCGCCTGCCGCGGCGTCCCCGCTGGCCACGGCGGATGACGCGCCGGCGAAACGCACGGCGGCGGATATCCTCAAGGATGGCAATGCCGCGCTGCTGCAGCGTGATTACGCCACGGCGCAGGCCGATGCGCAGCAGGTCCTGTCCGGTCCCAAAAGCCCGCGCCAGATCGACGCGCAGTACCTGCTGGCGCAGTCGCTGGCGGGACAGAAGCAGTATCGCCAGTCGGCGCTGGCCTATTACGATACCTATAACCGCTCCCCCCACGGCGCGCGCGCGCCCAGCGCCCTGCTGGGGGTGGCCGCGACGCTGGTCGCGCTGGGGGACAAGGCGTCCGCCTGTCAGGCGCTGGACAAGCTGGCAAGCGAATTCCCCGAACCCGAAGCCCGCATCCGCAGCGCGGAAGGCATCTATCGCAAGAAGGCGAAATGCGGCTGATACAGCCATGACGGGTGCGGAACGGCCGACGTCGCGCGCATGACGGTCCGGGCAGGATGACCGGGGATGCCGCCGGGCGGGCGGTGGGGGATGACATGTTCGCCCGTATCATGCGCGGACTGGGGCCGTGGCTGCCTGATGGGCCGGATGCGGTGCCCGTCGCCATCGCCGTGTCGGGCGGCGCGGACAGCCTTGCGCTGGCGCTGCTGGCCCGACGGTGGCGTCAGGCGGTGGTCGGGCTGGTTGTCGATCACGGATTGCGGGCGGAATCGGCGGCCGAGGCGGCGCAGACGATGCGACGCCTTGCCCGCATGGACATTCCCGCCCGGCTTTTGCGGCTGGAGGGACTGTCGCGCGGTTCCCGCATGGCCGAACGCGCCCGCCACATGCGCTACCAGGCGCTGGTGACAGCCTGCCGGGAACTGGGCGCGATCGACCTGCTGGTGGGACATCACGCGGGCGATCAGGCGGAAACCGTCATGATGCGCCGTCGCGCCGCCAGCGGTCCCGACGGGCTGGCGGGCATGGCGCGGGTTGTCACGGGCGATGACGTGCGCCTCGTGCGGCCGCTGCTGGATATCGCAAAATCCGACCTTTACGCCACACTGCGCCATGCGGGCATGGACTGGGTGGAGGACCCCTCCAACGCCGACCTGCGCACTGAACGCGCCCGTGCCCGCGCGGCGCTGGCGCGGGACGTGGGATTGCGCGACCGGATGCTGCGGGTCGCGCGGGCGGCGGGAAGGCGGCGCATGCGCCATGAGGAGGAGGATGCGCTGTGGCTGGTGCGCCACGCCCGTTTCCATGCGGAGGGATGGGTCGAGCTTCCGGCCCGGCTGCCCTGCGCGCATATTATGTCCGCGCTGATACGCACGGTGGGGGGGCGCGAATATGTCCCGTCGCGTCCCGGCGTCGCGGCCTTGTGTGAACATCCCCGCGCGGCAACGCTGGGAGGGACGCGCCTGATGGCGTATAAGGGGGGATGGCTGCTGCTGCGTGAGGAGGCGGCGATGGAAGGTCAGGTTCCGGCCCATGTCGGCGTGCGGTGGGACAACCGTTTCGTGCTGCGCCCGTCCGATGGGGGCTGCCCGCTTCCGGCGTCCCTGCGGGTCGGGGCGGCGGGTGCCGTGGCCGCGTGGTGGCCGCGCGATCGTGCCCGCCCCGTGATGCCGGCGCGGGCGCTGCGCACTCTGCCCGCGCTTCATCATGACGGGCATGTCGTGGCCGTGCCGCATATGGGGGTGTTCGCCCCCGGCCTGCCGCATGGCTGGCGTTTCGCCTTCGTGCCGCCGGTTCCGGTCACCCCGGGCGGGTGTTTTGGCGTCCCGGCACAGATTCCTCGCCCCGTTTGACAGAAAGGTCTGTCATGGGGGGTGTGAATGTGCCCCGATCGTCCTATGTAAGAAAGACGTAAGAGGAACTTGGTGTCTGTAAGTCGACCTGCCCTGGCGGGTCCACGAAGGCGTCAGCACATGGAACAGTGGGCAAGATGAACAATTTCGGCCGGAACCTGGCCCTGTGGGTAATCATCATCGTGCTGCTGCTGCTGCTGTTCAACGTTTTCCAGCCGGGAAGCGCGCAGCACGCATCGCAGCAGCTGGCGTATTCGGATTTCGTCAGTGACGTGAATTCCGGACATGTGCGCTCCGTCGTGGTGCAGGATCATACGATTACCGGCACCCTGACGGACGGGACATCGTTCGATACCTATGCGCCACAGGACGCGACCCTGATCCCGCGCCTGACGGAAAAGGGCGTCGAAGTCGTGGCAAAGCCGATCGACAGCGACACCAATCCCTTCCTGCGCTATCTGATCAATTACGCGCCGCTTCTGCTGATGGTGGGGGCATGGATCTTCATCATGCGCCAGATGCAGTCCGGCAGCGGGCGCGCGATGGGCTTTGGCAAGTCGCGGGCGCGGATGCTGACGGAAAAGCAGGGGCGCGTGACGTTCGATGACGTCGCGGGCATTGATGAAGCCAAGGGCGAACTGCAGGAAATCGTGGACTTCCTGCGTGATCCGCAGAAGTTCACCCGTCTGGGCGGCAAGATCCCCAAGGGCGTGCTGCTGGTCGGCCCGCCCGGCACCGGCAAGACGCTGCTTGCCCGCGCCATCGCGGGGGAGGCGAACGTCCCGTTCTTCACCATCTCCGGCTCCGACTTTGTCGAAATGTTCGTCGGCGTGGGCGCGTCGCGTGTCCGTGACATGTTCGAACAGGGCAAGAAGGCCGCGCCGTGCATCATCTTCATCGACGAAATCGACGCCGTGGGCCGCCATCGTGGCGCGGGCCTCGGCGGCGGCAATGACGAGCGCGAGCAGACGCTGAACCAGATGCTGGTGGAAATGGACGGCTTCGACAGCAATGAGGGCGTGATCCTGATTGCCGCGACCAACCGTCCCGACGTCCTTGACCCCGCGCTGCTGCGTCCGGGCCGCTTCGACCGGCAGGTCGTGGTGCCGAACCCCGATGTCGCGGGGCGCGAGAAGATCCTGCGTGTGCATATGCGCAAGGTTCCGCTGGCGTCCGATGTCGATCCCAAGGTGATCGCGCGCGGCACGCCGGGCTTTTCCGGCGCGGATCTGGCCAACCTCGTGAACGAGGCCGCGCTGATGGCCGCGCGCCTGGGTAAGCGCACGGTGGCGATGCTGGAGTTCGAGAACGCCAAGGACAAGGT
The DNA here is from genome assembly GCF_003207955.1 of Novacetimonas pomaceti. Taxonomy (NCBI): domain Bacteria; kingdom Pseudomonadati; phylum Pseudomonadota; class Alphaproteobacteria; order Acetobacterales; family Acetobacteraceae; genus Novacetimonas; species Novacetimonas pomaceti. The sequence goes on from NZ_NOXG01000004.1 coordinate 72,593, forward strand.
CATGATGGGGGCGGAACGCCGCTCGCTGGTCATGACCGACGACGAAAAGAAGATGACGGCCTATCACGAGGGCGGTCATGCGCTGGTGGGCATCCTGACGCCGGGGTCCGACCCGGTGCACAAGGCGACGATCATTCCGCGCGGCCGCGCGCTGGGCATGGTCATGAGCCTGCCGGAAAAGGACCGTTATTCCGAAAGCCGTTCATGGTGCATCGGCAAGCTGACGCTGGCGATGGGTGGCCGCGCGGCGGAGGAAATCATCTTTGGCCCCGACAACGTCTCCACCGGGGCGTCGGGCGATATCAAGATGGCGACCGACGTGGCGCGGCGCATGGTCACCGAATGGGGCATGAGCGACAAGCTTGGCATGGTGGCCTATGGCGGCAACGGGCAGGAAGTTTTCCTTGGCCACAGCGTGACGCAGAACAAGAACGTGTCCGAGGAAACCGCGCGTGAAATCGACAACGAGGTGCGCAAGCTGATTGACGCGGCGTATCTGCGGGCGCGCACGCTGCTGCTGGAACATATCGACCAGCTGCATCGTCTGGGCGAGGCGCTGCTGGAATATGAGACCCTGACGGGCGAGGAAATCCGTCAGGTCCTGCGGGGCGAGAAGATCACCCGTGTGGTGGTGGACGATCCAATGCCGGAAAACCGCCGCCCGTCGGTTCCGCCTTCCGCGCCGACAGGCACGCTTCCCGCGCCGTCGAACGGCCCGGATGTCGGGCCCGCGCCGCAGCCGGGCTAGGGCCGGGTCTGCGAAGTGGAGTGAGGGTTTTCATGATGGCGGAAGGATCGCGGGGTCCTTCCGCCATTGTTCTGTAAAGGACTGTCTGCAAAGAACCTTTTGGACAAAAAACGACAAAGGTTTTTGGGTGTCGCCTTTTTTCAAAAAAGCTTCGCCCAAAAGTTTTATGATTTCAGGGTATTAATCGGCCCGATCTTTTAAAGCAGTCTTTAAGGCATGTTCATTGATGACGATGGTACGGCGCATATGACTGACGACAGGCTTCTGGAGCCCCTGGCCCTTCTGGGGGGGCAGGCGGCCCGTGATGCCGTGCGGCAGGGGCTGGCGCGCTGGCTGTATGGCGGCCCGGCGGCATTTACCCTCGCACGGCTGTGGCGGGGATATCGGGATGCGGGGCTGGTGCGGGCGGCCGACATCCCGGCGGCGTGGGATGACGTGGTAACGCGCGTAAGCCAGCCATGCCCGGCGGCAGGATTGCCGGATCGGGCGCTGGTCATGGGCATCGTCAATGTCACCCCCGACAGTTTCAGCGATGGCGGGCGGCACATGGCCGTCGATCGCGCCCTTGCTACCGCGGCACAGATGGTCGCGCAGGGGGCGGCGGTGATCGATGTCGGCGGCGAAAGCACCCGTCCCGGCGCGGCCCGCGTCACCGTGGAGGAGGAATGGGCCCGCATCGCCCCCGTCATCGCGGCCATCCGGGGGGATGCGCGCACCCGTGACACCATCATTTCCGTTGATACCCGCCACGCGCTGGTGATGGAGCGCGCGCTGGCGGCGGGCGCGAACGTCATCAATGACGTCTCGGCGCTGATGCATGATGCGGCGGCGGCGGAGGTCGTGGCGCGGGCGGGGTGTCCGGTCATGCTGATGCATATGCGCGGCACGCCGGAAACGATGAACGACCATGCGGTTTACACGGACGTTGCGCTTGACGTCGTGCGTGAACTGCGACAGCGGGTCGAACGCGCCGTGGCGGCCGGGATCGCACGTGACCGCATCATGGTCGACCCGGGCATCGGGTTCGCCAAGACCGCGTCACAGAACATGCAGCTTCTGGCGCGGCTGCCCCTGCTGGCCAATCTGGGATGCCGGGTGGTGCTGGGCGTGTCGCGCAAGCGGTTCGTGGGACAGGTGAGTGGCGTTGCGGACGCGGCAGGGCGCGATCCGGCCAGCATGGCGGCCAGCCTGCCGGGATTGGTATTTCCCAATACGATCGTGCGGGTTCACGATGTCGGCGTCATGATGCAGGGCCTGAAGATATGGCAGGGACTGGATCATGCGACCGAGGTAAGGTAGGTCCATGCACACGCAGTTCAAGCAGCCGGGGATGGCGCAGGCATGACAAAGACAAGAAGACTGTTCGGGACCGACGGGATACGCGGCACCGCCAACCAGGACCCCATGACGGTTGAAATCGCACAGAAACTGGGTCAGGCTGCCGGTCTGCGCTTCATTAACGGCACCCATCGCCACAGCGTCCTCCTGGGCAAGGACACGCGCCTGTCGGGCTACATGATCGAATGCGCGCTGGTGTCGGGCTTCCTGTCGGCGGGCATGGATGTCACGCTGGTCGGGCCGATGCCCACGCCCGCGATCGCCATGCTGACGCGTTCCCTTCGCGCGGATCTCGGGGTCATGATTTCGGCGTCACACAACCCCTATGGCGATAATGGTATCAAGCTGTTCGGCCCCGACGGGTTCAAGCTGTCGGATGAGGTCGAGGCGGAAATCGAGGAGACGATGCGCTCCGACCTCAGCGGGCGGCTGGCCGCGCCGGACCAGATCGGGCGGGCCTCGCGCCTTAATGACGCGGCGGGACGCTATATCGAAAGCGCCAAGGCTTCCTTCCCGCGCGGGCTGCGGCTGGACGGGCTGCGCATCGTCATCGACTGCGCGAACGGCGCGGCCTATCGTGTCGCGCCGACGGCATTGTGGGAACTGGGGGCGGAGGTGATCCGCATCGGGTGTGATCCCGATGGCATCAACATCAACGAGGGCTGTGGCTCCACCCGGCCGGATGCCCTGTGCAACGCGGTGACGCGCCATCGCGCCGATATCGGCATCGCGCTGGATGGCGATGCGGACCGCGTGCTGATTTCCGATGAAAAGGGACGCCTGATCGACGGGGACCAGATCCTGGCCCTGATCGCGCGGTCATGGATGAAGCAGGGGCGTCTGGCGGGACGGCATATCGTCGCGACCGTGATGTCGAACATGGGGCTGGAGCGGTTCCTGTCGAAACAGGGGCTGGAACTGATCCGCACTGCCGTGGGCGACCGTTACGTGGTGGAGAAGATGCGCGAACTTGGCGCGAACCTTGGCGGGGAACAGTCGGGACACATGCTGCTGTCCGATTTCGCCACCACGGGCGACGGGCTTGTCGCCGCGCTGCAGGTCCTGGCCGTGCTGGTGGAGGAAAAACGCCCCGCCAGCGAGGTCTGCCGCATGTTCACCCCGTATCCGCAGCTGTTGCGCAACGTGCGCTTTGCCGGACGCAGCCCGCTGCATGATCCCGCGATCGACAAGGCGCGGCGCGCGGCGGAGGGACTGCTGGGGGATCGTGGGCGGCTTGTCCTGCGTGAAAGCGGGACCGAGCCGCTGATCCGCGTCATGGTGGAGGCGGAGGACGAACAGCTTGTCCGTCAGGTGGTCGATGACATGTGCAATGCCATCACCGCCGTGCAGATGATGGCCTGATCCGGTGCGGGGGCGCATTCTCGTCATCGCGGGCAGCGACAGCGGCGGTGGCGCGGGCATACAGGCGGACATCAAGACGATCACCGCGCTGGGCGGTTTCGCCATGACCGCCATTACGGCGCTGACGGCGCAGGATACGCGCGGCGTGCATGACGTGCTTGCCGTTCCCCCCGCCTTTGTCACGGCGCAGATGCGCTGCGTGATGGAGGATATCGGCGTCGATTCCTTCAAGAGCGGCATGCTGGACCGGAGCGAGGTCATCGACGCGGTGGCCGACATGATCGCGACGCGGCCCGGGGTCCCCTATGTCCTGGATCCGGTCATGGTGGCCAAGGGCGGGGCGTCGCTTCTGCAGCAGGAGGCGGTCCGCTCGCTGAAGGCGCGGCTGCTGCCGCTGGCGGACCTGCTGACCCCGAACCTGCCGGAGGCGGAGGTCCTGCTGGACCGTCCGGTGCGCGAATCCGGCGATATGCGTCAGGCCGCGCTGGACCTGCGCGACATGGGCGCGCGGGCCGTGCTGCTGAAGGGGGGGCATCTGCCGGGCGACGAACTGGTGGATGTATTCGTCGATCGGCAGGGGCGGGTGGAAACCTTTGCCTCCACCCGGCTGCATACGGTGCATACGCATGGCACCGGCTGCACCCTGGCCAGCGCGATCGCCACGGGGCTGGGCCAGGGCATGGATCTGCACGCGGCCATCGTGCGGGCCCGCGATTATCTCCGTCGTGCCATTGCGGCGGCGCCCGGATACGGGCACGGGGCCGGGCCGATCAACCATGGGGTGGATATCACGGCATCGTGATATCGCGCATGCGATTTTCGCCGCGTCGCGCGATCCGGGTGGATGCGCCCGGGCCGGGGATGACCGGATAATCACGCCAGGAAAACAGACAACGGCGATGTCATCGCGGGTCGCGATGCCACATATGGTATTGTCCTAACATCCTATTTTTCCTGCTGGCAGGATCATGCGGGCAGGGCGCCCCGCGCAGGCAAAACCATTTCCCATGGGAAAATAGGTTGCAGGATCCGTCCATCCTGCACGCAGAACGTGTCATTTTCGGGGCATCTCTGGCCGGTTCTGGAATGAAATGGCACAGGATTTCGCGCTTAAATTCTTAAAATTCTGGATGTTAAGGAATTATTTTCCATAGGCATTAGGATTATATTCCCCTTATGAATGAGTGTAACGAGGTTTATTCACAACCTTAAGATTGTTTCATGAAAAAAATACACTTATAGGTAGCAACATATATTAACAAAAATTTGGTGGTCGATATGCGTGTGTTGCTTGTTGAACCGAACACGGCCCTGGCCAGCATGGAGACCAGTCAGTTGCACGCTGTCGGTTTCATGGTGGACCATGCGGCATCGGGTCATGACGCGGTCGCGATGCTGAAACTGTATGATTACGACATTGCCGTCATGGAACTGGGCCTGCCGGACATGGAGGGATACGATGTCGTGCGGCGCTGCCGCGCGGCGCGGATCACGACCCCGGTCCTGATCCTGTCATCGCGGGCCAGTCCGCAGGCCAAGGTCAAGGCATTTTCAACCGGCGCGGATGATTACGTCACCCGCCCCTATGACACGATGGAACTGACGGCGCGCATGCAGGCCGTCATCCGCCGGTCCAAGGGATATAGCGAGCCGACGCTGCAGGCGGGCATGCTGCGGCTTTCGCTCGACAGTCGCGATGTCTCCGTCAACGGACGGTCCGTCCACCTGACGGGCAAGGAATACATGATCCTTGAACTTCTGCTGCTGCGTAAGGGCATGGTGCTGACCAAGGATGCGTTCCTCAACCACCTGTATGGTGGCATGGACGAACCGGAAATGAAGATCATCGACGTGTTCGTGTGCAAGCTGCGCAAGAAGCTCCAGAAAGCGGGGGGTGAAAACCTGATCACCACCGTATGGGGGCAGGGCTACATGCTTCGTGATGATGCGGTCGGCACGGACACGACCGCGCCTGCGATGGATCTGCCCGTGCCGGCGGAGGGTGAACTGCCGCCCCATGTCGCCGCCCGGGCAACGTCACGTGACGCACGTGGTTCCCTGACCTGACATCATCCTTATTCCGTATCACCCGGCGGCAATGCCCCCCACGGCGCCTGACGATACGCAATACGATGACCCGCCATGAGTTGCCTCATGGCGGGTTTTTCAATGGCCATCCCATCCGGGCACAGGCGGCCTGAAATGTCGCAAAAGTGAAAAAAAGGCGGAGCCAACAATGTGGCCCCGCCAAAGTTTAAAGTGATGATTCGATATGCGATGCCCCCATCGCCCTTCTGGTATCGCATGGGAATTCGCCCACCGGACATGAGATAAATCAAAGTCCATGAAAAATAATGTATCACTGCGGGCAGGGCATCAGGGGGAATATCGTAACGTGTGGGGAACGTGATATTTTCATCGGATGAATCGTGCGTCATGTCCCGCACGGCATTCCGTTCGCCTTTGCCAGCGTCGGGGATCGGGAATATGAACGGAATGGAACAAGGGGTATCTGGATGAAAACCAAGATCAGGACGAATCGGGCTCTATGGGCGTTTCCGGCATGCGTGACCATGGCCTGCCTCTCGCTTGCCGGGTGTGAAAGCGTGCGTGACCAGATTGCCGACCGCGAGAACAGCCTCGCGGCGGCAGGGTTTGTCGCGCGTCCCGCGAATACGCCGGAGCGTCAGGAGATGTTGCAGAAACTGCCGCCCAACCGTTTCCTTCAGAAGCCGTTCGGCGATCATGTTCTCTATATCTACTCCGATCCCAAGGTCTGTAACTGCATCTATGTTGGCAACCAGGCCGCCTATGGCCGGTACCAGTCCTATGTGCAGGCGCAGAACCTCGCGGATCAGCAGCAGATGACCGCGGACATGTATGAAGATGCCTCGTGGAACTGGGGCATGTGGGGCTGGGGCGGCGGTCCGGGCTGGGGTCCGGGCTGGGGCGGTGGCTGGTGGTAAGCCACGCCTGACCGCCTGACGATGCCCTCCTGCCGCGCGTTCCTCCCCCGGGAACGGTCGCGGCCGGGACCCTATTTCAGGCGATGGTCGGCATAGACGATCATCTGCCACACTTCCTGCGTGCCAAGGCGGTGGGGATGGGCATGGATGGGCGGCAGGAGCTGCCCTTCGCTTGCGGCGATTTCAAACCCGCAGCCGACGCAGCGGTAGATACCCGAATGTGGCGCAGGCGTACGGGGATGGTGGTGCCGGTCGAATTCCGGGTCGTTCCATGCCGTTATGAACTGCGAAGACTGGTACAGCGCCATTCGGATCTCCATGCGTTACGTCCTGGCGAAAACGGGGACACCCTGCCGACAGGGGCGTGACTGGGTGTGAATGTGCCAGAAGAATAACGGTTTGTCGCCATGGCGATTATACGCCCCTGCGGCCATCCGCGTGACCGGCGCGCTTGCGCGGGCAGGGGATTGGATGCGGGGATCGGATATGGGGACCGGACGCGGGGACGACAGCGCAGGCTGGCCGGAAAATCAGTCGTCCGAATGAAGGGTGACGGACTGTTCGATGTCGGATGTCACGATACCGTTCAGTCCCCCATGCGCCGCGATCCACTGGAACAGGTCCGGGTCCGTGGCGAAGGTCGGGTCGAAGCGCGTGCCCTGCACGCTGCCATAGGCCTGGAAATAGACATGGGGATTGGCCGGTATGTGATCGGCGGTCCATGTCCAGTCGGCCGAAAGGACGGCCTGCGCGGTGACGGTGGCGCAGGGATGGGCGGCGGTCAGCACGGCGGGGGCGCTTGTCATGACGGCGGCCTCTGGCCGGTGATACCCCTTGTCGCCCCCGATATCTTCCATCTGCAGCGCGCGTCTGCGCTGTTCTTCCCCCGGTGGCAGGCCACGCCAGCCATTGCCGTAGGGGGCGGCATGCGCCTCGTCCAGCGGATCGTCGGCGGGGCCGAAGGCATGGCCGGCGTAATTGAAGACCGTGCCACTGGGCACCGTGATCGAATCGAAATGCGGGGCATTGGGTGCGGGATCCATCGCCATGACGCGACGGTCGACGCAGATATGGATGTCGCCCCCCCATGCGGATGGCGCGGAAAGGGCAGCCATGCCGGTCATGATCCCGGCCATCCCCGCCATGACGACGAATCGCATAATTCAGGTTCCTGCGGACATGCATGCGACCGGGTCGCCGGATGGTCCGTGATGGCCTGCACGCCCGGGTCCGCATTCCACGCGACCGTGGCCGGAAACCCGGGTGTAAAAGGGCGGTCCCATGCCTTTCGACAGGCGCGGGACCGCCGGTAACGGGGCAGGCTTACTTGCTTTTGGCGGCCTTGCCACCCTTGGCGCCAGCGGGGGCGTCAGGGGTTTCCACCATGTCCTCGGACACGAAACGGACCGCGTTCTGGGCATCGGCCAGCGCCGCGTCCGCGCCCTTGGTGTCCTTGCCGGCCAGCAGGTTGGATGCGCGGTACACGTCATCGGAGCTGGCCTGCAGCGGCGCCACCGCCAGGACGAAATCAACGTCCACCGCCGCGACCTGCAGGTTCTGGCTGGCCTGCGCGGTCTGGCCCTTGTTCAGGCTGGTGTTCGCGGCCGCGACCGCCGTTCCCTTGCTGGAGGTCGGCTCCAGATCCTCGGTCACGATGTATTCGCCATCAACCGGCAGCCACGCGACAGGCTGCGTGCTGGGGGTGGCGGACGGGGCGGGCGCGCCGGCGGGGGCCTTCTTGGGCTGCGACAGCTGCGATTCAGCCTTCATGAACACGCGGTTGTCGGTCTTGGCGCGGGCAAAGGCATGGTTGGCATCGGTCAGCAGCTTTGCCGCGCCGGCGCTGTCATTGTTGGCCAGGGCGGTGCGGGCCATCGCGATGTCGTCGAATGCGCGGCTGCCGTCGATCGACAGCTTGGTGAAATCGCGGTTGACCGCGCGCGTGTTCGACGGCATGGCCGACGCAACGCCGGTCGCGGCACCCAGCATCAGCAGCGAGGCAGACAGAAGTCCAATTTTTTTCATTTCCATGACCCTCTGAAAATATTTGGATGACATGATTACCCGCAAACCTTCGCAACAATAAGGTAGGCACGTGCATCCCCGCTCCTCTCCCATCGCATGTCAATAGGGTGACGGGCGGGTGATTTCATATGTCCACGCATTTATTTCGGGCATGAACGGGAGGCTGGCATCGTGAAATCCGGTATGCCCGACCGGGCGGCCTGCGCTAGAATGGCTGCGTTTCGTTCCACCTGGGAACGAAGATGACAGAACTGAGGAACCCTACCCATGTCCGAATGTACGACGAAGTGCCCGTCCAAGTCCCCCTGCCTTAAGGGCATCCTGGCGCTTGGGGCGATTGCCGGGCTTGTCTTCTTCTTCGTCAAGAAAAAGAAGTGCAACGGCTGATTGAACGGGCCGTGACGTGGCCGTGGTCCCCCGGGGCCGCGGCGCGTCGCGACCGCACGGCCCATGACGGGCCGGCCTGTTGCGGGCATCCATGACGCAGGCGCCGGACACGCGCCGGATCATCCATGTGGACATGGATGCCTTCTATGCCTCGGTGGAACAGCGCGACAATCCCGCCCTGCGGGGACGTCCCGTCGCCGTGGGCGGCGACAGGCAGCGTGGCGTGGTCGCCGCCGCCAGTTACGAGGCCCGGCGTTTCGGGGTCCGTTCGGCCATGCCGTCCGTAACCGCCCGCCGCAAATGTCCCGAACTGATTTTCGTGCCGCCGCGCTTTGACGTGTATCGCGCGGTCTCCGCGCGGATTCACCAGATTTTCGCCCGCTATACCCCGCTGATACAGCCGCTTTCGCTGGATGAGGCCTATCTGGATGTGACACGGCCGCTACTGGTGCGCGGTTCGGCCACCCGGATCGCGCAGGAAATCCGCGCCGCCATCAGGGATGAGACCGGGCTGACCGCCTCTGCCGGGGTGTCATACAACAAATTCCTGGCCAAGCTGGCCTCCGACTATCGCAAGCCCGATGGCCTGCATGTCATCACGCCGGGGCAGGGGGCGGATTTCGTCGCCGATCTGGGGGTGGAGCAGTTCCATGGCATCGGTCCCGCCACGGCGGCGCGCATGCATGCGCTGGGCATCCATACCGGCCGCGACCTGCGGGCGCGGGACCTGACGTACCTGACCCGGCATTTCGGAAAGGTCGCTTCCTTCTATTACGGCGTCGCGCGGGGGATCGACCATCGCCCGGTGGAGCCCGATCGCCCGCGCAAGTCGCTGGGCACGGAAAGGACGTTCGAGCGCGACCTGTATGAATGGGCCGACATGGCCGGGCCGGTGTCCGACATGTGCCAGCGCGTCTGGCATGGCTGCGAACGGCGCGACATCACCGGCCGGACGGTGACGCTCAAGGTCAAGTATAACGATTTCCGGCAGATCGTGCGCGCCTGCACGCTGATGCAGGCCGTGGCCTCGGCAGAGGAACTCCATGCCCATGCGCGCGGGCTGCTGCGCGGATGCATCCCGCCCGAACGCGGCATCCGCCTGCTGGGCGTCACGCTGTCCACCCTTGTCCCGCGCGCGCAGGCCGGGGCGCGGCAGCTTGCCCTTGCGCTGGAATGACGCAAGGGGCCAGCGCGATGCCGCGGAACTCAGTCCGGGGCAAGCGTATCGACGGGAGGCAGTAGCGTCGGCCGCAGGTCGGCAGGCAGGTACAGGGGATGTTCGGGCCGCCGCGCGCGACTGCTCAGCCGCAGGACATATACCGCGATCCCGGCATCCTGCAGCATGCGCACCACCTGCGTCCCGCGTTCGCGCAGGGCGGGATAGCGCGGCGATCCATAGGCGGCGACCACCATGTCGGCCCGGCGCGCCATGTCGAGGAGGTAGTGGTCATTTTCCGGCCCCACCGGGTCCGGCACCTCCATCAGGCGGGTCTGGTCGGTGCAGCGGTAGGCAAAGGTGTTGCCCACGAAAATCGACCCGTATCCCCATGCCCGCGCGTACCGCTGGCACTTGGCGACCGTGCGGTCGTCGCCTTCTTCCGTCGCGACGGAAGGGTTCATCATCAGCCACATCACGGCGGGCCGCGCCGGGTCCCATGTGCGCGTCAGGGTATAGCGGTAGCACTTGCCCGGCCCGCCATAGATGGCGTGGCTGACCACGTCATCGGACAGGCGCAGCGGACGGGAACTGCCGACATGATGGGGGGTGGTGGGGGGGGCGGATGTTTTCTTCATGACCGCCGCTTCATACGCCGCTTTTACGTCCGATGCATCCCGGTCGCGGCATATGATGCGTCGTGCCCGTCAATGGCGGGGACGCCGGCCCCCGCATGGCCTGTCGTGCCATGCAGGGGGCGGGTTGCGAAAGGTTCAGCTCTTGGAGGTGAGGGGACGCGGTTCGACCATCAGTTCGCGGCCCTTGAGCATCCCGTCCCAGTACAGCAGCGGCATGACATATTCCTTCAACAGCCATGCCAGGTGCGTCGGGCGACGGCCGTCGAGCAGCCATGTCGGCAGGGTCGGCTCCAGCTTGCCGCCATAGCCGAATTCCGCCAGCACGATCTTGCCGCGTTCCACCGTCAGCGGGCATGCGCCATAGCCGTCGTAATCCGCCACCATCGGGCGTCCCTCCAGCGCGGCCAGCGCGTTGACGGCCACGATCGGGGCCTGCTTGCGCACGGCGGCGGCCGTCTTGGCGTTCGACGTGCCCGCGATATCGCCCAGCGCGAAGATGTCGTCATACTTGACATGGCGCAGGGTGGCCGGGTCCACCGCGACAAACCCGTCCTTGCCCGCCAGCGGGCTGTTGCGGATGACATCGGGCGCGCGCTGCGGCGGGACGGCATGCAGCATCGCGAATTCCACCTCGCTGCGGGAGGTGGCGCCGTCCGCCCCGACGTTGGAGAAGGTGGCGACCTGACGCGCGCCATCGACGGCGACAAGGTTGGATTTCAGCTGCAGGTCGATGCGGTAACGCTCGATATATTCCATCAGCGCGGGGACATAGTCCTTGACCCCGAACAGGCCGGGTGTCGCGGTATGGAACGATACGGCGATGTTGTCCGAAATCCCGCGACGCCGCCATGCGTCGCATGCCAGGTACATGGCCTTCTGCGGCGCGCCCGCGCACTTGATGGGCATGGGCGGCTGGGTAAAGACCGCGTTGCCGCGCCCCAGCGTCTGGACCAGCTGCCATGTATAGGGCGCAAGGTCATAGCGGTAGTTGGAGGTCACGCCATTGCGCCCCAGCGTTTCCGAAAGGCCCTCGACCGCGTCCCAGTCCAGCATGATGCCGGTGGCGACGATCAGGATGCCGTAACGCACCGACGACCCGTTCGACAGGTGGACCAGGTGGCTGTCGGGCTCGAACCCCGTGGCGGCGGCCTGGATCCAGTCCGCGCCCGGCGGGATCAGCTTCTTTTCCGGACGCCGCGTCTGCGACTGCTTGAAGACGCCGCCCCCCACCAGCGTCCAGCCCGGCTGATAGAAATGCGACCCTGACGGTTCGACAATGGCGACGGTAATCCCCGGCTTGCGCTTGAGGATGCTGGCCGCGGTGGAGATGCCGGCAGCCCCGCCGCCGATGATGGCGATGTCATAGGTCAGGCCCCGCGCGCTGGAGGTCAGGGCCGGGGCGGAGGGAGCGGGGGTGTCGTTCATGTCTGGCTATCTCCTTGATAACGAAAGGGTGGGGTATCTTTGTCTGGCGTTATGGCAGGAATGGGCCGCGTGTCACACACGGTCAATCGGGATCTTGATATAACGTGTGCCGTTTTCCTCGGCCTCCGGCAGGTGGCCGCCACGCATGTTCACCTGGACCGAGGGCATCAGCAGGCCGGGCATCGACAGCGTCGCGTCGCGCCCCGTCCGCATGGCGACGAATTCGTCCTCGCCCACGCCGTCATGGACATGCACGTTATGTTCGCGTTCCGCCCCGACGGTGGTTTCCCACGCGAACGTATCGCGTCCCGGCGCCTTGTAATCGTGGCATAGGAACAGCCGGGTCCGCGCCGGCAGCGACAGCAGCCGGCGTATGGAACGGTACAGCGCACGGGCATCGCCGCCGGGGAAATCGGCCCGCGCCGTGCCGTAATCGGGCATGAACAGCGTATCGCCGATGAACGCGGCATCCCCGATGACATAGGCCATGTCGGCGGGCGTATGGCCCGGCACATGCAGCGCGATGGCGGGGATGGAGCCGAGCATGAACGTCTCCCCGTCATGGAACAGGTGATCGAACTGCGAGCCGTCGCGCGCGAAGCGGGTGCCGGCGTTGAACAGCTTGCCGAAAATGTCCTGCACCCGAACGATGTCCGCCCCGATCGCCAGCTTTCCGCCCAGCTGTTCCTGAATCCACGGGGCCGCCGATAGGTGGTCGGCATGGACATGCGTTTCCAGCAGCCATTCCAGTTTCAGGTCGTGGGCGCGCACGTAATCCACGATTTCCTGTGCAAGGTGATGACCGGTCCGACCCGCCGCCGGGTCGTATTCCATCACGCTGTCGATGATGGCCGCCGCGCGTGTGGCGGGGTCATGGACGACATGGGTCGCCGTGAAGGTCACCCTGTCAAAAAAAGTCTTTACGACCGGCACCTTGTCGGACGTCAGGGCCGTTAGGACCTGATGTGCGGCGGCGGTGATGACTGGATCTGACATGGTCTTGTCTTCACGATAGTTTAAAAATTACATAATAAATGTATGTTGACGGACATCTTGCGTCAAGATGCAGTAGATGCAAAAGGGGCAGACAATGAGCGATGGCACTCCTTCTTCCGTTTCCAACGTCACGGCACGGCATCCGTTGCGTATTGGCGACCCGGCCCCGGATTTTCAGGCCCGTACCAGCCAGGGGGAAATGCGTCTGGCCGATTTCCGCGGGAAATGGCTGCTGTTTTTCTCCCACCCTGCGGATTTCACGCCCGTCTGTACCAGCGAGTTCATGGCGCTGGCGCGTGAATATCCCCGGTTCGAGGCCATGGGATGCGCCCTGATGGGCCTGTCGGTGGACAGCCTGTATTCCCACCTTGCATGGCTGGAGGCGATTCGCACCCGCTTCGGCGTGGAGGTCCCCTTTCCCGTGGTGGAGGACCCGTCCATGGCGGTGGGGCATGCGTACGGCATGCTGTCGGCCGATGCCCATGACAGCGCCACGGTGCGCGCCACCTATTTCATCGACCCGACCGGGATCGTGCGCGCGATCATCTGGTATCCCATGTCGGTGGGGCGTTCGGTGGACGAACTGCTGCGCCTGCTCGCCGCGCTCCAGCGTTCGGCGGATGGCGATGTCATGACGCCGGAGGGATGGCGCCCCGGCGACGACGTGCTGGGTCCCGTCCCCATGACGCAGGCGCAGATGCGCGACAGCGATGCATCCGGCTGCTGGTTCTATCCGACCCGCCCCGACCACCCGCCCCCGCGTGGATAAGGGACGGCATGCGGGCGGCATCCGTTCGTATCCTGACGTCGGGCCGCGTGGACCATCGTCCCGGCATTATGGCAACCAGCCATTTTGCATGGGTGGCGTGGATGTCAGGCCATCGCGTCCGTCATCCCGATGCAGCCGGGACGCGACGGATGATGCCGGCGCGCGCCATGCCGCGCCATTTCGCCGGATGCCGGGTCATTGCCGATGGGCGTGGGGCCAACGAGCACGGGGCCGGTGGGCGCGGGACAGCCGTCTGCGCTCCGTGGTGACATCGGGGGGCCGTCGCGCGCTGGCGGGCAGGGAATTGAGGGGCGGAAAAACTGCTGTATAAGTCATATCGATGATGTCCACGTCCGGCCGCCCGTATCCTCCCCGTTCCGATATCCAGGAGACGCATAGCATGAGGCGCAGAAAACCTGGCTGCATGCCTGATCCCCGGACCCAGTCGGCGGGATTCGAGCAGGCGCGCCAGTCACGCAAGACCGCCCTGGTGGAGGATTACGTCGAACTGATCGCCGACCTGCTGCATGAGGGGCAGGAGGCGCGTCAGGTCGATATCGCGCAGCGCCTGGGCGTATCGCAGCCCACGGTGGCCAAGATGCTGTGCCGGCTGGAGGCGGACGGCCTTGTCACGCGCCGTCCCTATCGCGGCATCTTCCTGACCGAAGCGGGGGAGAAGATGGCCGCCGACAGCCAGGCGCGCCACCATATCGTGGAAACCTTCCTGCGCGCGCTGGGCATCAGCGAAAAGAACGCCAGCATCGATGCCGAAGGGATGGAACATTACGTGGGCGAGGAAACGCTCGCCGCCTTTGAACGCGCGATCCGCGCGGGCGTTGCGGATTTCATGCTGGCGCATGACCCGTGTGACAACCGCGAATGATCCGGCCGCCCGGTTCCGTTCAGAAAACCGCCTGCTGGTGAAGGGTGACAGAAGTTTCCGGTTGCCGCCTTTTCGGAAGGGCGATGTCCTTTCGAAGCTTTTTGCAAAAAGCTTCACCAAAAACTTTCATGATTTCAGGGTGGTATCGGCCCCTGCCTTTTCAGGCAGCCTCTGAAATCAACATTCAGGGCAGGGGCATGTATTCGTCGTCGATATAGTTGGGCGGCCCGCCATCCAGCCCCTGCGCCGCAAAGCCGTCATTATCCGGTCCGTAATACGCCCCCATCCCCATCTGGGTCTGGTTCCAGTCATTGTCCGCGATGGGCGGCCCGTCAGGCCCGGTCAGACCCATGTTGTAAGGACCATCCCCGCCCGTGGCGCAGGCCGACAGAAGCCCGGTCGCAACGGCCAGCGTCGCCAGCCTGATCGGAAACGTCATTTCGCATCACTCCCTTGCCGCCCGATCATAACGCTTCCGCACGGTTCGGGGGAGGGGCGCGCGCACAGACCGCCCCTGCGTGACGGGCGCGGGGGGGGGAGTGGCAGGTAGGGACGTCAGTGACAGGGCTGCGCGGCCGGCGGGCCGAGCATGCGCAGCTTGCGATGCAGGGTGGATCGGCTGATCCCCAGGATCCGCGCCGCGACCGCGACCTTTCCCCGCGCGGTGGCCAGCGCGGAACGGATCGCCATCTTCTGCGCGTGGCGCAGGCCGCCTTCGGCGTCTTCCCCGGCCGTGTCGTCAAGCAGGCAGAAATTGAGGTCCTGCGCCGGGGCAATGCCCATATGCACGCGCGCGGCATGCGTCGCGCCCACCACGACGCGTTCGTCATCGACCGCGATCATGGGCACCGACCCGTCCGTCCCTTCGCCCAGCAGCATGATCGCATGCCCCCGGTACAGGTCCATGAAGGCCATACGTTCGATGCCCCGCGCCGCCTGCGCCACGGTCGCGGCAATCAGCGCGATTTCCCGCCCGTCATCACTGGGGTGAAAGGAACTGGCGTTGATCACCCCCGCCACGCGGCCCAGCGCGTCATGCACCGGGGTCGCAACGCACGCCAGCCCACGCAGGGCCGTGCGCCAGTGCTGCGCGCCATGGACCGCAATACTCCGCCCTTCGGCAAGGCTGGTGCCCACGGCGTTCGTGCCCTCGCGCGCTTCGTTCCAGATCGCGCCGGGCCACAGGCACCATCGGCGACAGCCCCGACGCTGTTCCGCCTCGATCCGGTGGGTCAGGACAACGCCATCGGCATCGGCCAGCAGCGTCGCATACCCCAGCGGCGACAGCATGGCGCGCATCCGGTCCATGGCCGTCTCCGCATGGCGCAGCACATTGCCCGCCCGCTGGCAGCACTGGCGCAGTTCGGCGCCGCACAGCACGGGCGGCATGTGGGGCGCAAAGGGGTCGAGGCCATGGTCATGGCCGCACCGACGCCATGACGCGTCCAGTCCCGACGCATCCAGTCCCGGCGCGTCAGGTCCCGCCATGGCGGGGCGGCGGGGGGAGTGGTGGGACACCGGATGTGGAAACGGGGGCATGCAGCGCCTTTTTTCGGAACGGTTGGTACGCGCGATGCCGCCTTAACCCCCGTCGGAGTGTCGCGTTTCGCGACACTCCGGACACGGCGCGTCACATGGGCGTGAAAGCGCGACGGCCATCCTTGTCCCGGTGGGGCCGGTGGCGCTGTGGTGGCGGCGTGCCCGGTCGCGCCGCTGCGTGCCGCCGGGCCGGATACGAAATCACGGATATGAACATCCGTGGCTGGAACAGGGAAAACATCCATGCAAATAGCGCGGGAAACGCTGCTGCGTTCCTATCGTGCGATGCGCACCATCCGCATGTTCGAGGAACGCCTGCATGTCGAATTCGCAACCGGCGGCATCCCCGGTTTCGTCCACCTGTATTGTGGCGAGGAAGCGTCCGGCGTGGGCGTATGCGCCAACCTGACCGACAGTGACACGATCGCCAGCACCCATCGCGGCCACGGCCACTGCATCGCCAAGGGCGTGGGCGTCGCGGGCATGATGGCCGAAATCTATGGCCGCAGCACCGGCGTATGCCGTGGCAAGGGCGGGTCGATGCATATTGCCGACCTGACGCGCGGGATGCTTGGCGCCAATGGCATCGTCGGTGGCGGGCCGCCGCTGATCTGCGGCGCGGCGCTGTCGCACAAAACCCTGCGCAATGGCGCGGTGGCCGTGGCGTTCTATGGCGACGGGGCCTCGAACGAGGGATCGACGCTCGAAAGCCTCAACCTCGCGTCCGTATGGAAACTGCCCGCCGTCTTCGTGGTGGAGGACAATGGCTATGGCGAGGCGACGGGTGCGTCCTATGCATGCGCCGGCACGCAGAAGGCGCGCGCGGCGGCGTTCGGCATGCCGTATGCCGAATGCGACGGTTCCGACTATTTCGCCGTGCATCAGGCGGCGGCGGAGGTCATCGCCCACGCGCGCGGCGGAAACGGGCCGGCGATGCTGCATGTCCACCTTGAACGCTGGTACGGGCATTTCGAGGGCGACGCCATGACCTACCGCGCCGCGGGCGAGGTGGCGGAGGCCCGGCGCGATCGCGACTGCCTGACGCTGTTTCGCGACCGCGTGACGCAGGCCGCCGTGCTGGAGGCCTCGGCCCTGGATGAAATCGACGCCGCCGTTGCCGATGAAATCGAAAGCGCGGTCCTTCAGGCCCGGGCGGATCCGCTGCCGCAGCCGTCGGACCTGCTGGCCGATGTGTATGTGCGCTACTGATCGCGATCACGCGTGATCAGCACGGAACCATTGTCCGAAAGAACGAAGAATGAGCAAAAAAAGCTTTCGACAGGCCATTAACGAGGCCATGCGTCTGGAAATGCGGCGCGATCCGAACGTCATCATCATGGGCGAGGACGTGGCCGGCGGCCGTGGCGGTTCCGCCGGGATCAAAGATGCCTGGGGCGGCGTGCTGGGCGTGACCAGGGGACTGCTGGAGGAATTCGGGGAGGAGCGGGTCCTCGACACCCCGATTACCGAGGCCTCGTACATCGGTGCGGCGGCGGGGGCGGCGATGACGGGGCTGCGTCCCGTGGCCGAACTGATGTTCGTTGATTTCGTCGGCTGCTGCCTGGACCAGATCATGAACCAGACGGCCAAGTTCCGGTACATGTTCGGCGGAAAGGCGCGCACGCCGCTGGTGATCCGCGCGATGTATGGCGCGGGCTTCAATGCCGCGGCGCAGCACAGCCAGGCGCTGTATCCGCTGTTTACCCACATCCCCGGCCTGAAGGTGGTCATCCCGTCCTCCCCCTATGAGGCGAAGGGCCTGCTGATCGAGGCGATCCGCGATGATGATCCCGTCATCTTCCTTGAAAACAAGGTCATGTATGACGAGGAAGAAGACGTCCCGGACGAGGCCTATACCATTCCGTTCGGGGAGGCGAACCTGACGCGCGAGGGCGCGGATGTCACCATCGTCGCCTTTGGCCGCATGGTCGGCCTTGCCAACCAGGCGGCGGACCGTCTGGAACGCCAGGGTATCGGCTGCACGGTCATCGACCCGCGCACGACCTCGCCGCTGGATCGCGACACGATCCTTGAATGCGTGGCGGATACCGGGCGTCTGGTGATCGTCGATGAATCCAGCCCGCGCTGCAACATGGCGACCGATATCGCGGCCCTGGTGGCGGAGGAGGCGTTCGACGCCCTGCGCGCGCCGATCCGTCGCGTCGTGCCGCCCCATACCCCCGTGCCCTTCGCGACGGCGCTTGAAAGCCTCTATCTTCCCAGCGTGGAGAAAATCGAGGCCGCCGTCACATCGGTCATGAACACGCGCGTTACGGAGAAAGCCTGACATGGCAAGCGAAATCACAGCCATCACCATGCCGAAATTCGGCCTTGCGATGACCGAGGGCAAGATCGCCGGATGGATGGTCGCCCCCGGCGCGAAGGTGCAGGCGGGCGAGGAACTGGTCGATATCGAAACGTCGAAGATCACGAATGCGTTTGAAAGCCCGGTGTCGGGCACCCTGCGCCGGCAGGTCGCGCCCAATGGCGAAACGCTGCCGGTTGGCGCGCTGATCGCGGTGGTGGCGGACGCGTCGGTGCCCGATGCGGAAATCGACGCGTTCATCACCCGGTTCCAGTCCGAGTTTTCCGAGGCCAGCGGCCCGGCCGAGGCCGCTGGCGCTTCGGCGGATCCTGTCCTTGTAACGGTGGGTACACACACGCTGCGGGTGCATGAACTGGGCGGTGGCGACGCAACGCCGCTGGTGCTGGTGCATGGCTTTGGCGGGGATCTGAAGAACTGGATGTTCAACCATGCCGCGCTGTCGCACGCGCGGCGGGTCATCGCCTTTGACCTGCCGGGGCATGGCGGGTCGTCAAAGGACGTGGGGCCAGGCACGCTGCGATTCTTTGCCGACGTGACGGCGCAGCTTCTGGATCACCTGAACCTGTCGCGGGTGCATGTGATGGGCCATTCGCTGGGGGGCGGGGTCGCGCTGACGCTGGCGCGTGATGCGCCACAACGTGTGGCCTCGCTGTCGCTGATCGCGCCCGCCGGGCTGGGGACGCAGATCAACATGGTGTTCATCAACGGCTTTATCGAGGCGGATCGCGCGCGCGCCATGCAGGATGTGCTGAAATGCCTTGTGCATGACAAGTCGCTGATCGGGCGGCGCATGGTTGATGACGTCCTGCGCTACAAGCGCCTTGATGGCGTGCAGGCCGCGTTGCGGACGGTGGCGGCCGCGTGTTTCCCCGACGGCAGGCAGGGGGACGACCTGCGCGACGTGCTGGAGGCGACGCAGATTCCCGCGACCCTGATGTGGGGGGCGGCGGACGAGATCCTGCCCGCGACGCAGGGCGATGGGCTGCTGCCGGACAGCGCACACCACGGCTTTGTCGATATCGGGCACATGCCGCAGCTGGAATGCGCCTCCGACGTCAATGGCATTGTGGGCACGTTCCTGGAACGCCACGACGGCTGAAAGACCGTTCGGACAGGCAGGTCCCATAATGTCTTGAAGTCATGAAACTTTTTGGTGAAGCTTTTTTCAAAAATCTTTGGAAGATGTCGTCTTTTTAAAAAAGGCGACGCCCGAAAACTTTTATTTTTGGTTTTAAACCGTTCCCGGGCAACTGGCCCGGAAGGAACGAGTGAATGAGGGGATGCGGGGATTTCGCCCTGCGTCCCCTTTCTTTCGCGTCGCGCCATCGCGACTGCGGCGCAACGATCTGTCATTCCCCCGATAACCGGCCCCGATAACCGGAAGGTGTGCGGCGCGTGCTTGCCAAGCCGCATTGCGTGTGTTTTCAGTTGTAACAACACACGGAACGACAAGGCAGGACATGCCGCACGGGACGTCGCCATGGGCGTGGTTCCGGCCGGTACGGGATAATAATAACAATGTTTGTCGGAATCGATCTGGGCACGTCGGCCATAAAGGCCGTGCTGGTGGATGACAGCCAGGCGGTGGTTGGCAGCCAGTCCCATCCCCTGACCATCAGTTCCCCGCATGACGGATGGAATGAACAGGACCCCCATGACTGGTGGGTGGCGACGCTGGCGGTGCTGGACGCGCTGGCGGCGGCCCATCCACAACAGATGTCGCAGGTGCGCGGCATCGGCCTGTCGGGACAGCAGCATGGCGCGGTCCTGCTGGATGCGGCGGGGGAGGTGCTGCGTCCGTGCATCCTGTGGAACGACGTGCGCGCCACGGCGGAATGCGCCGAATTCGAACGCCGCTTTCCCCGCAGCCGGCAGGTATGCGGCAATGTCGCCATGCCCGGCTTTACCGCGCCCAAGCTGATCTGGGTCGCGCGCCACGAACCCGAAATCTTTGCCGCCACCCGTCATGTCCTGCTGCCCAAGGCATGGCTGCGTTACCGCCTGACGGGCGAGATGATCGAGGACATGTCCGATGCCTCCGGCACGTTGTGGCTGGATGTGGGGCATCGCCGCTGGTCCGATGACGCGATTGCGGCGTGCGGTCTGACGCGCCACGCCATGCCCGCGCTGGTGGAAGGCACGGCCCCCGCCGGTCGCCTGCATGACATGCTTGCCCGGCGGTGGGACATGAAGACGCTCCCCGTCCTTGCCGGCAGCGCCGGGGACAATGCCGCCGGGGCCGTGGGGCTGGGGGCCGTGCGGGCCGGCTCCGCCTTCCTCTCGCTGGGGACGTCGGGGGTCCTGTGGGTGACGACGGATCGCTTCCGTCCCCATCCGCAGGGCGGGATCCACGCATTCTGCCATGCCGTGCCGCGCATGTGGCACCAGATGGGGGTCACGCTGTCGGCGGCCTCGTCCCTTGCATGGTGGTCGCGCACCACCGGGGTTACGGAAACGGCGCTGCTGGCGGAACTGCCGCCGCAGGTGACGCGTCCGTCGCCCGTCATCTTCCTGCCTTACCTGTCGGGGGAGCGCACGCCCCATAATGACGGGACCATCCGGGGTGTTTTCGCGGGCCTGTCATCGGGCACGACGCGGGCCGAAATGACGCAGGCCGTGCTGGAGGGGGTCGCGTTTTCGTTCCGCGACGTGGTCGACGTGCTGGCGGAGGCGGGATCGCACCTGACGCAGGCCGACGTCATTGGCGGCGGGTCGCGCAGCCGCCTGTGGATTTCCATCCTGGCCTCGGTCACCGGCCTGTCGCTGCACCGTCTGGCGCATGGGGAACAGGGCGGGTCGTTCGGCGCGGCGCGGCTGGCGCGGCTGGCCGCCACGGGGGAGGCGGTGGACAGCGTCTGCCTGCCGCCGCAGCGGGTGGAGACGGTATCCCCAGACGCGGCGCTGGCGGCGGCCTATGCCACCCCGCTGGCGCGTTACCGTGCCCTGTATCCCGCCGTGCGCGACGCCATGCGCGTCTCCGCCCCCTCAATGGTGTCCCCCTGACCGGCATGTCGGCCGTTGCGGCGTGGCAGGGCCGGTCCCCGATGAACGCAAGGAACGACATGGCGTGTCCTGTCTTCATGATCGCGTTTGACGAAAAAGCCGGTTTTCCCGCCGGTCCGATCGGTACAGCGGGGCCGTCCGGGAAAAGCGGTCATGGGGGCATGCGCCGCGCGTCATGGCATGTAAATATCGGCCTCCCGCTCCGGCCGTTGGTCCCGGATGGCAGAAAAAGGAAACAGCCTGCATGAACATTTCCCCGTTTTCCCCCCGTTCGTATCGCGTCATGCGGGTGATGGGGCTGATGCTCCTGCTTGGCGCGCCGCTGCAGGCGCATGCGGGCGACAGCGTGGATCATGGCGCGATCCCCACGCGCAACATCTCCATCGTCGCGCGGTTTTCCGACATGCAGCCCTCCGGCATCGCGGCGCTGCCTGACGGACGCCTCGTGCTGGCCTTTCCACGCAGCGCCGCCGATCACAAGGGGCCGCGCCTTGCCGTGCTGAAGGATGGCAGGCCCGTGCCGTTCCCCGACGCGGCGACGCAGGACCGGCTGGTGTCCCCGCTGGGCATGACGGTGGATGCGACCGGACGCCTGTGGGTGGTGGACGAGGGGACGGTCGCGGGGGACAAGACGCCGCCCCGTCCGGCCCTGATCGGGATGGATGCCCGCACGGGGAAAATCCTTGCCACCATCGCGCTGGACCCTTCCACGGGGGCGACGCGCGATGACGGCCACGTCAATGACGTGCGGGTGGATATGACGCATGGCGCGGGCGGCACGGCGTATATCAGCGACACGTCAACGGCGGACCACCCGGCGATCATCGTGGTGGATATCGCGACGGGCAGGGCGCGGCGCGTTCTGGAAAATGCGCCCTCCACCCGGGCGCAGCCGGATTTCGCGATGGAACTGGACGGCCAGATGCTCCAGTACAGCCCGACCCACCCCGTCATGGGACAGGGCGGCATCGACGGCGTGACGCTGAGCGCCGATTCATCGCGCCTGTACTGGCAGCCCCTGTCGAGCCGCAGGCTGTACAGCGCGCCGACGGCCGTGCTGTCGGATCCCGCCGCGACCCCGGCGCAGGTGGAACGCGCCGTCCGGGACGAGGGCGAGACCGTGGTGGTCGACGGGATGGCCACCGCGCCGGACAATTCACTGTACCTGACCGATATCGAACATCATGCCGTCGTGCGGCGCGCGCCTGACGGACACCTGTCGATGGTCGCGCATGACCCGCGCCTGATCGCGCCCGACAGCCTGGCGCTGGTGGGCAGGACGCGGTGGCTGACGGTGGGGCAGTGGTCGCGCCTGCCCGTCTTCCATGACGGGCACGACATGGAGGAACGTCCGTGGCTTCTGGTCAGGATCTCGCTTCCCTGACCCCGGCCGACATCGCCGGACATCGAACTACGCTGAAGAAAGAAAAGAATAATGGCGCAGGACAAGAACGTGGCTTCCACCCCTCCCATCGTCGGGCTGATCGCGGGCGTCGCGGCGACGGGGGGGCTGCTGTTCGGGTATGACACGGGCATCATTTCCGCGGCACTGCTGCAGATCACGGGCGATTTCGCGCTGGGCACGCTGGGGCAGCAGGTGGTGACGTCGGCGATCGTCGCGGGCGCGCTTGGGGGATGCCTGATGGCCGCCCCGCTGTCGGACCGGCTGGGGCGGCGTTACATGATCATGTTTGCGGCGCTGGTGTTCATTTTCGGCACGCTGATGGCCTCGTTTTCCCCCGGCGTGTCGCTTCTGGTCTTCGCGCGCTTCATCCTTGGCCTTGCGGTGGGGATGTGTTCGCAGATCGTGCCGGTCTATATCGCGGAAATCGCCCCGCCTGAAAAACGCGGGCAGATGGTGGTCCTGTTCCAGATGGCGGTGGTGGCAGGCATCCTGATTTCCTTCATCGCGGGCTATGTGCTGCGTGACCAGTCATGGCGGCTGATGTTCGGGCTGGGCGTGGTGCCGGCGGTGGTGCTGTTCGTGGGCATGTCGCTGCTGCCGCGCAGCCCGCGCTGGCTTGCGATGAAAGGCAACCTCGAAGGCGCGTTCGAGGTGCTGCAGCGCCTGCGGCGCGACCCCGCCCTTGCCCGCACGGAGCTGGAGGCCATCGTCGCCATGCATGACGAGCAGGCGCCCTGGTCCGCCCTGTTGCAGCCGTGGGTGCGGCCCGCGCTTGTCGCCTCGGTCGGGGTGGCGCTGTTCTGCCAGATCACGGGCGTCAATGCGGTGCTGTATTACGCGCCGACCATTTTCGCGGGGGTGGGGTTTGGCAAAAGCTCCGCCCTGCTGACTTCCATCGCCATCGGGGTCGCGATGCTGGCCTCCACCACGTTCGGCAGCTGGGCCGTCGATGCGTGGGGCCGGCGCACGCTGCTGCTGCGGCTTATTCCCGGGGCGGTGGTGTCGCTGCTGGTGCTGGGGACGATGTTCGCCATTGGCGCGACGCAGGGGATCAATACCTGGATCACGGCGGCGGCGGTCGTGTGCTATGCCATCTTCAACGTCGGCAGCCTGTCGGTCGCGGTCTGGCTGGTGGGGGCGGAGGTCTATCCCCTGTCATGCCGCAGCAAGGGGATGAGCCTTGTCGCCGCGACGCACTGGGTGGCGGACCTTGTGGTGTCGCTGACGACGCTTTCGCTGGTGCAGACGCTGGGGGCCGCGGGCACGTTCTGGATGTTCGCGGCGCTGAATTTCGCGGCGTTCGTGTTCGTGCTGCGCTATGTCCCCGAAACGCGCGGCCGCTCCCTGGAGGAAATCGAGGCGTCGCTCAGGAACGGGACCTTCGGCGCGATGGGCTGAAGGCTGGCGCGGGGATGGCTGTGGCATGTCCCGCGCCGGGCCGTCATGGCGTCTTGCGGGCAGTCTTCCTCAGCTCGCGGCCGGGGTGGGGGGCAGGGTCTGCGCCCCGCCATCGCGCAGGTCGTCAAACGCCTCGTCCAGCGTGCCTTCGGAGACGAAGCAGACCAGCACGTCCTCGCTTTCCTCCTTGGCGCGGCGCGCGGGCGTGATCACGCTGTCCCAGTCGCGGCGCAGGGAGTGGACACGACCGATTTCGGGGCTGAGGAATTCCCATGATCCCCCCTTGGTGGTCGATCCCATGACGGTGGTCAGCAGGAAAATCGCCGGCTGGTCCGGCAGGTCCTCCGGCGGGCGCTTGAACTGGTAGATCGTGCCCGATTTTCCGAATTCGGTGAACGAATGCCATGGTTCCATCGTGGGTGTCTCCTTTTCATCTTCCCTGTGCCATAGGCCTGTCCATTCTCCTGCATACAAAAGCGCATGCAACCAATGCGTACGGGCGTGGGGGCGCTTACTTCGCGCCCGTCAGCGGCCCGTCGGTCATCACCCCGCGCTGCCATACCTGCGCGATGTGGTGCATGTCCCCGATGTCACGCTCGGGGTGCCCGTCCACCACCAGCAGGTCGGCCCGCCTGCCCGGCGCGATGGTCCCGCGATCCGGCAGCTGCAGCAGTGCCGCGGCATTGCCGGTCGCCAGCGATATCGCCTGCAACGGTGTAAGTCCCGCCGCGACCGAAAGGTAGAGTTCCCGATGTTCCGCAAATCCGGGGATGCGCGTGGGCATCGCGCCTGAATCGGTGCCGAAGCCGACATGGATGCCCGCGCGGTACAGCGCCAGAAGATTGTGCATGTTCATCGCCAGCGCCTTGCGCGATGCCGCCGTCAGGGGCGCGGACAGGGTTTTTGCCCGCCATGCGGGATCGGCGAACTGCGCGCGCAGGGCGGGATCAAGGCCGGCGGAAAGGAACGGGTCATCCAGCCATTCGGGGTGTTCGGCAAAGATGTAGTTGGCCTCGTCAAGGCCAAGCGTCGCGATGTACCACGTGCCATGCTGTTCCATGTCTTCGATCAGCGCGACATCCACCGCCTGGTCGCGCACGCCATGGGCCAGGATGTCCACCCCCGCCGCGACAAGGGCGCGGGCATCGGACAGGTCATGGATATGCGCGGCCACCCGCTTGCCACGCAGGTGGGCCTGCGCGATGGCGGCGCGATAGACTTCGGGCGACATCTTGGGCAGCGGCTTTGCCCCCGGCACGCCATTGCGGAAATCATCGACCCACAGCTTGATGAGGTCCGTGCCCTCGTCCGCCATGCGGTCCACGGCGGTGCGGGCCTCATCCGCCGTGGTGGGGCGGAAGACCTCGTCCGGGGAAAGGTTGAAGCGGTTCTGTGGCGGGACGCCGTCCGGCGCGCCTATGCCCTGGTCCACGCCGAACAGGTCCGCCCCGGGGTTGCGTCCCGCGTGCTGTTCACGGCGCAGTTCGTCGAACAGGGGGGATTTGTTCAGCCCCAGCGCCGTGACCGTCAGCACCCCATACCGTTCGTACTGGCGCAGGGCGGCCAGGATATTGGCGCGCGTGTAATTCTGTGACCCGTTGGTGGCGCCCGAGACCTGTCCGACATGGCTGTGATCGGAAATCAGGCCCGGCAGGACCGTGCGGCCCGTCAGGTCGACCCGTCGCGCATCGCGGGGCGCGGACAGGTGGGGGCCCACGCCCACGATCTTCCCCCCATCCATCAGGATGGAGGTATCGGCCTGCGCCTGCGCGCCCGTCCCGTCGATGACGGTGGCATGTTCCAGCAGTACCGGACGTGCGAGGGCGCTGCCGCCACAGGTCAACGCGAGTGTGGTCGCCAGGATGAATTTTCCCGCAATCTGCATCTTTACGTCCTTCGTGCCGGTCAGGAGGGCAAGCATGATAGCAGTAAAACTGCATACAGGCGCCGTGTGGCGAAAGCGCCCGAAAACCCGCGAGGTCACGCAATGCTGTACACCCAGGCAACGGACAGGCGGCGGAAGACGCGGATTGTCTTTACGAATGGCGGCTGCGACCTTATTCACCCCATCAGGTAAGGAAACCTTGTCCCCGCCCGCCGATGGGCGTGGCATGGCGCGGCAGGCAGGCCCGGCGCGGCCCATGAGTGGAAAAGGCGCGCACGGCTCATACGGGGCGCGCCGACGGGAACACGAAAGAGGGTGTCGAATTGTCTCAAGACGCATGGCGTCTCTGGCTGTCGCGGGGCGCGCTGCCCCTGTGGTCGGGAATCGGCTTTGATACCGCGCGGCGCCTGTTCCACGAACGCCTGACGTTCGACCGGCGGCCCATTCACCTGCCTGAACTGCGCCTGATGGTGCAGGCGCGCCAGATTTCCACCTATTGCCGCGCGCAGCTTGACGGGTTCTGTCCCACGGCGGGGCAGGCGCTGGACTGCCTGCATGAGGTGGAACGCCGTTACTGGCGCAGCGACGACGCGCCGGGGTGGATCTTCTCCCTCGGGCCGGACGGGCGGCCCGCCGACCGGCGGCGCGACCTGTATGCACATGCCTTCATCCTGTTCGCCTATGGCTGGGCCTACCGGGCGTCGCGCGATGACGCCTACCTTGCGGTCGCGCGCGAGACGGCGCTGGAAATCGACCGGATATTCCTGACAGGCGGGGGCGGCTATCTCGACACCGTGCCGCCTGCCGACACCATCCACCGGCAGAACCCGCACATGCACCTGCTGGAAGCCTATCTGGTGCTGTTCGAGGTCTCGGGCGAGCTTTTTTATCTGGAGCATGCCCGCGATCTGGTCCTGCTGGCGCTGGAACATTTCATCCTGCCGGGGACAGGGATGCTGCTCGAAACCTTCAACAGCGCATGGGCCCCGCTGCAGGCGGCGGGACATAACCGGGTGGAACCGGGGCACCTGCTGGAATGGTCGTGGCTGTTTTCGGAATTCGCGCGGCTTGCACCACGGGCGGCGGAGGTGCCGGCGGTGCTGGCGGCCCGGGACCGGCTGGCGGATACGGCCATCACCTGTGGCGTGGATCCCGACAGGCAGGTGGTGTGTGACGCGATTACCGAAGATGGCGCGCGGCTGGAGGAATCAACGCGGATCTGGCCGCAGACGGAACTGATGCGCATACTGGCCCGCCGGGCGCGCGATGGCGATGCGCGTGCGGCCACGGCGCTGACGCGGCTGAGCGGGAATTTCTTCGAACAGTACGCGCCCGCCCGCCTGCGCGGTGGATGGATCGACCGGCTGGACGTGCATGGCGTCTCCCTGACCGATCATATGCCCGCCAGTTCGCTGTATCACATCTATGGCGGGGCGGTGGATTTCATCCTTGGTCGCTGAAGGGGACAGGCCCGTTCACGGATAAGGGAGGGTCCTGCCCAGATCATGGCCGGGACGTGCCCTGTCGCCTCCATCGGTGGCATCATTGCTGATAGTGGTGGGGGCATGTCCACAATCATGCGGGAAGCCCTTATGCCGATACCTGTTCTTTATTCGCCCGATGATGTCCGCAGGCTCGCCGCAGAGGGAAAGGCCCTTCTGATCGACGTGCGGGACAAAAAGGACTTTGACGCCGGGCATATCGCCGGGGCCGTCAACATGCCCGACATCTTCACCTATCTGGCGGAAACCACGCAGGACGGGCTGGCGACGCTGCAGCGGACCTTTGCCAGCCTTTTCGCGGAATACGGGCTGGATGGCAAAAAGACCGCCATTGTCTATGAAGATGCGCTGCATACCCGCTATGGGGCGTCCTGCCGCGGATACTGGATCCTGCGTTACCTGGGGTATCCCAGTGTCGGCATCCTTGATGGCGGGCTGAGCGCGTGGCGCAGGGCGGGGGGCACGTTCACCACCGAAACCACGACGCCCGTGCGCACCGAATTCCCGCTCGGCATAAATGGCGGCCTCATGGCCACGTATGAGGACGTGATGGCCGCCCTGCGATCGGGGGGTGTCAAGCTGCTGGATAATCGCGACAGGGTCGAATGGCTGGGTGACAGTTCATCGCCCTATGGCGTCGATTTCGCGCCGCGCAAGGGACGGATTCCCGGCGCGGTGTGGATCGAGTGGTATGATTTCATGAAGGTCACGGACAACCACGCCTCTTTCCGCGATGCGGCGGAAATCCGCGCGCTTGCGGCATCACGCAACCTGCATCCGGATGATGACATCATCATCTACTGCTTCAAGGGCGCGCGGGCGGCCAATACCTATGTCGCCCTGACGGCGGCGGGCTTTACCCGCCTGCGCATATATATGGGGTCATGGAATGAATGGTCCCGTAATTCCGCCCTGCCGATCGAGGACGGTCTGCCCAAGGCGGCGGCGCCCTATTCCGGGCGTTAGGAAAACGTCAGAATATAACAGAAGTTTTTGGGTGCCGCCTTTTTTCAAAAAGGCGGCGTTCTTCGAAGCTTTTTGCAAAAAAGCTTCACCAAAAACTTTTCTGATGATTGTGCCGGATGTTCGCAGGGGATTTT
Organism: Novacetimonas pomaceti; assembly: GCF_003207955.1. NCBI lineage: Bacteria > Pseudomonadati > Pseudomonadota > Alphaproteobacteria > Acetobacterales > Acetobacteraceae > Novacetimonas > Novacetimonas pomaceti. The sequence goes on from NZ_NOXG01000004.1 coordinate 101,444, forward strand.
TGAGCCATTTCCCTGAGCGCAGCGTCCGGGCATTTTCCATCAGGCGTATGACTGGATAGGGAATGGACGCAAATAGGACGCGCCAGACAAATTCCTGATCTTCAGGTAGTTGCGTGCCCGATGGTTCATGAAGAATGGAATTGCGTCCTGACAGGCATGATATGAAAATCTGTCCTGCGGCAGAAAGGCAGGCATTTCCATAATGATGGAAAGTGCGTGCATGCCGTGGCGTCCCGTACGGGATTCGAACCCGTGTTGCCGCCGTGAAAGGGCGGTGTCCTAGGCCTCTAGACGAACGGGACTAAAGGCGTGAGCGGGTAGATATCCCGCCTCGGGGGGGCGGTCAAGCCCCTGAAATGAAAATATGAAAATTAATTGGCAAACGCTGCGTCACGGATGAAGAAACTCGCGGTCGTGCGGCCGTTCCAGCTTTCGGCGCGCAGCCATCCGGCCAGATGCAGCGGCGCGGCGTTGCGATCCTCCAGCACGGGGGTCATCGGGTTGTCGCCCGCGCGGAACAGCAGCGCCTTCAGGCGTGGGCCACCGCCTTCGCCTTCGATCAGCAGGCGCAGCGTATTGCCCTCCCGCCCGATGCGATCGGCGCGCACCACGCGCACGCGCGGCAGCGCCAGCAGGGGTTCGTCATTGCCCGCGCCGAACGGGGCCAGGCGCCCGATATCGCTCGCCAGTTCGACGGAGGCCGCCGCGACGCCCACGATGCCCTCGATGCTGAGGTCCACGGCATCGGGCAGGGCCGCCGCCGTGGACAGGCGTTCGTTGAGGAATTCATGCAGGGCGGGGATGTCGTCTGCCCTAAGGCCAAAGCCCGCCGCCATCGCATGGCCGCCGCCCGATGTCAGGTGGCCGGCCTGCCGCGCGGCGATGATGGCCGTGCCAAGGTCGATCCCCGGGACGGAGCGGGCCGATCCCTTGACCGTCCCGTCCTCCAGCATCGCGCCGACCAGGACGGGGCGGTTGAATTTTTCCTTGACCCGGCCGGCCACGATCCCCACCACGCCGGGATGCCAGTCGCGACCGCACAGCAGCAGCACCGCATGCCCTTCCTCGCGCTGGCGGGCGGCCATGTCCATGGCGATGTCAAGGATGTCGGTTTCCACCGTCTGGCGGCGGCGGTTGACCGCATCCAGCCGTTCCGCCAGACGCCGTGCCTCCAGCGCGTCCTCGCATAACAGCAGTTCCAGCCCCAGCCCGGATTCCGCGATCCGGCCGCCCGCGTTGATGCGCGGCCCCAGCGCGAACCCGCAGGTAAAGGCCGAAAGCGGGTCTGTCACGCCCGCGACCTCCATCAGCGCGTTCAGCCCGGTACGCTGGCGGCGGGCCATGATTTTCATGCCCTGCGTGACAAAGGCCCGGTTCAGCCCCGTCAGCGGCATGACGTCGCATACGCTCGCCAGCGCCACGAGGTCCAGGTAATCCATCAGCTGCGGCGCGGGGCGGCTTTCGAACCATCCCTGCCGCCGCAATATCCCGGCCGTGGCGACAACGCTCATGAAGGTCACCGCCGCCGCGCATGACCCGTTCAGGCGGGAGGTGCAGTCCGGGCGGTTGGGATTGACCGTCGCGACGATGCGCGGCAGGTCGCCCTGCACCTTGTGATGGTCCAGCACGATGATGTCCGCCCGCGCGGACAGGGGGGACAGGACATCGGACGCCGCCGTGCCGCAGTCGACGCAGACGATCAGGCCCGCCCCATCGGCGATCATCGCCTCCAGCGCCGGGGTGTTCGGCCCGTATCCCTCGCTCATGCGGTCGGGAACGTGGGTGATGACGCGACAGCCCATCTGGCGCAGGAAATGCGTCAGCAGTGCCGCCGAACACGCCCCGTCGACGTCGTAATCGCCAAAGACGCCGACGGTTTCGCCCGCCGTGATGGCCTGCGCCAGCCGCTGTGCCGCCCGGTCCATGTCGGTCAGGCAGGCGGGGTTGGGCATCAGCGCGCGCAGGGTGGGGGTCAGGAAATCCGTTACCCCATCGGGCGCGATGCCGCGCATCGCCAGCATGCGGCCAACGATTTCGGGCACCCCGGCCTGCTGCATGATGGCCATGCCCATGCGCGCCGTCACCCCGGCGTCGCGGGTGATTTCGGGATCGCGCCACAGCCACCGCCGCCCGGTCAGGCTTGAACGCACGCCCAGCACCAGCGGCGTGTCGTCCTGCGGGGGCAGTGGACTTTCCGCCAGCACGTCATCCGCCATGCCTGTCGCCATGTCCGTCATGCCCGCGCCCCCTTTTTCGTTCCTGTCATGCGCGATGGGGGCGTGGGGATGCGGGGCATGGGTGGTCCTTGGCGGCGTGATGGGATGTCGGGCGGCGATCAGGGGGGCTCAGTCCCCTTCGATGCGGATCATGGCCGGTTCGTCGAGCACCGACTTGAGCAGCGCGATGTGCCTGAGCGCATGCAGCATCGCGGCCTCGCTGGTGTGGTGCGTGATCAGCACCAGCGGCACGCTGTAGGTATCGTCAGGCAGCAGGGTGCGGGCCTGCGCGTGCTGCAGCATGGTATGCAGCGACACGCCATCATCGCGCAGCACCGCCGTGATGTCGGCCAGCACGCCAGGACGGTCCACCACGTTCAGGCGCAGGTAATACCGCCCCGTGAACTGCGTGCGCGACAGGGCGACGGCCTGCGTCAGGCCGTCGGTGCTGCGGCCCCATACGGGAATGGCGTTGCCGCGCGCGATGTCGATCAGGTCGGCGGTGACGGCGGTGGCGGTCGGCCCTTCGCCCGCGCCGCGTCCCTCCAGCATCAGGCGGCCGACAAACGCGCCTTCGACCACGACGGCGTTGAACACGCCATCGACCTGCGCGATGGGGGTGGACAGGGGGACAAGGCAGGGATGGACCCGCGCCTCGATCCCGTTGTCATGCTGCCGCGCGATGCCCAGCAGCTTGATGCGATAGCCCAGTTCGCGCGCGAAATGCAGGTCCAGCGCGCCGATGCGCCGGATCCCCTCGATATAGACCGAGGCGAAGACGACCGGCCGCCCGAACGCCAGCCCCGCCAGGATCGCCAGCTTGTGCGCCGCGTCCACGCCGTCCACATCGGTCGAGGGATCGGCCTCGGCATAGCCGAGCTTCTGCGCCTCGGCCAGGATATCCGCGAAATCGCGCCCCGTCTCGCGCATGGCGGTCAGGATATAGTTGCAGGTGCCGTTGAGGATGCCGCCGACCTTGAGGATACGGTCCCCCGCCAGCGCCTCGCGCACGGTCTTGATGGCGGGAATGCCGCCCGCCACCGCCGCCTCGAACATCAGGGGGACATCGGCCTTCTGCGCCAGTGTCGCCAGTTCCGCGCCATGGATGGCCATCAGGGCCTTGTTCGCGGTGACCACCGGCCGGCCATTTTCCAGCGCGCCCGTCACGATCCTGCGGGCGATGCCTTCCGCGCCGCCCACCAGTTCGACCACGACATCCACGTCGGGATGCGCGCACAGCCCGGCGGCGTCATCGCACCACGCGACATCCGACAGGTCCACGCCGCGATCGCGCGTGCGATCGCGCGCGCTGACGGCGGTCACGACCAGGCGGCGCCCGGCCCGCGCGGCGATCAGCGCGGCATTTTCACGCAGCATCCTGACGACGCCGACGCCAACCGTCCCCAGTCCCGCGATGCCGACACGCAGGGGAGGGGGCTCAACAGGGGAAGCAGCAGCAGTCATCTCTTTTCCGTAGGGGTGGGGGGCATTCATGAAACGGAATCCGTTATGGCGGGATCGCGCCGGGCGGGGGTGGCGGCATGGCCCGCGTTGTGGGCGGTCATGAAATGACGGATCGCGCGGGTTGCCTGACGCAGGCGCTGGGTGTTTTCCACCAGCCCGATCCGCACGAAGCCTTCGCCATGTTCGCCAAAGCCGAGGCCCGGGGCGACAGCCACGCCCGCCTCCCGCAGCAGCATCTTGGAAAAGTCCACGCTGCCCATCTCGCGGAACTGCGGGGGGATGGGGGCCCATGCGAACATCGACCCTTCGGGGGAGGGAACGTCCCACCCGGCCGCGTGCAGCCCGCGGATCAGCACGTCGCGGCGTTCGCGATAGATGTCGCGGATTTCGGCAACGCAGTCCTGCGGCCCGCTGAGGGCTGCGACGGCGGCGACCTGGATGGGGGTGAACGCCCCGTAATCGAGGTACGACTTGATGCGCGTCAGTGCCGCGATCAGGCGCGGATTGCCCGCCGCGAATCCCATGCGCCATCCCGCCATGGAATAGGTCTTCGAAAGGGAGGTGAACTCCACCGCGATGTCCTTCGCCCCCGGCACCTCAAGGATCGAGGGGGGGACGCGGTCGCCGAAATAGATCTCGGCATAGGCGAGGTCGGACATGATCCAGATGTCATGCTTGCGCGCGAAGGCCACCAGTTCGCGATAGAAGTCGAGGTCCGCGACATAGGCGGTCGGGTTTGACGGAAAATTGACAATCAGCGCCGTGGGTTTTGGCACCGAATGATGCACCGCGCGGTCCAGCGCGCGCAGCATTTCCTCGTCCGGGGTGGCGGGAATGGACCGCACGGAGGCGCCGGCGATGATGAATCCGAACTGGTGGATCGGATAGGACGGGTTGGGCACAAGGATGGTGTCGCCGGGACTGGTGATGGCGGCGGCAAGGTTCGCCAGCCCTTCCTTGGACCCCAGCGTTGCGATCACCTCGGTTTCGGGGTCGAGGCCGACATTGAAGCGGCGTTCGTAATACCCCGCCAGCGCCCGGCGCAGGCCGGGGATGCCACGGCTGACGGAATAGCGGTGCGCGCGGGGATCCGCCACGGTTTCCACCAGTTTCTGCACGATGTGCGGCGGGGTGGGGGTGTCGGGATTGCCCATCCCCAGATCGATGATGTCCTCGCCCCGGGCGCGTGCCGTGGCCTTGGCCTTGTTCACCTCGGCGAAAACATAGGGCGGCAGACGGCGGATGCGATGGAATTCTTCGGTCATGGGACTGCTCTGCGGCTGGCGGGACGGGATCGCGCCGGGTTGGAAATCTGAAGTCCCGTCCGACAGGATGACGGACGGGCGCGCATATTAGCGCACGATGCCGATTCTTGCACCAGTCCCGAAGGCGCTGGCGTGCAGGTGGATCGCCGATACCGGCACACCCTGCGCCACAAGGGCGCGCGCGATCGTCCGGCCGCGCAGGATCGCAAGCGACATCGCCTGCGCCTGTCCCCCCGCGCTGGCGGAGGTGGCGTCGCCGTACCCGTTGACCGCGATGTCGCTGTCGCCGCGCGTGCTCACCAGATTGGAAATCGTGCGGTCCTGCCCCGGCTGCATCTGGTCGGATCCCGCCTCGAAACGCACGGCCTTGCCCTGATCTTCGGCAAGCCGGTAGTCGGGCAGGGGACGGCTGATGACATCGTTGCCGCCCATGGCCCCGACCCCGTCAAGGACCACCGGCGCGGGCGGGGCCGCGGCAAGGGCGGGCAGGTTCTTGGGCAGGACCTGTTCATCGGTGGGCAGGGCGGACGTGACCTCCGGCATCGCGATCGGGGCGTCCGTCGCGCCGGTGCCCGTTGCGCCGGCGGCGGGCGCCGTGGCCTTCTGCGGCGCGGGCGTGGCCGCAGCGAACGAGGCGGACTGCGCGCCGCCGGCACGGGTGTCGGTCACGGGCGGGGGCGGCACGTCCGCGACGGAGGGAATCGGCCCCATCGTCGCGTCCTGCCGGTGGATCAGGTTGCGCTGCGCCTCCAGGTTCGTGGTGATGTCGTCGCGCAGGTCCTGCGATGGCAGGACGGGCGGGTCCTTGGGGCCGAGGCCGATATGGGGATAGGGATCGTGCGCGCCCGGCGGCGGGGGGCGCTGCTGCCCGATGACGCCGCCCTGGTGGGTGTGGTACCAGTCCGTCAGGGTATCGACCGCGTCGCGGTGGCCCGAACATCCGCCCAGTACGGCCATGCCCGCCACGACCCATGCCATGCGCGCCCCGCCGCCCGATGCGTGGCCGATAATCCGCCGGATAACGCGCCGGTGCGTAAAAAAGGAGGCACCGGAACTTGGCGCGGGCGCAGGATTGCCCATATCCACTCCGTCAAAAGAAAACTGTCACACGATAGCTTCCTACTACCCTGTCGCGCCCGTCTTAGCGAGGGGCGGTTCCACCCGATGATGCGGACGGGGCTTGGCACCGCGTCCAAGGCAGCGCAGGATAGGAGGATGACTATGCCAGCCCCGGAGAAGAGGGAGAGCCCCATGAACGGCATGCAGCCGAAAGATCGCGTCCGCATGGATGACGAGGATCCCCGCGATCCCGACATCCCCGAACCCCAAGGCCCGGAGACCGAGGAACCCGATCGCAACCGCACGCTCTCCTCGCCCATCAGCGAACTGGAAAGCCGCCTGTTCGATCAGCGCAAGGTGCTGGTGTTCGGCCCCATCAATGACAAGATCGCCCGTGACGTCACGGGGCGCCTGCTGGCGCTGGCCGGGGCGTCGGACCGGCCGATCGACGTGTATGTCAATTCGCCCGGTGGCCATGTCGAAAGCGGTGACACCATCCACGACATGATCCGCTTTGTCGATTCGGTGGCGCCGGTCAACATGATCGGCACCGGCTGGGTCGCGTCGGCCGGGGCGCTGATTTTCGCCGCGGGCAACAGGGAGCGGCGCTTCTGCCTGCCCAACACGCGTTTCCTGCTGCACCAGCCGATGGGCGGCGTGCGCGGTCCGGCGACGGACATCGACATCGAGGCGCGCGAGATCGTCAAGATGCGCGAACGGCTGAACCGCCTGTTCGCGCGTGAAACCGGGCAGTCCTATGAAAAGGTCTGCAAGGATACGGATCGCAATTACTGGATGTCCGCGCAGGAGGCCATCGACTATGGCCTGGTCACCCGCGTGATCGACAAGATCTCCGACATTCATTGATCCATGACAAGGGCGGCGGTCCCAGCAGGTTCCATACTGCCGGGGCCGTCACGGCGCACACAACAGGGTCCGTCAGGAATCCAGCGTCCCTGCGCAATGAAGAGCAGTTCCTTGCCCCGTCCGCGCGGACGTGATCATGCGCGGACCGGGCGACGGGCTGTTTTTTTGATGCCAGCCGAGCGGTGAGTTCCAGCGATACCGTTTCGATCAGCGAGCTGACACATGAATTCACTTTCAGACATCTATACCAATCTGCCAGAAGCGCGCGATCCCGGCATGGCCACGCCCGAAGCCGTGGCAAAGGCCGATTACACCGCCCGCCACTGGTCCAGTCCGGTGGCCGGCCCGCTGCGGCCCGGTTCGGCCGAACACAAGCGCGCCGTGGCCGAGATGTTCCGCGATACGTTCAATCCGTACAGGCCCTCGGTCATCGACTGGCCCAAGCTGGACCCCGAGACGCTGCACCGCGTGACCTCCCTGCCGATCTGGGACATCGCCGTCCAGACCGAGGGCAAGGCCCGCCTGCGCATGGCCGCGTACGCCCGCCTGATTGACGACCCGGACATGAAGGACGCCCTGTCGCGCAACGCGTGGGAGGAAAACCGCCACAAGGAAGTCCTGTCCAAGATGGTGGAGGCATACGGCATCCCGCTGGCGTCGGAGCCCACCTATCACGAGCCGCGCGATGTTGAATGGGCCTATCTTGTCACCGGCTTTTCCGAATGCGTGGACAGCTTCTTCGCCTTCGGCCTGTTCGAGGTGGCGAAGCGTTCCGGCTTTTTCCCGCAGCCGCTGATCGATACGTTCGAGCCGGTGATGCAGGAGGAATGCCGCCATATCCTGCTGTTCGCCAACTGGCTGGCATGGCACCGCGCGACGATGCCGCTGTGGCAGCGCCCGTGGTTCGAGATCCGCGTCCTCGCGGTGTGGGTGTTCCTGGTGTACGAACGGCTGGGCATGGCCAAGACCATGGACGCCGAGGGCAATGTCCATGAACAGGACAACAACTTCACCGTCAACGGCACCAAGGAGGTGGCGGCCATGGACATGCCGCTGCGTGATTTCCTTGACCTGTGCCTCAATGAGAACGAGCGGCGCTTTGCCGGCTATGACCCGCGGCTGCTGCGGCCGAAGCTGGCGCCGAACCTTGCTCGGTTCCTGCGCTTTTTCCTGCCGCGCACCCCGCGCTCGCGCGCGCTGGAAAGCGGGCAGGCCGCGGCCTGAGCACGTTTCCCGCCCATGCCGCGCGGCAGTGGGCGGGACGGCTGGTTCCCGCTGCGTTGCATGATCGTGGCGCAACGGGCGTGCCTTCCTACAGCGTCGCCTTTGCCGGGGCGGGGGCGAAGTCAAGCTGCCCGAGATAGGCATGGCGCTTGGCGGGCACGATGTCGCCGATCTGGCTGCCGCTGATGCGGGCATAGCCGAATACCTTGCTTTCCTCTTCGTCCGACCCGATGGCGAGACCTGCGAAATTCTGGCCTTTCTCATCGCTCAGGTGCCAGACGTCGCCGCGCACCACCGCATCGAACTTGTAACGGAAACCCGGCAGGACCTTTGTCAGGACCGGGCTCAGCACATCCGTCACATCCAGCGCGCTGCGCACGAATTCGGTGCAGAATTCGTCCGGGGCGAAATATCCCTTCATCTCCGGCGTCATCAGGATCAGGCCCGGCCGGATGCCTTCGTTCGACACCAGGCGGCTGCGGATCACGAGCTTGGGTTCGTCACGTGAGATTTCGGAGGTCAGCATGACCGTTCCCACCGGAACGGCAAGCAGGTCGGGCACGACCTTCATCTGTGTCAGGGGAAGGGTGGACAGGGTGGTCATCGGTTGTCTCCGCTTGCGTGCGATATCCTGCCAAGAAGACGGCCGGGCGACTGTGCGCTTACTGTCCGGCCGACGCAACCGGCCGGTGGCCCAGCCGTCCGGCTGGGGTATGGCTCGGTCGCGTCTGTCGCGGGGCGCGCGGCAGGGGGCGTGGGGCCTCCATTCTGATGAGGTGATGGAGAAGCGGCGGAATATGATGAAAAACCACGGATTAGACCACGCGGTCACCTGACGGCCGGCCCGGCGGCGGCGGCTGTCGCCGCCATGACGGGTGGCCTGCCCGCGACGCAGGGCCTTCAGCTATGGGTGAGGATATTGGATCTTCCCCAAAGACGGCGTTATCCTGCCCTTCCGACCCGGGGGCCTGTCGCGCATGGACAGCCTGAGGCACAGGCGAAGGGGCTGGGTAACAGGGCAAGTGCGATGAGCGGAGGACGGATGATGGTCGGATATGGAAGAAATACCCCAAGGCGGCTTCTGGTGGCGGGATTGCTGATGGTGGGCATGGTTGGCGCGACGGGCGTGGCGCAGGCACGTCCCAACCCCGCCAGTGGCGGCGGCAACGCCAATGGCGGAACTTATGGCGGGGCCTACGGCGCGGGCTATAACGGCGACAGTCGCCTGGACAATTATGGACCCAGCGGTACGATGCCGCAGTACAGCGCCCCCGAAATGGGCACCGGCAGCGGGGATGGAATTCCCGGCAATGGCAACGGTTACGGTGGCGGCTATGGCGACGGGGGCGGCATCCAGCCACAGAGCACCATCCCCGGTGGCTCCAGCGAGGCCGTGCCCGGCATGGGATCGCCCGATGGCGGGACGTTCAGCAACATGAACATGGGTGGCGTGGACAGTTCCGCCCCTCCGGGCATGAACTGAGTGGGGATCGCGTGGCGCGCCCTTCCATGTCCCTGACGCCGGGGCCGTCGCCTGTACGGTACAGTGTGGAGACACGCTGGCTGCACTGGCTGACGGCGGTGATGGTGCTGGTGCAGTTCGGCCTTGGCGAAGGCTGGGGCTTCCTGCCGCGCGGCACGCCCCCGCGACTGTGGATGATCGCGGCCCATACCTCGATCGGGGTGCTGCTGGCGGCGACGTTCCTGACCCGGATCGTATGGGCCGTGACCGGCGGGCGGGCCATACGGTTCCCGGTGATCACCCCGCTCGACCATCTTGCCCGTCTGGTCCACTGGCTGCTGTATGTCATGCTGGGGACGGAAATCGGGCTGGGCTACATGCTGCGCTGGTCGCGCGGGCGGCCCGTCATGGCGTTTGGCGTGCCGATCAATTCCCCGTTCGCCGATATGGGCGTGGCGGTACAGCGGGTCGTGGGACAGTGCCATCACTGGCTGGCCTGGGGCCTGATCGTGGTCGCGGGCCTTCATGCGCTGGCGGCCATCTATCATGCCGTCATCTGCCGCGATGGCGTGCTGCAGCGGATGCTGCCACAGCGCGGGTAATCCCCGCGCCAAAGCATTACATAATTGTAATCATGCTGAATGGCCATGCGCCTGCCGTGGCAGGCATCGTGAATGATTCCGCGATACGATAGGACTATATTCCTGAGAAAATAGCAAATCAGTGGGACTGTATTGGCCCAAGTATAGGATAGTATTCTTATTATTATCTGGAGAATCCGCAAATATTCCCTGGCAAAGCCGAACATATACGGAATATGTTGAAATCTTGCCGGAAATGTCGCAATTCAGGCGAAAAATAAAAATATTTCTGGGAAAACAGGCCGGGAAAATGGCGGCCAAAGTTGGGAAAATTCGAATTAATACATTGATAAATAACAATAATACAGGATGGTCGCCCATATCCCCTTAGCCGGGCGCCGCGTGCATTCAATTTCATTGCATCAGATATGTATCTTTGCCCTTGCCATCCGGTGCCAGTTTCTTTAATAAATCTCTATCCTTGAAACAGGTATCATTCAGAATTTTATTTGTACATCTGCTCATGCCTCAGGGGCATGCGAGATCTGCCATCACGAGACCCGAAGTATAGATGTGCATGCTATAATATAAAAAACAGAAAAAGTGATATTCGTTTGATGGTTTCGAAGTGATATTCGATACCAGGCAGGATGTTTACATTTCTTGCCATGATGCCTCCGGGCATGTGGCGGCGGCAGGCCGCGATATCCGTCCGGTACCGTATTCCTGACCAGCTTTCGACCGTGGACCCATGACCCGATGAACAAGATCGATACAAAAAACGAGCCTACTCCGCCGCCAATGGATGCCATGGTCGGTCTTGACCTGCTGGAACAGGCATCGGACGGCGTCGTCATCATTGATGACAAGAACAGGATCGTCTTTTTCAACAGCGCGGCCGAAGCGCTGTGGGGTTATGCCAAGCACGAGGTGCTGGGCCGGAACGTAAGCTGCCTTGTCCCCAGCATCTATCGCCAGCAGCATGACGGCTATATCGATGCCAACCGCAAGACGGGCATTAACAAGATCGTCGGCACCTCGCGCGAGGTCACGTTCGAAAGCAAGAGCGGCGATTATATTTCCGGCGAGATGTCGATATCGACCGCGCTGATCGGGCCGGAGAAAAAGCGCTACTACATGGCGTTCATGAAGGGCGTGACGGAAGAGGGACACCGCAAGCGGCTGCTGGACCTCCAGAAGAGCGTCTTCGACGCCCTGTCGGGCGAAACCGTGATCCAGGACGTGGCGGACATGATCTGCCAGGAGGTCGAGGGCTTTGTGCCCAATACGGTCGCCGTCCTGATGCTTCTGGGCGAGGACGGGCACCTGCAGATCCTCTCCGGTCCCGGTCTGCCGCGCCGTTTCGCGCTGGCGCTGGAACGGATGGACCTGACGCCCGCCGACCTGCAGGCGCTGGATCAGGACCCGACCGAGGCCATGTCCATCGTGTGGGAAAGCTATCACGCGCTGGGCGTGTCGCTGGGCCTGTATTCGTGCTGGGCGCTGGGAATCAGGAACCGCAAGGGGCGCACGCTTGGCATCTTCGCCCTGTATTCGCGCAACCAGCACAAGCTGAGCAACTGGCCGCAGAAGATCGTCGAAGGGTGCGTGCCGTTCTGCGGCCTTGTCATCGAACAGCACGAGGCGCGGCAGCACATTTCCCAGCTGTCGAATTATGACCCGCTGACAGGATTCCTGAACCGTTCGGTCGCCCACCGGATGATCAAGACGATGATCTCGCTGCCCAACGATGCGCAGTTCGCGATCTACATGATTGATATCGACCGTTTCCGCGACATCAATGACGCGCTGGGCCACGTCAATGGCGACGCGTTCCTGAAGACGGTGGCGGAACGGCTCAAGAGCCTGTCGCGCAGCAATTACATCCTCAGCCGTTCCGGCGCGAACGAGTTCATTGTCATCGTGCCCAATATCAGCGGCCCGGCGGTGATGGAACTTGCGCGCAAAATCATGAACACCATGCGCGAGCCGATCAATATCTCGGGCAACCAGATCGTGGGGACGGTCTGCATCGGGATCAGCCAGTTTCCGGAACATGGGCCGGATGGTGAATCGCTGCTCAGCTACGCCGAACAGGCGATGCGCAATGCCAAGAAGCAGGGACCGGGCACGTTCCGGGTTGCCTCCAACGAGGATAACAAGGCGGCGCAGGATCGTCTGGTACTCGGGCTTGCGCTGCGGGAATCCATCGCTGATGGCCTGCTGACGCTTTATTACCAGCCGCAGGTGAAAACCAGCACGGGGGAACTGTACGGGGTGGAGGCCCTGTCGCGGTGGAACCATCCGACGCTGGGCAACATCTATCCCTCGCGCTTTATCGCGGTGGCGGAGGAAACCGGCCAGATCGAGGCCATCGGCAAATGGTCGCTGGAACAGGCGATGCGTCAGATCACGCAGTGGGACCGGGCGGGCGTCCATGTGCCAACCGTTTCGGTCAACCTGTCGGCGGGTCACTTCAGGGATCGTTCGCTACCGGGATACCTGTCCAACCTGCTGAGTGAATATTCCGTGCCGGCCCATCGCCTGACGGTGGAAATCACCGAAAGCATCATGATGGAAAAAAATGGCGATACGCTTGGCGTGCTGGACAAGATCCGCAATCTGGGCATCGGCCTGTCGATGGATGATTTCGGGACGGGGTATTCCTCCCTGTCGCGTCTGATGCGCCTGCCGCTGACTGAAATCAAGATCGACCGCAGCTTCATCATGAACCTCGATCACGACGCCAACGCGCAGGCGGTGACCACGGCGGTTGTCGGCATCGGTTCGCGCCTTGGCATGGCCGTGGTGACCGAGGGCGTGGAAACCGAACAGCAGTACGAGATGCTCAAGGCCCTGAACTGCGACGTGATGCAGGGATACCTGTTCGCGCGTCCGATGCCCCCGGAAGAAGTGGAAAAATGGGTCCACGCGCGAGAGGCCAAATAAAAGGCCATTTGAAACCAGCTGGCTGATAAAAATCACAAAAGTTTCTGGGCGCCGCCTTTTTCCCAAAAGGCGGCGTCTTGCTGACTGAAGCGTTTTCCAGAATTTTCTTGGGGCGTGTTGTCAGCTGATAAAATAATAAAAGTTTTTGGGTGTCGCCTTTTTTCAAAAAGGTGACGTCTTTCGAAGCTTTTTGAAAAAATATTCACCAAAAACCTTTCATAATTTCAGTTTATTACTGAGCTTATTCTTTAAATATTCTCTTTTGGTTGCAGTCTTTTGTTCCACACGGAAACGGCAGCGTCCTGCATGGACGGGGCAATGCATGATCGCCGGCTCTGCCGTTCGTCCTGCCGTGGCACATATTGTCATCTGCGGGATGCCTGTTTGCGGTTGTAGGGAACGCTGCTGTTCTCCCATGATGACTGCCGGTCGTACGGTGGCGAAGGGAAACGGGATGACGTGTTCTTACAGGCAGATGGCGTTGGCGGCTGTTCTTGTGGCGTCGCTGGCGGCGCCTGCGGCCCATGCGCAGGGTCATGTCGTCACCATGCAGAAGCTGGACTGGTCCACGGCGGAACGGCTGGCGTCCGAAGCCGTGCGGTACTGCCAGGCACAGGGCTATTCCGTGACGGCGGCGGTTGTCGATACGACAGGCCACCAGCAGGTTGTCATCAAGGGGGACAGCGTGCCGTTGCAGTCGCTGTCGGTTTCCTATCGCAAGGCCTATACCGCCTATTCCTATGGCCTGGCCTTCAACATGAACACGACCAGCGAACTGATCGCGGCAAAGGTGACGGGGCCGGCCAACGGGGCGCTCAACACCATCCCCGAGGTCCTGTTCGTCCCCGGTGGCGTTACCCTGCGCAAGGTGACGGATAACAGCGTGCTGGGCGGTATCGGCGTGTCCGGCGCGCCGGGCGGTGACAAGGACGAAGCCTGCGCCCAGGCCGCCGTGGCGAAATACCGCGCTGATTTTCATTAGGAACTGTTTGAAAACAGCCTGTTGATAAAAAATACCAAAAGTTTTCGGGTGCTGCCTTTTTTCAAAAAGGCGGCGTCTTTTCGAAGCTTTTATGATTTCAGGCTATTACTGGACCTGTCTTTTCAACCAGTCATTCCAGGATCCGGACAGGACGCCTGATATCCGGAAATTGGATGTTGACGCATCAGGCCAGATTTTCGGGAAAGAATGGTGCCCAAGGGCGGGATCGAACCACCGACACTGCGATTTTCAGTCGCATGCTCTACCAACTGAGCTACTTGGGCACCGGAGCCGTTGTCCGGCGGGCCGGGGCGGGGTGAACCGCCCTGACGATGTGCAGGCTTTACCCTACCTCTTCATCGGGATCAACCCGTCTTGTATGATTTTCGTCCATATCGTTGAAATCACTTCCTGCCGGGACCCGGTACTGCCCCGTGAACCAGCGGCCAAGGTCGATATCCGCGCACCGGCGCGAACAGAACGGGCGATAATCGCGGACCATCGGCCTGCCGCATACGGGGCAGGGGGCTGGCGCGTTTTTGGGGGTGTCAGTCATGGTCGTACCTCCATCCTGTCGGGGGCAGGTCGGGCGCGATGACGATGCGCAGGGGACGCGCGGCAAGGCGCGTGAAATCCTCGCCCCATCCGGGGAATGTCCGCATCAGGCGCACGATATCGCATCCGCCATGCAACGTGACCGGTCGCGGTGCCTGCATCCCGCGACAGGCCCGCACCTCCTGCCGCAGGGAACGCAGCAGGCGTCCCGTGACGCTGTCAAGAAGTTCGTGCAGGGGGGGGTGAATGCGCGGGCGCACGATTTCCGCCAGCCCCAGCGCGCTGATGCCCAGAAAGCGCGGGCGCAGCGGGTCGGCGGCCAGGGCCTGTTCGATCGGTTCGGCCAGCGCGCGGCGCTTACGGACCGCAAGCCCGGCGGCATCGAGGACAATCGCCCCCGACAGGTTGCGCAGCCGCAGCTGATGCAGAAGGTCGGGCAATGCCGCGCGGTTCGCCGCGAACTGGGCCGTCTGCTTGGGGCGGCGGTCCATGCTGGCATGCCCGCCATCCATGTCGATCGCGACCAGCGCGGGCGTGGGGGTGATCGTGGCCGACATGCCCCCCGGCAGCGCGACATTGGGATCGGAAAGGGATTCGGCCGCGACCTCGGTTTCCGCGTCGAATGCCAGGGGGTGGCGTTCAAGCCGGGCATGCAGCCCCTCTGGCAGGCGGGCGCCCACGGCGGGGTCGTCAATGACGATGGGGGCCTCGGGCCAGCGCGCGGCCAGGCGTTCCACCGGGCCCGCGCCGCGCGACAGCAGGGCGGGCGGTCCGTCGGCGGCGCGGGGGTCGGGAATGCCACGCAGGCTCAGCCGCACGCCCTTGCCGCCCTGCGCGCTGCGGCTGACGCGCACCAGCAGGGCGGTGCCCTGCGTCACGGGGCCGGCCCCTTCCGAATCCGGCAGGAAGCCTGTCTGCCCGTCCGTCAGGTCAATGAACGTGCCGCCCAGCGCGGGGACATGCGCGTTGACGCGGCCACGATACAGGTCGCCCACCCCATCGGGCAGGTCGGGCCGCCACAACGCGTAATCAAGCAGGCGGTCGCCATCGGTCAGGGCAACCCGCATTTCGCCCGGGCCACTTGCCACGCGGATCAGCATGCTCACGCAATCCAGTCCCCATCCTGCCCGCGCAGCATCTGCGCGACCTCGAACAGCGGCAGGCCGACCACGCCGGAATAGCTGCCCGACAGGAACCGCACGAAGGCCGCGGCATGCCCCTGGATGGCATAGCCGCCGGCCTTTCCCTGCCAGTCGCCGGCGGCGATCAGGGCCTCGGTCTGGCGGGGGGTCAGACGGGAAAACGCGACGGTGCTGCTGACGATGCGGGTGCTGGCGCGCCCCTGCGTCCACGCGGCGGTGGGGCGCAGCGTTACGGCCGTCAGGACGCTGTGGCGGCGCCCCGACAGCAGCGAAAGGCAGCGCCGCGCGGTCGGCGCGTCCTCGGCCTTGGGCAGGATGCGCCGTCCGGCGGCGACCACCGTGTCGGCCCCGATCACAAGGGCGGGGACATCAAGGGAGGAGGCGACGGCATCGGCCTTTTCTTCAGCCATGCGCAGCGCATAGGCACGGGGAAGTTCCCCCTGCATCGGGCTTTCATCGATGTCGGCGGCAATGACCCGGTCGGGGGTCAGGCCGATCTGCCGCAGGAGATCAAGACGCCGGGGCGAGGCAGAGGCAAGAACAAGCTGCGCGCCCGTTCCCGTGGCGAAGGAACCGGGGGTCCGGGTCATGATCGGACGGTCCGTCTTATTTGAAACGGAACGTGATGCGACCCTTGCTCAGGTCATAGGGGGTCATTTCGACGTTCACGCGATCCCCGGCCAGGACGCGGATGCGGTTCTTGCGCATCTTGCCGCTGGTATGGGCCAGGATCATGTGTTCATTATCCAGCTTGACGCGGAACATGGCGTTGGGGAGCAGCTCGGTAACCGTGCCGCTGAATTCGATCATGTCTTCCTTGGACATCGTATCCTTCAATCGTGTTGGTTGGGTATGGTGAAAAAAGGCCGCGCGCGACGCGGAAAAAACTTCCGCGCCGCGCCGACAGGAATACAAGGGTGGATATGTGGGGATTGTTCCCCCATGGTCAAGCTTTACCCGACCCGCGCGCCAGATCCTCCAGCCGGACCGACACGCTCAGCGCATGCGCGTCCAGCCCTTCGGCCTGCGCCAGCGCCACGGCGGCAGGCCCGATTTCACGCAGCGAGTCCGCCTTGGCGTCGATAAAGGTCGTGCGCTTGAGGAAATCGAACACCGACAGGCCGGAGGCAAAGCGCGCGGTGCTGCTGGTGGGCAGCACATGGTTCGGGCCGCCGACATAATCGCCGATCGCCTCGGGGCAGTAACGGCCAAGGAAGATGGCGCCCGCGTGCCGCACCCTGTCGAAGACCGGCCTGGGATCATCCATCACCAGTTCCAGATGCTCCGGCGCGATTTCATTGACCAGCGTGACCGCCTCGTCCAGGTCGCGCACCGTGATGATCGCGCCGTGGGCGTCCCAGCTTGCCCTGGCGATTTCCGCCCGCGGCAGCGTGCGCAGCTCGGCCTCCACCGCGTCCTGCACCGCCTGCGCCAGCGCGGCGTCGGGCGTGATCAGGACGGCCTGCGCCATGGGGTCATGTTCCGCCTGCGCCAGCAGGTCGAGCGCAAGGGCGCGCGGGTCGTTGGCGTCCGCCGCCACGATCACGATTTCAGACGGCCCGGCGATGCTGTCGATTCCCACCCGGCCAAAGACCTGGCGCTTGGCCTCCGCCACATAGGCGTTGCCCGGTCCCACCACGCGATCGACCGCCGGGATGGTCGCGGTGCCATAGGCCAGTGCGCCCACCGCCTGCGCCCCGCCGACGCGGTAAATCTCGCGCACCCCGGCGCGGCGGGCGGCGGCCAGCACCAGCGGGTTGAGCACGCCGTCAGGCGTCGGCACGCACATGGCCAGCCGCGCGACCCCCGCGACGCGCGCGGGCAGCGCATTCATCAGCACGGACGAGGGATAGGCCGCCGTGCCGCCCGGGACATACAGCCCCACCGCGTCCAGCGGCGTCCAGCGCATGCCCAGCGTTACCCCCTGCGCATCGACATAGCGCAGGTCGGCGGGAAGCTGCGCGCGGTGGAAGGATTCGATCCGGGTCGCCGCCACGTCGAGCGCCGCATGCAGCTTCAGCGGCACCTCCGCGCAGGCGGCGTCGATTTCCGCGTCGGAAATGCGCAGGCGCGCGGGCGTGACGTCCATGCGGTCGAACCGCCGGGTAAACTCGCACAGGGCAGCGTCGCCATCGCGACGCACCGCCGCAAGGATTTCGGTCACGGGGCCATCGACCCGCGCGGTGTCGCTGTCGCGGTCCGCCAGCAGTCGTGCGAAATCGGCGCGGAAATCAGGGCTGCTGGTATCAAGGCGGTTCATGGCCGGGCGTTATCCCTCGGACTGTGTCGTGCCGGACGCAAGGGCCTGGCGGAAACGGTTGATGATGCCCCCGATGCGTTCGGGCTGCGTCTTGAAGGCCGTGCGGTTGACGATCAGGCGGCTGGTGACATGCGCGATGGTGCGCACCTCCTCCAGCCCGTTGGCCCGCAGGGTGGATCCCGTGTCCACCAGATCGACGATCAGGTGCGACAGGCCCAGCACGGGGGCCAGTTCCATCGCGCCATGCAGGTGCACGATGTCGGCATTGATCCCCTGCGCCGCGAAATGCCGCCGCGTGACGGAGGGATACTTGGTCGCGACGCGCACCTGCGACCACTGCTGCTGGTCATCGAACTGGTGGCTGCCACGCGGCTGCGCGATGGAAATGCGGCATCCGCCGATGCGCAGGTCCAGCGGCGCATAGATTTCGGGATAATCGAATTCCATCAGCACGTCGGCCCCGCACAGCCCCACCTGCGCGCCGCCAAAGGCCACGAACGTCGCCACGTCAAAGGAACGCACCCGCACCACGTCAAGCAGCGGATCATTGGTGGAAAAGCGCAGCAGCCGGCTGCTTTCATCCGTGAAATCCGGGGCCGGTACGATGCCTGTCGCCTTCAGCAGGGGGGCGGCAGCCCTGAGGATACGCCCCTTCGGCAGGGCGATGATGATCGGGCTGTCCGTTTCCGGAACAAAGCTGGAGGCCGGGGTCAGGACGGTCACTGCATTCTCCGCACAAGTGCAAACGCGCCCGGACCGCATCACAAATGGCGTGACAGGCGCAATAATGTCGCATGGGCGCATACCACACTCCGCCCCCATGCAGAAAGGGCGCTTTTCACCGGAATTGCCCATTCCGGCGACCTGCCGTGCGGATTACGCGGGGGCGCGGGCCACCGGATGGGTGCCCGCGCGCGCCGGATCAGCCCGCGACGCGTTCGATCTGCGCCCCGCACTGCGCCAGCTTGCGTTCGACCGCCTCGTACCCGCGGTCGAGGTGATAGACGCGGCTGAGGATCGTCTCCCCATGGGCGGCAAGCCCCGCGAGGATCAGCGAGAACGAGGCCCGCAGGTCGGTCGCCATGACCGGCGCGCCCGACAGGGAATGCACGCCACGGATGATGGCGGACGACCCGTGCACGTTGATGCGCGCGCCCATGCGGTTGAGTTCGGGGACATGCATGAAACGGTTTTCGAAAATCGTCTCCGTGACCATGGACGCCCCTTCCGCGACCGACAGCAGCGCCATGAACTGCGCCTGCATGTCGGTGGGAAAGCCGGGATAGGGTTCGGTCATGATGTCCACGCCCCGCAACGCGCCGGTGCGCCGCACGCGCAGCGCGCCTTCCTCCTGAAAGACTTCCGCGCCCGCTTCCTCCAGCGCGCGCACGACGGCGCCAAGATGCTCGCCCCGCCCGTCGATCAGGCGCAGGTCACCCCCGGTAATCGCGGCGGCACAGGCATAGGTGCCGCATTCGATGCGGTCGGGCATCACCCGGTATTCGGTGCCATGCAGCGCATCGACGCCCTCGATCACCAGCGTTCCGCTGCCCGCGCCGGTGATGCGCGCGCCCATGGCGTTGAGGCAGCCGACAAGGTCGCCGATTTCGGGTTCGCGCGCGGCATTGACGATTTCGGTGCGTCCCTTTGCCAGGCATGACGCCATCAGCAGGTTTTCCGTCGCCCCCACCGATGCGAACGGCAGGATGATGCGCGCGCCCGTCAGGCCACCGGGCGCATGGGCGTTGATATAGCCATTTTCCAGCGTGATCTTCGCGCCCAGCGCCTCCAGCCCCTTGAGGTGCATGTCCACCGGGCGCGTGCCGATCGCGCATCCGCCGGGCAGGGAGACCCGTGCCTCCCCACACCGTGCGAGCAGCGGGCCAAGGACAAGGATCGACGCCCGCATCTTGGAGACGATGTTGTAGGGGGCTTCCGTATTGGTGATCGGCCCGCCGACGGACAGCACTGATCCCGTCCCGTCGAGGTCCTCCACCACAAGGCCATGCTGCTGCAAAAGGGTGCGCATCGTGCGGATGTCCGCGATGCGCGGGACATTCGACAGGATCAGCGGTTCTGAGGTCAGAAGCCCCGCGACCAGCAGCTTGAGCGCCGAATTCTTGGCCCCGCCGATGACGATGTCGCCATGAAGGCGGTGTCCGCCACGGATGATGAAACGGTCCATTGCCCTGCTCTCCTACATCCGTGGCGGGGCGACGCCGCGCTGTCCCATGTATTTTCCCGCCCGGTCCGCATAGCTGACCTCGCACGGCGACGCGCCCTGAAAGAACAGGAACTGGCAGATGCCTTCATTGGCGTAGATGCGCGCGGGCAGGGGGGTGGTGTTGCTGATTTCGATCGTGACCTGGCCTTCCCATTCCGGTTCCAGCGGCGTCACGTTCACGATGATGCCGCACCGGGCATAGGTCGACTTGCCCAGGCACACGACAAGCGTGTCGCGCGGGATGCGGAAATATTCCACCGTGTGCGCCAGGACGAAGCTGTGGGGCGGGATGGTGCAGCAGTCGCCATGGCGGGTGACGAAGCTGTTTTCCGCGAAATTCTTGGGGTCCACCACCGCGTTGTCGACATCGGTGAAAATCTTGAATTCCGACGCCACGCGCGCGTCGTAGCCGTAGGAGGACAGGCCGTAGGAAATCACGCCCTCGCGGTTCTGTTTTTCGACAAAGGGTTCGATCATGCCGGATTCGACGGCCATGCGGCGAATCCAGGAGTCGGGCATTATTGGCATGAGGTCCCTTTCTTCATGCATCGGGGAGGGCATGTCCCACGCGGGCAGGCTGCGACCACTAGCGAAGGTGGTCGAGTCGCGCAATCGTGTTATGCGCCGGGGGCGTGCTTTATGTCCGGGGCGTGCCGTATGTCCGGGGCGTGCCGTCAGATGGCGGCGCCGTGTCTGGCGTGGCGCGGGCGCGCATCTGCTGCTTGCGGCGGCGCAGGTTGTCGCGCAGGGCCTGCGCCTCGCGCTGCTGGCGGGCGATGCGGCTGGCCTCGGCGCGCGCGCTCTGTGCCTTGGTGGGGCCGTGGGCGCTGTCGGGCGGGGGGGGCGCGTCTGTCATGCGGGCGGGAACCGTCTGGCCCCGCCGCGCGATGGCGGCGGGGCGGGGGATGTCAGGGGCTGTGGTGGGATCAGGCCGCGCCGGCGGGGGCGGGGTTCGCCGTTTCGGGCATGCCCTTGCCGGCCGGAACGCCGCAGCGCACCAGCAGTTCACGCAGCGCCTTGACCACGGGGAAGATTTCCACGTTGCGGTCGCCGCCCTGTTCGTTCCATGCCTGCTGTTCCAGTTCCACGATATCCTTGTCCTCAAGGAAGATGCGGTTGGTGAACCAGCCCAGCGCGGGCCAGATCAGGTCGATCAGCAGCGGCGTCTGCGGGCGCAGCACCGACAGCAGGCCAAAGGACTGCGTGACGCGCTGGTCCTTGTCCACGGGGACATAGGCGACCCACAGGTCCATGATCAGGTCGCCATCCTTGTCGTGGATCTGCAGCGTCTGGTACGGATAGGTCGTACGGATGGTGACGACCTCCTCCACCGGCTGTTCCGCGCCCTTGAGGTCCTTGTGCTTGCCAAAGATCAGGCGTTCGGCCAGCGGCTGCTGGCCCGCGCTGCGCATGAAGCTGTAGCGGGCCTCGATGAAGTTCTCGCCCTTGTCCTGCCCCAGGAAGCGCGCCTTGATCTGGCCCATCTGGCGGCGGTGCAGGAACTGGTGGTTCATGTCCATCAGGTTTTCGTGCATGAACGTGTAATGGCAGTCCACGCGCGGGCTGAAATGCTTGGTCTTGTAGGCGGGGTTGTCCACGCTTCCCAGCTTGGGGAAGGGAACGGTGTCCGCCTTTTCCGGGTCGCCGGGGAAGATGAAGACAAGGCCGCCCGCTTCGCGGCAGGGATAGGTGCGCACGCCGTTGGGCAGCTTGCCCTTGCCAAGATACGGGACGTCGATGCAGCGTCCCGACCGCCCGAACGCCCACCCGTGATAGCAGCAGCGCACGGTCTGTCCGTTGACGGTACCCTTGCTCAGCGGCACCTGACGGTGGGGGCAGCGGTCATACAGCGCGAAGACGCTGCCTTCCTCCGGGCGGACCAGCGCGATGGGCACGCCGGCATAGCGCACGCCAAACGCCTTTCCCTTGCGCACCTGTGACGACCATGCGACCGGGAACCAGAAATTGGGGTCCGTATCGACGGTGCGCAGGTCGGGATGTGACGTGGCGGGCGTGGCTGGCGCCGTTGTGGCCTGGTCCCGCTGCGGGGCCTCCGTCTGGACAGAAAGTGTATCGCTCATGTTGAGGCCCCGAAATTCCTGTTTGTTATGATCTGCGGATCGTACGTCATCCGGTTGCATGGCGTATCCATGAAATTCTTGCACGAGAATTTCAATCGCCTTGCGGCTTGTAAATCCCCTGTGTGCATATGGCATATGCCGTGACGGGGTGGCTGCGGTGCTTTCGCCATGACCCGTGCGGCAGATCAATGCCGCATGGCACGCGACATGCCATGCTGGCGATACGGCGTCGCATGCCCCGCCCGGCCCCCTGCTTACGAGGCCTGCTGGGCCAGGTCGTAATCGTGCATCAGGGTGCTGGTGTTATGGAGGAATGCCTCCGCCAGCCCGGCATGAAGAAGCTCGTCATAGACCGCCAGCGTCGCATACTGCATGCCGTGGCTGGTGTAATGCGCCATCACGTTTTCCCGCGCCGTGGCGGCCATGGCCGTGCGCTGTTCGGGCGTCATGCCCAGGGCCGTGCGGATCGCCTCCGCCAGGGCGATGGCGTCGCCGGGCGGAAAGGTAAAGCCCGTCACCCCGTCTTCCACCGTTTCCAGCGCCGCGCCGTGGGCGGCGACCACGACGGGCCGGCCCATGGCCTGTGCCTCCACCACGACGCGGCCAAAGGGTTCGGGCCGCAGGGACGGGACGACCACAAGGTCCGCCAGCATCATGGCGGCGGGCATGTCCGCGCAGTGGCCGGCAAAGCGCACCCGTTCACGCAGTCCCGTCTCCTTCGTGCGTTCCACCAGCGCCTGCGTGTGCCTGTCGCGTTCCTTCGCATCGCCGACGAAGACGCAGACCCATTCCCGCCCGCACCCGCCCGTCCGTTCCATCCGCGCCAGCGCGTCAAGCAGCAGCATCTGCCCCTTCCACGCCGTGATCCGTCCGGGCAGCAGGATGATGGCGGCCTGATCGGGCAGGTCCCATTTGTCCAGCAGGCCCTGCACCCTGTTGCCGCGCACGCCCTGCGGGTCGAAGCGCGTCACGTCCGCCCCGCGCGGGATCAGGCGCAGCCGGTCGTCGCCCACCCTGTATTCCGTGCGCAGCCTGTGTGCGATGTATTCGCTGACGGCGATGACCCGCTGCCCCGATGCCATGACGGCATTGTACCGCCGCTTTCCGGGGATGTTGTTGCCATAGACGCCATGCCACGTCGTCACCAGCGGCACGCCCGTGCGGCGGCAGGCGGACGCCGCCGCCCATGCCGGCGCGCGTGAGCGCGCGTGAACCAGCCTTACGGAATACTGGCGTATGATCTGCGCCAGGCGCAGCGAATTGCGCAGGATGGAGAACGGGTTCTTGGCCCGCAGGTCCAGATGGACCGGCGTTGCGCCGACATAGCGCAGTTTCGGGATCAGCCGCCCGCCCGCGCTGGCGACCAGGGCCGTGCCGCCGGCCTGCGTGATGGCGGCGGCCATTTCGATGGTGCCCTGTTCGATGCCGCCTGATTCAAGGGCTGGCAGGACCTGAAGGATGACAGGGCGCGTGGTCACGAATTCCATTTCGGAATATGTATCACGTAAGCGACAGTTCTGCACCGCCTGTTGCAACATGTTGGGGTATCATCGCGTGTAGGTACTTGACGTTGGCCGGACAGGGGAGGACGAAGGAATCATTATGATAACTTTTCCATGCATGTTTCCGTCGGCCTGCATCCGGTTTTCCGCCCGGCGTTCCGCGTTTCACGGCGCGTCCGCCATGCGCTGGCCCGGGCTGTGCATGCGTGCCATGCAACTGGGGATGATTGTCGTGGCGCTGGAGTCGGCGGGCACCGCCGCGATCGCCGCGCGCGCGACCACGGTGGCGCGCGATACCCCTGACGAAACCGGCGCCACGCACGCGCGACAGGACGGCGCGGCCCTGCATCCCGCCGCCCCGGTTTCTGCGGGGCAGGGCGGCGCGACGGACGGGGCAGGGCGTGGCTTTTCATTTTCCACCTGCCAGTCGCACCTGTCGGACGATCCCGATGGCACCCGCGATTATGCCGAGGACTGGGAGGAGCATGGCGGCGGCGCGGAGGCGCAGTACTGCGGCGCGCTGGCGGAAATGGCGCTGGGCGACGTGGGCGACGCGGCGGGGACGCTGGACCGCCTGTCGCATGTCGCGCACTGGCCCCTTGGGGAGCCCGCGAACCAGGGAAAGGCGGCCTCCCCGGCGACAAGGGAGAAAACGGCCACGACCGCCGTCCCCCCGGTGGATGACATCGCCCATGATACCCCCGATTCCCTGCGCCGCCGCGCCCATGTGGCCGAAGAGGCCGCGCGGGCATGGCAGGCGAACGACAGCCCGCGACAGGCCCTCGACAGCGCGGCCTACGGCCTGCGGCTTGATCCGGGCGACATGACGCTGCATGTGATCCATGCGCGCATTTCGGTGGACATGGGCATGGCGCAGCAGGCGATATCCGACCTGACGCCGCTGCCGGACGACGCCACGCTGCGGGTCGATGCGCTGGTGACGCGCGCGGCGGCCAACCGTGAACTCGGCCATATCGACCTTGCCGCTACCGACATCGCCAGCGCCCTGCGGCAGTCGCCCCACAATGTCGCCGCCGCGCTGGAATGCGGCATCCTCAACGAACGTCAGGGCAAGCTGGAGGAAGCGCGCGCCAACTGGCAGGAGGTGATCGCGCTGGCCCCCGATTCGCATGAGGCGGACCTCGCCCGGCAGGACCTTTCCCTGCTGGAGGCCGACCCGGCCGCGCCCTGACGGGGGCTGCGCTGGATGGTGGATGCGCGGCCTCCGGGTTGTGCGGGCCGGAGAATGGGGCGATAGGTACCACCATGCAGCGTATCCTTGTCATCCGCCTGAGCGCGCTGGGTGATTTCGTCCAGTCCTTCGCGCCATTCGCGGCCATTCGCGAACATCACCGCCATGACAGCGTCACCCTGCTGACGACAGCGCCGTTCGTCGAACTCGCCCGGGCGTCGCCATGGTTCGATCATGTGGAGGTCGACCCCCGCGCGCCATGGTACAACCTGCGCGCGGTCATGGCGATGCGCGGGCTGCTGCGCCGGTACGACTTCATCTACGACCTGCAGACATCGCGGCGGACGACGCGGTATTTCCACCTTTCGGGGCATGATGCGTGGTCGGGCATCGCCCCTGGCGCCCGCGCCCGCCACGACAACCCGCAGCGTCAGGCCATGCACAACCGCGCGCGCCAGCGCGACCAGCTGCGCCGCGCCGGCATCGCGGAGGTGCCGGAGCCGGACCTGTCATGGCTTGCGGCATATGGCCCGCGCCTGCCCGGCCCCTATGCGCTGCTGGTGCCGGGCACATCGCCCCGCCATCCTGTCAAGCGCTGGCCGGTCGAACGTTTCGCGGGGCTTGCGTCGCGGCTGTGGGCGCGCGGACTGCGCCCGGTCGTCGTCGGCGGCAGGGCGGACGCGCCGCTGGCGGCCGCGATTTCCGCCGCGTGCGACGCGACGCTGGACCTGACGGGGCGCACCAGCCTGCTGGAACTGGGCGGGATCGCCGCGCGGGCCGCGGTTGCGGTGGGAAACGATACCGGACCCATGCACCTTGCCGCCGCGATGGGCGCGCCCTGCGTCGTGCTGTTTTCACGCGCGGGCGACCCCGCGCTCAGCGCGCCGATGGGGTGCCGGCCGGGGCAGGTACGGGTGCTGTGGGCGCGTGATCTGGCCACTTTGCACATCGACAGGGTTGCAGCCGCGCTCGGCTGACGCCATTACAGCGTGACATATTTTTTTCGGAGCACCAGAACATGCCTGCCATCACCCTGCCTGACGGATCCGTACGCCGCTTTGACGGGGCGGTGACGGGCACTACGGTGGCGCAGTCCATTGGCGCGGGCCTTGCGCGCGCGGCCCTTGCGATGGAGGTGGATGGCCGCCTGATGGATATCGGCCGCAGCATCGACCACGACGCGCGCGTCCGTTTCATCACCCGCAAGGATACCGAGTCGCTGGAGATGATCCGCCACGACGCCGCCCATGTGCTGGCCGAGGCGGTGCAGTCGCTGTGGCCGGGGACGCAGGTGACGATCGGCCCGTCGATCGAAAACGGCTTCTATTACGATTTCTATCGCAACGAGCCCTTCACGCCAGAGGATTTCCCCCGCATCGAGGCACGGATGCGCGAGATCATCGACGCGAACACCCCCTTCACGCGTGAGACGTGGCCGCGCGAGGAAGCGATCCGCTTTTTCGAGGACCGGGGCGAGCGTTTCAAGGCGGAACTGATCCGCGACCTGCCTGCGGACGAGGAAATCTCCATCTA
Source organism: Novacetimonas pomaceti (assembly GCF_003207955.1). NCBI lineage: Bacteria > Pseudomonadati > Pseudomonadota > Alphaproteobacteria > Acetobacterales > Acetobacteraceae > Novacetimonas > Novacetimonas pomaceti. Next base: position 128,002 of record NZ_NOXG01000004.1, read on the forward strand.
CCGGCAGGGGGAATGGCTGGACCTGTGCCGTGGCCCGCACCTGCGCAGCACGGGCGACATCGGCAAGGCGTTCCGCCTGATGAAGGTGGCCGGGGCGTACTGGCGTGGCGACCATCGCAACCCCATGCTGACGCGCATCTATGGCACGGCGTGGCGCGACCAGAAGGAACTCGACGCGCATCTCCACCAGCTTGAGGAGGCCGAGCGCCGCGACCATCGCCGCATCGGGCGCGAGATGGACCTGTTCCATATCCAGGAAGAGGCGGTGGGCCAGATCTTCTGGCACCCCAAGGGCTGGCGGCTGTATTCGGTGCTGCAGGACTACATGCGCCGCGCGCAGAACCGCAATGGGTATCAGGAGGTCCGCACCCCCCAGCTGGTCGATCGCGGCCTGTGGGAGGCATCGGGCCACTGGGACAAGTATCGCGAGCACATGTTCATCGCCACGGTAGAGGACGAGGACAAGACCCTCGCGCTCAAGCCGATGAACTGCCCGTGCCATGTGCAGATTTTTCGCCACGGGCTGCGTTCGTATCGCGAACTGCCGCTGCGCATGGCGGAATTCGGGGCCTGCCACCGTTACGAGCCGTCGGGCGCGCTGCATGGGATCATGCGGGTGCGCGGCTTTACGCAGGATGACGCGCACATCTTCTGCACCGAGGACCAGATCGCGGACGAGACGGCGCGTTTCGTGCGGATGCTTTCATCGGTTTACAAGGACCTTGGCTTCGAGCATTTCCGCGTGAAATTCGCCGACCGCCCCGAACAGCGCTCCGGTGACGACGCGACATGGGACCGTGCGGAAAATGCGCTGAAGGTCGCATGCGACATGGCGGGCGTGACCTATGAACACAATCCGGGCGAGGGCGCGTTCTATGGCCCGAAGCTGGAATTCGTGCTGCGTGACGCCATCGGCCGTGACTGGCAGTGCGGGACGCTGCAGGTCGATTACGTGCTGCCCGAACGGCTTGATGCGTCCTATGTGGGCGAGGACAGCGCGCGGCACCGTCCCGTCATGCTGCATCGCGCGATCCTCGGCTCGTTCGAGCGCTTCCTTGGCATCCTGATCGAACAGCATGCCGGACGTTTCCCGATGTGGCTGGCCCCGGTGCAGGTTGTCGTCGCCTCCATCGTCACCGATGCGGAGCCCTATGCCCGCGAGGTGGTGGAAAAGCTGCAGGCCGCGGGCCTTGTGGTGGAGGCCGACGTGCGCAACGAGAAGATCAACGCCAAGATTCGCGAACACAGCCTGGCGCGCGTGCCCGTCATCCTGGTGGTCGGCCGCAAGGAGGCGGAGGAGCGGACCGTCGCCCTGCGTCGCCTTGGCGGCAAGGCGCAGGAGATACTGCCCCTTGACGCGGCGGTGACGGCGCTGGCGCATGAAGCGACCCCGCCCGACCTGCGATAGGGCATCGCCAGCGCAACGTGGTTTTCAGTCAGTCGGGTGATACCCCACGGATTAAGGGTTCCCGGACGCCGCCTTTCCCCCGGATGGCGGCGTTTGCACGGGTCATTTCATGATGTTTCACGAACCGGCGGCCTGAAACATTCCGCCGGTTGCGTCTGGCAGGGGGCTGCGTGCAAGCCATGCATGGCTGGCCCCGTGCGGGTTATTGCACACGGGACTTGATCTGGCCCTTGTGTTTGCGCCACATATTGCCACATCAGCAGAGTCCGCAGGGCCGCATGCCATCGTTTCCGTCCGGGTTCGGGCGCATTTTGGCGTGGGACGCCGGCGGTTGTCGCGCCGATATCTGAATGCACAGTCACAGGAGATGACCATAGCCAGACCCCCGATGCCCACTCCGCCGAACCGAGAGGGGCCCCGTGTCAATGAGGAGATACGCGTTCCGCAGGTCCGCCTGATCGATGCAGACGGCGAAATGCTGGGAATCATGCCGATGCGTGACGCCCTTGCACGCGCGTATGCAGCGGGTCTCGACCTGCTGGAAATCAGCCCGAACGCCGAGCCGCCCGTCGCGAAGATTCTCGATTACGGGAAGTTCAAGTACGAGCAGCAGAAGAAGCGCAACGAAGCCCGCAAGAAGCAGAAAGTCATCGAAATCAAGGAAGTCAAGGTTCGTCCGAATATCGACGAAAATGACTACCAGGTGAAGATGCGGGCCATGAAGAACTTCATTGGCGAAGGTGACAAGGTCAAGGTCACGCTGCGTTTCCGTGGTCGCGAAATGGCGCATCAGGATCTGGGCATCAAGGTTCTGGAGCGCGTTCGCAATGAAATGGACGAAATCGCGAAGGTCGAGCATATGCCCAAGCTCGAAAATCGCCAGATGATCATGGTCCTCGCCCCGCGCTGATACGCGTCTGGCGGCAGGTCCGATCATGCGAAAGCCCGGGTCGTCCGATCCGGGCTTTTTTCATGCCCGCCGGTTACGGATGCAGCACGAAGGTCGCATCCGCCTGCGCCGTGACGTCCTGATCGGCGGCGGGGGCCTGCGGGGCGGCGACTTCCGATCGCGCGGCCATCATCATCATGGGCATCGGGCGCGGCATTTCCTGGTCATTCAGCGTCACCGACTCGATCCGCGCGATCTTCAGCCCCAGCGCCCCCGCCGCCGCCTGGGCGCGCTGCTGCAGCTCATGCAGCGCCAGCCCTTCCGCCTGCTGCAGCAGGGCCGTGCGGCGGTCGCGCGACAGCGACCAGTCCAGCTGCGACAGGGCAAGGTTTTCCGACTGGATGCGGCCCAGCAGCGGCAGCAGGATGCTGCCGTCCGTCGCGCTGACGCGGATGGTCTGGCGCGCGACCCACTGCGCCGGGCGGCCGGCATGGGGATCGGCGTCCTGATGACGGACGGAATAGGATTCCGCACTGATGGTCAGGCCCGTGATGGGCCGCATCGTCGCCATGGCCTTGTCCACCTGCGCATTGACCTGTCCCTGCGCGCCGGCGGCGGTGGGGGCGGTGGATTCGGCAAAGAAGACGGCCGTCAGCCTGTCGGGGGGCGCATGCACGGTGCCTGTGGCCGACAGCATCAGTTTCGTGCTGGCATCATCGGGCGTCGTCATGGCGGACCCTGTCGTGGTGGTGGCCGCATGGGCGGACATGACGGGACCCATCATGCCTGCAGCCAGAAGAAGGGAAAAAAGGCCGCGCGGGCCATGCCGCCGTGCCCGATGATGCCGGGACGCGCGCATGGGGGACAGGGCATCGGTCATGAATGGGTGGTTTCCTTGAGTTCGACCAGCGCGCGGCGCAGCCTGATGATACCCGAACGTACATGTCCCTCCCGGCACAGGTCGGCGCCCTGCGCCCGCAGGTCGTCGATGTCGTGGGGCAGTCCGGGGCCATAGGCATCGATGATGCCGATCAGGCGGTTGCAGAAGGCAGGCGTATCGCTGGTGATGATGACGGGCTTGTCCCCGCTGGCGCGGGCGACGCCGGTGGTGGCGACATTGTCGCCCGCCATGGCGGCCCCGGAATGGCCACACAGGCAGAGGCTCATCACAAAAAAGGCGGGGACCGTGACCGGTTGCATGCTCATCCGTCTATAATACGTCACTGTTGGTGTCGTGCTGATGGGAGAAATGTGAAGTTCGTGTCATGTCTGGCATGTCGTCGTCGAACGGGTCATATCCGTATTCCGCCAGTGCGGAGGACGCGACCGGCAGCAGCAGACGCACCACAAGCCCCGGCTGCTGGCGGGAGAGCTGTATTTCCCCCCCATGCAGGTGCACGATGGCGCGCACCATCGCCAGCCCCAGCCCGGACCCCGGCGTGTTGCGGGCCTTTTCGGCGCGGAAGAACCGTTCGGTGGCGCGTTCCATGTCCTCGTCGCTCATGCCGATTCCCTCGTCACGGATTTCAACCCTCAGGATCGCGCCGCCCGCGGGCGTGACCAGGCGTCCCGTGGCGACGGGGGCGATATGGGCCGAAAGGCGGACGGTCGAATGTTCGGGGGAAAACTTGATGGCGTTGTCCAGCAGGTTGGCCACCGCCTGCTGGATCAGGGAACGGTCGCCGTAAAAGGGCAGGACGTCGTCCATGTCCAGTTCCAGCCCGATGCCGTGCGTTTCGGCCACGGCCTCGTACAGGTCCGCGATATCGAACAGGACGGGCCGCAGGTCGAACGTGGCAAAGGCGGAACGGCGGGCCCCCGTCTCGATCTGCGCGATGCGTAGCAGGGCCTCGAACACGGCGGTGATGTTGTCGAGGTTGCCGACCGCGCGTTCGATGGCCGCGCGCAGTTCGTCGGCGTCGCGGGCATGCAGTGCCGCGTCCTCCAGCTGCGTGCGCGCGCGTGTGATGGGGGTGCGCAGGTCATGGGCGATGGAATTGGAAACCTCCCGCACGCCATCCATCAGGCGCACGATCCGGTCGAGCATCTCGTTGATCGCCTCGGCCACCTGGTCCATCTCGTCGCCGTTGCCCACCAGCGGCATGCGGCGGTTCAGGTCGCCATGGGCGATGGCCGAGGTGGTGCGTGCCACCGTCTTGACCATGCGGCGGAAGATGCGGTGGACCAGCATCGCCCCGCTGACGGCAAGCAGCGTGACCATCACCCACGCCCATAACAGCGAATCCGTCAGCAGACGCCGCAGGATGCTGCGCGCGCGCATGTCGCGCCCCACCAGCAGCTTGTACCCGCTGTCCAGCTGTCCCGCCGTGTGGGTCTGTGCCGTGCCCGGCAGGCGATAGGCATGCAGTTCCGCAAGTCCGCGCAGCCCCGCGCGCGTATCGGGCAGGGAATACCAGCGATCGGTATATTCCACCTTTGCCGGCCATGATGACACGTTCCCCGCAAGGTAATTCCCCTCCGGGTCGATCACCATGTAGATCGCGTCATCGTCGAGGTTCTGCTCCAGCCGGTCCTCGATCGTCAGGGCCAGCGTGGGTACGCCCCCCATGACCCAGCGTTCGGCCAGCGCGCGGGCGTCGGCATTGATCGCGGTTTCGACCTGGCGTTCCAGAAAGCCGATCGTCCCCCACCATATGAAGGACATGAACAGGATGGACGACAGCGCGAACAGCACCCCGTAAGCCAGCGAGAAGCGCAGGCTGGCGGAGCGGAACGCCCGCAGCCGCGGCCTGCGCGGCGCGGTGTCATGCAGGGGGGCGGGGTCCTTCACGGGTGGCGATGTCCCGCCCGCCGGGCCACGTCATTCCGCACGCAGCATGTATCCCGCGTTGCGGATGGTATGGATCAGCGGCGTGCCAAACGGCTTGTCCACCTTCTGGCGCAGGCGCGAGACATGGACGTCGATCACGTTGGTCTGCGGGTCGAAATGGTAATCCCACACCCCTTCAAGCAGCATGGTGCGCGTCACGACCTGCCCCGTATGGCGCGTCAGGTATTCCAGCAGGCGGAATTCACGCGGCTGCAGGTCGATTTTCTGTCCCGCCCGGCGTACGGTGCGCGACAGCAGGTCGATTTCAAGGTCGGCGACCACCAGCTTGGTCTGCGGCACCTGTTCGGTGCGCCCGCGCCGGCCCAGCGCCTCCACCCGGGCGAGGAGTTCGCTGAAGGCAAAGGGCTTGGTCACGTAATCGTCGCCACCGGCCTTCAGCCCCTGCACGCGGTCATCGACATCCGCCAGCGCCGACAGCAGCAGCACGGGCGTCGTGTTGTTCTGCGCGCGGATCGTTTCCAGCAGGCGCAGTCCGTCAATCCCGCCCGGCAGCATCCGGTCGAGGATGATGAGGTCGAATTTCTCGCTGACCGCCAGGAACAGCCCGTCCTTGCCATTGTCTGTCAGTTCGGTCAGGTGGCCTGCCTCGCGCAGGCCCTTGGCCACGAAGTTGCGAACCGTCGGGTCGTCTTCCACCACAAGAATATGCACGTTACCTCACTGATCGGCAGTCCGGTTGTCATTCTACGCCCGTCGCGCGACATGGCCAGAGCGGATGCGGCGCGCGGACATTACCGATGTTACATATGGATTGGTGGCCCGGCCGTTAAGGGGCGGACGGACCATGCCCGCGCCGTTCAGTCGTCCGTGTCGTCGGGGCGGTATCCGACAACCGCCGGAATGGCCAGGGTGTCATGGCGGCGGCGGACATGCAGCACGACGGTGGAGGCCGGGCGCTTTGCGGCGATGGAGCGGATCAGCATGCGTGAACTGTCGATGGGTTCGTCGTTTACTGCGGTGATGTAATCGCCGATATGCAGCCCCGCCTTCATCGCCGGGCCGCCCCGGTCGATTCCCACGATTTCCACCCCTGGCACATGGGTATCGCCCCCATCCGTCAGCGTGACGCCAAGCCAGCCACGGTCGATATGCCCGTTGCGGCGCAGTTCCTCGACGATCGGGGCCACGATTTCGGACGGGATGCCGAAACCGATTCCCACCGATCCCCCGGTGGGCGAGACGATGGCGGTATTGAGGGCCACCACCTGCCCGCTGAGGTTGAAGGACGGGCCGCCCGAATTGCCCGGATTGATCGGCGCGTCGAGTTGGAGGAAGTCATCGAACGGGCTGGTCCCGATATCGCGTCCCCGGGCGGACACGATGCCCGCCGTCACGGATGACCCCAGCCCGAACGGGTTGCCCGCCGCCATGATCCAGTCGCCGATATTCACCAGCCTGCTGTCGCCCCACCTGACGAAGGGCAGGGGATGGGGGGGCTGGACCTTGATGACCGCGATATCCGTCAGGTCATCGCTGCCGATCAGGTGCGCGGGCAGTTCCGTCCCATCCGTCAGCGAGACGGTGATGTGGTCGGCATCGCCCACGACATGGGTGTTCGTGACGACAATGCCGTCGGGGTCGATGATGAATCCCGATCCCGCGCCCAGCATTTCCTCCCCGTGGGAGCGCATGCGTTCGCGGAATTTATGCTCGAACGGGGTGCCCCGCACGCTTGGCAGCACGCGCTGCCCGTTGCGCTGGCCGGTTGCGTCCTGCGTCACCGCGATGTTGACCACCGCCGGTCCCACCATCCGCACCAGCGGCGCGAATGTCAGCGGCCCCGACGCGACCACTGGCGGCGCGGGGGGGGCGAACAGGGACGCGGCGTCCGGCGACACGGGCCTGGGCGACACGGGCTGGGGCGATACGGGCGCGGGCGCGGTCACTGGTGCCACCGCCTGCGCCCGCGCGGCGTGGGCAGGGCAGCAGGCCATGGCCACGATCAGTGGCGCGATCACAGGCGGGCGGGAAAGGCGGCGGGCCATATAAATCCGTAACGGGTCAGGGCGCGGGGTTACCCACTGAACCGTGATGATAGGCGAAAAAAAAGGCAATGCCATGGCGTGTGGCAAAGGTGTGGCAAATCATTGGCGCACTGCGGCGTCCATGTCACGTTCCACGGCGTGGCGGCCGCCGCGACGGGGTGGCCTGCGCCGGGTCCTCGGGCCAGTCGTGGCGGGGATAGCGGCCGCGCATGTCACGGCGCATGTCGGCCCATGAACCGGCCCAGAACCCCGCAAGGTCGGCGGTGATCGCCTGCGGCCGCCCGGCGGGCGAAAGCAGCGCGATCCGCAGCCCGACCCGTCCCTGCGCAAGCCGGGGCGTTTCATGCAGGCCATAGAAGGTCTGCGCCCGCGCGGAGGCCAGCGGCACCGGCTGGAGATAGTCGATCCCCACGCGCCCCCCCGGCAGGTCGAGCGCGGGGGGCAGCGTCGCATCCAGCCAGCGCAGCGCGTCATGCGCGATCATGGCGCGCAGCACCGCCAGCAGGTCGAGCGCGCGGATTTCGCTCATGCGCGCCATGCCCCCGATCCACGCGCCCAGCCATTCCCCCACGCTGGCGGCCAGCGCCGCGTCGGACAGGTCGGGCAGGTCGGCGCGATCCAGCACGTCGCGCGCAAGGGCGACGCGGGCCTGAAGCTGCCGGCACTGCGGCGTCCAGTCAAAGGCGGCGGCAAGGTTCTGTCCGACCTGCCGGACCAGCAGGTCGGCCACCTCCGTCGCATCGGCGGTCACGGTACGGTCCCGCAGGACCAGCGCGCCAAGCCGCAGCCGGCGCCGCGCCATCACCGCGCCGGTGGCGGGGTCGATGGTGGTTTCCACCTGCTCATGCGTGCGGGCCATGACGCTGTCCGGCAGGTTTTCGGGGTCGAGTGGCGCGGCCAGGCGGATTTCGCACGCGGTGCGGACATGCATTCCCGCCACCGCCAGAAGCGGCAGGCTGGCGAGGGGATCGGTCTTTCCCATGCGGGCGCTGCCGCCGCCCGACAGGCGGAACGACCCGATATCGCCACGCCGCTGCGCGATGCGGTCGGGAAAGGCCGCCGCCAGCAGCGCCGCGCAGTCGCCGTGGGCCTCCTGCTCCCGGCCCAGCCCCATGCGGCGGCGGTACTGCCGCGCGGCCTGGCGGATGCGCGACAGCGCCCCCCGGTCCGCCGCCGGGTGATCGCCGCCCGCGATCAGGTCAAGGCGCAGGCGGATGTCGGCGGGGGGGATGGCGTTGCCGCCCGGCCCGCGCCCCGACGGACGTGGGCGCAGCGGATCGCGTTCCTCCAGCAGGGCGGCAAGGTCGGCGGCCAGCGCGGCCTCGCCCGGGGTGCGCGCGGCCAGCATCATCGCGGCAAGTCGCGGATGCGCGCCAAGCTGCGCCATCCGGGTGCCGGTTTCGGTAATCCGCCCGTCTTCGGATACTGCCCCAAGGGCAAGCAGCAGGCTGCGCGCGGCCTCGAACGCGCCGTTGGGGGGCGTGTCGGCAAAGGGCAGGTCCGCGGGCGGCGTGCCCATCGCCGCCTGCCATGCCGCCGTGTCCAGGCGCAGGCCGGTCAGTTCGGCCTCCATGATCTCGGGCCGGTCGTGCGGCGGCATGGCGCGCGATGTCGTCTCGCTCCACAGGCGTATCGCAATGCCCGGCGCCACGCGGCCCGCGCGGCCCGCGCGCTGGGCGGCGGCGGCGCGCGATATGCGCGCGGTCTCCAGCTTCGTCAGGCCGGTGCCCGCATCAAGGCGCGGCGTGCGGCGGAAACCGCCATCGATCACGATCCGCACCCCCGGCACCGTCAGCGACGTTTCCGCGATGGAAGTGGACAGGATCACCCGTCGCCCCCGCGCATGCGGCCGCAGGACGTAATCCTGCTCCCCGGGTGGAAGCTCGCCATACAGTGGCAGGACCTCTGCCGTCACGTCGGCCAGGGCGGCCTGCGTGCGGCGGATTTCCCCAACGCCGGGCAGGAAGGCGAGGATGTCGCCTTCCTCCTCCGCCAGGGCGGCGCGGATCGCGCGCGCCATGGCGTCGGGCAGGTCGCGCTGGTGGGGGATGTCGCGACGCGCGTGGCGGATTTCGACGGGGAACATGCGCCCCGCGCTTTCGATGACCGGCGCGTCCATCCGCTGTGACAGGGTGGCGGCGTCGGTCGTTGCCGACATCGCCACCAGCCGCAGGTCGGGCCGCAGTTCGCGCTGCAGGTCAAGGCAGAAGGCCAGCGCCGCGTCCACATCGACGGAGCGTTCGTGGATTTCGTCAAAGATGACGCAGGCGACGCCATCCAGCGTCGGGTCCGCCAGCAGCCGGCGCACCAGCAGCCCCTCGGTCACCACCTCGATTCGCGTCGCGGCGGAGGACGCGCCGTCAAGCCGCGTGCGATACCCGATCAGGCCGCCCGGTTCCTGTCCGATCAGTTCCGCCATCCGCCGCGCGGCCGCGCGGGCGGCCAGACGGCGGGGTTCGAGCATCACGATGCGCCCGTCCCCCCGCCATGGCGCGGCCAGCAGCGCAAGCGGCACCAGCGTCGTCTTGCCCGCGCCGGGGGGCGCCACCAGCACCGCGCCGCCGCCCTGCTCCAGCGCGGCGCGCAGCCGTGGCAGTGCGTCGGCCACGGGCAGGTCGGTGCCGGGGCCTGCGCCGGGCGCGAACAGGTCGGGTGGGAAAAGCGGATTTTGCAGGGATGGATCGGACGCCATATCGTGCTTTATGACGTGTGCGACATGCGCGCGGCAATGCCTGAACGGCCGCATACGGTTATATAATACAGGCATTTCGCCCCCATCGACCCTGACGGAGTGTTCCTGCGTGGCAATCTTGCGCTTACTCTTCACGCTGTGCGTCGTGACATGCCTTGCCCCCGTCCTGTCGCGCGCGGGGCTTGCCGCGCAGAGCACGCCGGTTTCCAGTCCGCATGGCACGGCAACGCTGCTCAGCGACAGCGACACCTTCATGCCGGGACAGGAGATGCATTTCGGCCTGCGCCTGCAGCTGGCGCCGGGATGGCATACGTACTGGCAAAACCCCGGCGACGCGGGGGAGGCGGTGACGCTGGCGCTGCATGCGTCCGGCGGGGCCGTGGGCGAAGGCGGCCCCATCGAATGGCCTGTGCCACAGCGGCTGAGTGACGGGCCGCTGATGTCCTATGCCTATACCGGCGACGTGCTGCTGCCGGTGCGCCTGGAACCGCGCGAGGCGGAGGAGGGGGCCGACATGGTGGTGGACGCCACCGCCGACTGGCTGGTCTGCGCCACCGTCTGCGTGCCCGAACATGGCGAATTCAGCCTGACGCTGCCACGCGGGCCGCTTTCGCCGTCCGCGCAGGCGCCGCTTTTCGCCCGGGCGGCGGCGCAGCGTCCGGTGGCCTCTCCCTTCGCCGCGCGGATCGCCGCCGACGGCACGCTGTCGCTGATGGGGGCGGGACTGTCGCCCGCCATGGTCCGGGAGGCATGGTTCATGCCTGAACAGCCGGGGCTGATCGATCATGACGCGCCGCAGCCGCTGCATGTGCGCGACGGGCTGCTGCAGCTGGGGCTGAAGGTGGCGGACGGGTTCCACAAGGATGCGCCCCTGCCGGGAATCGTGGTCATCCGCGATGTATCCGGCCGCGAACAGGCGCTGGCGATCACCGCGCAGCCGGGGGGCGCGCCCGCGATGGCGTCAGCCCCCCCCACGGGCAGTAGCGCGGGGCTGCTGCGGCTGGTGGCGCTGGCGTTCGCGGGGGGGATGATCCTGAACCTGATGCCGTGCGTGTTTCCGGTCCTGGCGATGAAGATCCTCTCGCTCGAACGCATGGCGCGGGGGGAACGCCGCGCCGCGCTGACGGGGGCGGCGCTGTATGCCGGGGGCATCGTCGCGACCTTCGTGCTGCTGGGCGTGGTGATCGTGGGACTGCGCATGGCGGGCAATGTCGTGGGGTGGGGATTCCAGTTCCAGTCGGTGACGTTCGTCACGCTGATGTGCTGGCTGCTGTTCGCCATTTCGCTCAACCTGCTGGGGGTCTTTTCCTTCGGGATGCGCATCGCGGCGCTGGGGGGCGGGGGGACGCTGTCGGGGCATATGGGGGATTTCCTGACCGGCGTGCTGGCGGTCGTGGTCGCCACGCCCTGCACCGCGCCGTTCATGGGGGCGGCGGTCGCCGGCGCGCTTTCGGCGTCGCCGGTGGTCGGGATCGTGATCTTCGTCGCCATGGGGCTGGGCCTTGCGGCACCTTACCTGCTGCTGGCGATGGTGCCGGGGCTGGTCCGGCTGCTGCCGCGTCCGGGGGCGTGGATGGAAATCGTGCGCCAGGCGCTGGCCTTTCCCATGCTGGCGACGTGCGTGTGGCTGGCGTGGGTCGCCACATTGCAGGGCGGGCAGGTCGCGGTGCCGGTGCTGGCGGGGGGAATGGTGCTGATCGCGCTGGCGGCGTGGCTGTTGCGCATGGCGCAGGACGCGGCGATGACCGGCACGGGGAAGGAGGGCTTCATCCTTGGCTGCCGGGGCGGGGCGCTGTTTGCCATCGGCCTTGCGCTGGGTGGCGTGCTGATGGTCATGCCCGCCCTTGCCCCGCCGGGCGCGGACGCCACGCAGGCTCAGTCCACCGACGACGGGACGGAGGCATTTTCGCAGGCGCGGCTTGACGCCCTGCGGGCACAGGGCAGGCCGGTCTTCATCGACATGACGGCGGCATGGTGCATTTCATGTCTGGTGAATGAACGTGTCGCCCTGTCGCCGCAGCATGTGCGCGACGCCTTTGCCCGGCAGGGCGTCGTCTACATGAAGGGCGACTGGACCGGGCGCGATGCTGCGATCACCACCTTCCTGCGCGATCACGGGCGCGACGGGGTGCCTTTATATGTCTATTACCCCGCGCATCAGGAGGGGATCGTCCTGCCCCAGATACTGACGCCGGGGCTGGTGCTGCGGACGATCGGCGCGCAATAGGCGCGCCGGGACCCACAGCACCACGGGAAGGCCGTGCCTTCCCGCGCCGGATCAGTTGGTGCCGCTGGTGCTGCCTGTGCCGGAGGGCGGCAGGGTCAGGTATCCCGGCTGGGGCGAACGCAGGCGGGGCGCCTTGGTCGTCGTCGTGGTCGTGGCGGAGGGTCCGCCATCGGGAAAGATGGGGTCAGGCCCGTCATTCGCCGCCGCCGGGGCTGCCGGCGCGGTGGACGTTGTGGCGGGCGTTGACGAAACGGCGGCCGGCATGTCCGACGACGTCGTGTTGGGCATGGGCATCGTCACGGTCTGCGCCGCGCCCGTGCCGGATGACGCGCCGTCAAGCGACTGTTCTGACACCGCGCCTGCGACCGGCGCGGTCGTCAGCCAGTTGCCAAGGTTGTTGCGGATCTGCGATTCCAGTTCCCGGTTCATGTCCTGCATCATCAGGTTGACGAGTTCATACAGGTTCGCGGTCGTATCGGTATTGCCCTTCGTCGCCTTGGGATCGTAGGAGCGCGTGACCTGCGCCACCGCGTATCCCTTGCGCAGCCCGTCGGCGGACACGACGTCGAGATGGACATTCATCTGCCCGTCAAGGATGCCGCCCGGTTCATGCAGGATGGAGGCGCGGTCGATGGTGAACACGCCATGTCCCCCGCTGCCCGATGCGATCAGCCGGTCATGCGCCATCTGCTTCAGTGCCTGGTCCGGTGGCGTGGGCGCGCGGTTGGACAGGTCGCCGGGCACCATTCCGGGCTGTCCCCGGTCGACGATGGAAATGCTGGCGACATTCAGGTTCAGCGGCGCGAGGTTGCTGTAGCTGAGCGGCGCGAACGTCATGGTCGGCTGCTGCTGGTCATTGTGGCATGCCCCCAGCATGACAAGCGGCAGGCCAAGCGCCATCAGCCGCGCCATGCGCATGGCCCGCATGGCGCGGGAGGGACGGGGAACGGTCGGACAGGGCGGATGCATGAACGGATTTCCCGAAAAAGCTCTGGCGTCCGGTCCTGGCCCGGACGCGCCACAGGTCATGTTGAAACGTCGGCCATCATGGCACATTCCGGCCCCCGGAAAACAGGTGGGGCGCAGGCCGGAGGGAAGACAGGCCGGTGGCTATTCGGCGGCGCGTCCCACCTCGTCACGGCGGAAATGGAAGGCATGGTTGCAGAATGAGCAGTTCATGGTGATCGTCCCGTCCTCGGCCATGTGGTCAAGGTCGTCGGTCGGGAAGGTCTCGAGGATGCCCGCCAGCCGCGCGCGGCTGCAGCGGCAGCCGAACGCCAGCGCGCGGGGATGGCCGATGCACGCGTCCTCGCCATGGAACAGGCGGTAGATCAGCGCCTCGGAAGAAAGGCTGTCATCAAGGATTTCCGCCTCCGTCAGGGTGGAGGCAAGGGTGACGGCGGTTTCCCACGCATCGTCGCCATCCTCTGGCGCGGTGTCGGAGGTATGCCCCCCCTCGGTCGCGATGCGTTCGAGGATCAGCGCGCCGGCGCGCCATCCGCGTTCGGTTTTGCTGCAGAACAGACGCACCCAGCAGGCATGCTGCTCGCTGGTGGTGAAGTAGTGCGCGGCCATGTCCGACAGGCTTTCGCCCGTGATTTCCACGATGCCCTGATGGATGTCGGTATCGGGGCCCTGATCCACGCTGAACGCCAGATAGCCCGATCCCAGAAGCTGCGCCGCCGTGGGTTCGGGATGCTCCTTCAGCAGGGCCGCGACCTTTTCATCGTCGGAACGGACGTGAAAGCGCAGGGCGCCCGCGTCGGTGCAGTCCGCCACCAGCAGGCTGACCGCGCCATCGCCCTTGGCCTGCAGGGAAAACGACCCCCTGAACTTCAGCGCGGCGGCCAGCCCGGCGACAAGGGCCAGCGCCTCGCCCGCCAGGCGCAGCACGACGTCGGGATTGTCATGGCGCGTCAGCAGCGTGTCGGTCAGGACGCCCGGACGCACCAGACGCCCCCGCACCGGGCGGCTGGCAAGGTAGAAGGGCATGACGCCCTGTTCCACCACAAGGTCGGGGGTATCGGGACGGTTGGTGTCGAGGAAGGCTGGCGTGTCAATCATGTGTCATCGGATCTCATGCGGGCGGAGGGGACGCAGGCTGCGCGCGGCCGGGATTTTCACAGGTTGGCGGTAATGTCCGCCTCCAGCGCCTCCAGACGCTGGGCCAGCGCCTGCGTCGTCGCGGCATCCAGCAGTTTCCGCTCCGTCACCTGGTCCAGCAGGGCCTGGCGGCAGGCATCGTGCTCGGTGTCGATGTCCTCCCCCCGGCCCGCGCCGGCAAGGCAGTCGAGATAGGCATCGCGCAGCGCGGCAAGCGGCGCGGCAGATCCTGATCCCGCCCCCGGCAGCGCGGCAAAGATGTCATTGACGCTTTTTTCCACCCATCCGGGGACGCTTGCGGTGTCCTCCGTCGTGCTGGGCAGGGCGGGCTGTTCTGCGGGGCCGGTCATGTCAGGGATTTTCCTTTCCAAAGCTCTGCCAGTCATCGCCGCACAGGGCCCAGACCAGCAGTCCCTTCTGGGCGTGCAGGCGGTTTTCGGCCTCGTCAAAGACCACGGAATGCGGGCCTTCGAACACGTCGGCGGTCACTTCCTCGCCTATATGGGCGGGCAGGCAGTGCAGGAAAAGGGCATCGGGGGCCGCCCGCGCCATCAGGGCCGCATCCACGCGATAGGGTTCGAACGCGCTGGCGCGCTGTTCCGACGCGCTGTCGGACATGCTGACCCATGTGTCGGTGATGACGGCGTCCGCCCCGGCCACGGCCTGCGCCGCATCCGTGCCCACCGTGATGTCCGCCCCGTTGGCGCGCGCCCATTCCACCGCGCGCGCGTCCGGCGCATGCGTCGGCGGCGTGGCGAGGCGCAGGCGGAAGCCGAACCGGGCCGCCGCCTCGATGAACGAGGTGGCGACGTTGTTGCCGTCGCCCACCCATGCCAGCAGCCGCCCGGTGATGGGGCCGCGATGTTCCTCGAACGTCATGATGTCGGCCAGGATCTGCACCGGATGGGAATCCGGCGTCAGGCCGTTGATGACGGGCACGCTGCTCCATTTCGCAAGCTCGCGCAGGTTCGCCGTGCGGCCCGTGCGCAGGACCAGCGCATCGACGAAGCGCGACAGCACGCGCGCGGTGTCGGCGATGGTTTCCCCGCGCCCCAGCTGCATGTCGCCCGGCGACAGCAGGACCACGTCGCCGCCCAGCTGGCGCATCCCGACCTCGAACGACACGCGCGTGCGGGTCGATGGCTTGGACAGCATCAGCCCCAGCGCGCGGCCGCGCAGCGGCAGGCGCGGGTGCAGCGGACGGGCGCGCCCGTGCTGCATGCGCTTGATCCCGGCCGCGACGTCAAGGATGGCGCGCAGGGTGGCGGCGTCCAGATCCTTCAGGTCGAGGAAGTGGCGCGGCTGCGCCCGGCTGGGCATGTCGGGTCTGATCGCGTTCATGCCACGCTCTCCGCCCGTGCGGCCGACGCGGCGATGTCGGCACGCACGCGCTGCGCCGCGCGGTCCAGCATTTCGCCCGCCATGCGGCAGTCCTCTTCCGTGACGGTCAGGGGCGGGACAAGGCGCAGGACGTTGCCGCCGGCCGTGACGCTGAGCATCCCTTCGCCCATTGCCGCGTCCTGCACCACGGACGCGGGTGCCACGCACTGCAGGCCGATCATCAGGCCGATGCCGCGATGGGCGGAAAAGACATCGGGATAACGCGTGACGAGCGTGTCGAATTCGCGCCCCAGCATCGCCCCGCGCGCCTGGACCTGTTCAAGGAAGCCGGGGGCGAGGATGACGTCGAGGACCGCGTTCGCCGCGGCGCACGCCAGCGGGTTGCCGCCGAACGTCGTGCCGTGGCTGCCGGGCGTCATGTAGCGTGCGACCTGTTCGGTCGCCAGGATCGCCCCCATGGGGAAGCCGCCGGCGATGCCCTTGGCCGCGGTCATGACATCGGGGGTGACGCCCGACCATTCATGGGCGAACAGCCTGCCCGTCCGTCCCATGCCGCACTGGACCTCGTCCATGCCAAGGAACAGGTCATATTCGTCGCATGCGGCGCGCAGTTCGCGCAGGAAGCGCGGATCGGCAAGGTTGATGCCGCTTTCGCCCTGCACGGGTTCGATCATGATGCCCGCCGTCTCGTCCGTGATGGCGGCGCGCACGGCGTTCATGTTGTTCAGCGGCACATGGTCGAAACCCTCCACCACCGGGCCGAACCCGTCGAGGTATTTCGCATTTCCCGTCGCCGCCAGCGTCGCCAGCGTGCGCCCGTGGAACGCGCCGTTGAAACAGATGATGCGCACGCGCTCCGGATGGCCGCCCTTGGCCTGCGCGCGGCGGATCATCTTGATCATGCCCTCGTTCGCCTCGGCGCCCGAATTGCAGAAGAAGACGCTGTCGGCAAAGCTCGCGGCGACGAGTCGCTCGGCCAGCTTTTCCGCCTGCGGGATGCGGTAAAGGTTGGAGACATGCATCACCCGCGCCGCCTGCTGCGCGATGGCGTTGACGAGGTGGGGATTGTTATGCCCCAGCGAGGAGGTCGCGATACCCGCCCCGAAATCGAGGAATCGTCGCCCGTCCGCCGTGTACAGCCAGGCGCCTTCCCCACGCTCGAAAGCGAGGTCGGTGCGATTGAATGTCGGCATCAGGGCGGGAATCATGGAATTGCCTTGTGATTTCGTTGCTCGGTTGGAAAGCGTTTCGTGGAAAACAACGTGAAAAGCCCACGCCGTGAGGGTGGGCCTGCGCTGCGTTTCCGGCTTCCGTGGCTGGCGTGTCATGCCTCATGCAAACACACCCTTATTTCACGGAATTGGAAAGAATATTGCCGCAGTGGCGCAAATGCAACCACCTATCGGTATCCATCCCGTCGTGGGTTCCATGCGGCGCGCGTGTTTTTTACGGCATTGCCCGATGCGATGCCCGCCGGCCTGTCGCCCTGGCGGGGCGGGATATGGCACAATGGGGCGATGACGGATGATCCTGACATGACCCCGCGCAGTGCCGCGTCCCGCCGGGCGGGGCGCGCCGCGCGGCGCGGGGATGCCCCGCGTCCGGCCGGCCCCGCGCCGGATCGCGCGGCGCTGCGGGCGGCGGCGCTGTCGCATGTCGCGCGTTTTTCCACCACCGTCGCGGGGATGGAGCGGGTCCTGACGCGCGTGATGCAGCGCTGGGGCCGCAGGGCGCAGGCCGAGGGCATGGAGCCTGCGGACATCGCGGCCCGCATTGGCGAATCCGCCCCGGACATCGCCGCCGTCATTGCCGACATGCAGGCGCTTGGCGCAATCGATGACGCGCGGTTCAGCGAATCACGCGCGCGCTCCCTGACGCGGGCGGGTCGTTCGCGCCGGGCGATCGGCGCGCACCTGGCCGCGCGGGGCGTCGATGGCGCCGTGGTCACGCAGGCGATGGAGGAGACGCTGGGCGCGCGGGGGGAAGAGGGCCGCGAAACCGAGCTTGCCGCCGCCCTTGTGTTCGTGCGCAAGCGGCGGGCCGGTCCCTTCCGTCGCCCCGAAGAGGAAGGGGAGGCCGCCGCCACGCGGGACCGCCGTGCGATGGAGGCGATGGCGCGATCGGGTTTTTCGCGCGATATTGCCCTTCGCGCGCTGGAGATGGACGCGCAGGAGGCAGAGGAACGCATATGGCGCATGAAATCCGCGTGATGCCGCAAGAAAGGGGCGGGTGGCGTTTCGGACAGGGCGGACGACGGCGCGACAGGGTGCGTGTGACGATATGCCGGGCGGCGCGGATCGTGGCGGTGGCGGCGCTGCCGGTCGTGGCGGGCTGTGCCGGTGGTGGCAGCGGAAGCTGGCATGGCCCGGTGCAGTGCGCCCCCTATGCCCGGCAGGTCACGGGGGTCAACCTGCACGGGGCGGCGGCCCAGTGGTGGGCGGAGGCGTCGGGCCATTACCCGCGTTCGCATGCCCCCAGGCCCGGCGCGGTGCTGGTGCTGCGCGCGACCGGCCGCCTGCCGGACGGGCACGTGGCGGTGGTGCGTTCCGTCCGGGGGCCGCGCGAACTGGTGGTGGAACAGGCGAACTGGGTGCCCGGACGCATCGGGCGCGCCGATCCCGTCATCGATGTGTCGAGTCGAAATGACTGGTCGCGGGTACAGGTCTGGTGGAGCCCCATTCACGGCATCGGCAAAAGTGTCTATCCTGCGTACGGTTTTATCCTGCCGCTTAAATAGGCCGCGCTTAAAACCAGGCCGGGGGACAGGACCCGATACGGGATCGGGGCCGCATGCTATGGTGTGGTGGAAAAGCGGCGGGGCGATGCTTGCATCAACGGCTGCGTGGCCTCATGTGAGGGAAGACGCGTCTGGCACATGTCATGGCGGCATGGGTCGTAGGAAAACAGCTTTTGCGTCGGCGACGCGGAAATCGAGGGTGTTATGGGTAGCTTGAGCTGGGGACATTGGCTGATCGTTCTTGCGGTCGTGCTTGTGCTGTTTGGGGGCGGGGGCAAGATCAGCTCGCTGATGGGCGACATGGCGCGTGGCATCAAGACGTTCAAGAAGAACATCGCCGATGACGAACCCGTCGCCCCGTCGCAGCAGAACGCGGGCGGCCACATATCCGGTCCCGCCACGCAGCAGCGCGATGCGAACTTCACCGAAAGCAGCCAGCCGTCGGGCCACAACGTAAAATAGGCAGGATGACAGGCGGGCGGGACGGCATGGGGCCACCCGTGGCCTGACAGGCCATGCGGCGGGTCGCCCGGCCCGGCCCGCCAGATCAGTCGTGAAGGTTCGATGGACAAGGTTATTTCTTCCGACCCGCGCGCGGTCGCGGTGGATGACATCATCGCGGCGGGACGCCGGATGGACCGTTTTGGCTGGGTGCCCGCGACGGCGGGCAACATCAGCCGCCGCCTGCCCGACGGGCTGATCGCGATTACGCGTTCGGGCGGGCACAAGGGCATGCTGACCCCCCATGGCGTGATCGAGGTCACGATGGACGGCGCGCCGGTGCATGCCGGCGACCGCCCCAGCGCCGAAACCCTGCTGCATTGCCAGATCTATGCCGCGTTCCCGCGCACGGGGGCGGTGCTGCATGGTCATTCCGTTGCCTCCACCGTGCTGTCGATGCTGGCGGATGACGCGCTCGTCCTGTCGGGATACGAGGTGCTCAAGGTGTTCGAGGGGCAGAAGACCCACGATGCCAGCCTGCGCCTGCCGGTGTTCGACAATGACCAGGACATCGCACGCCTTGCGCGGGCTGTCGCGCCGCACCTTGCCGACATGCCCATGGGATACGTGATCCGGGGGCATGGCGTCTATGTCTGGGGCGACGACATGGACATGGCCCTCGCCCGGCTGGAGGGGCTGGAATTCCTTCTGGCGTGCGAACTGGAAAAACGGAAGATCCGGGCATGAGCAGCCTTGCCCTCTATCGCGACGACAATCCCGCGGCCCCGCTCCTGCGGACCGGGGATGGGGACGAGATGGCCGCGATCCTTGGGGAAATCGGCGTGCGTTTCGAACGCTGGGACAGCCCCGTGATCCCGCCCCGCGACGCCCCGGCGGACGAGGTGCTGGAGATCTACCGTCCCTATCTCGATCAGTTGATGGGCGAAACGGGGGCCGGCTCCGCCGATGTCGTCGGCATGCATGGCGCGGGCGAGGGCTGGGACGCCGCGCGGCGGAAGTTCCTGAGCGAGCATGTCCATGCCGAGGACGAAATCAGGTTTTTCGTGCATGGGCATGGCGACTTTGTCCTGCATGTGGACGGGCGGGTGTTCAATGTCCGCTGCACCGCCGGCGACCTGATTTCGGTTCCCGCTGGCGTGCCCCACTGGTTCGATGGCGGCGCGGATCCCGATTTCGTGGCGTTGCGGGTCTTTACCAACCCCGATGGGTGGGTCGCGCGCTATACCGGCGATGACATCGCCCTGCGTTTTGCCGCCCCCGACGATAAAGACGATAAAAGGGTGTAAAATTGCCACCTGATCCCACGCCATCCCGCTCCACGCCGCCGCGTGCCGTCCTGCTCGATATCGAGGGGACGACCATCCCGGTCTCCTTCGTCCATGACGTGCTGTTTCCCTATGCGCGCGCGGCGCTGCCCGCCCTGCTGCGCGAACATGCCGACGACCCGCAGGTCCGCGCTGCGATCGCGGAGGTCGCGCGCCTTGCCCCGGGCGTGGATCCCCTGGCGCAGCTCGAGGCGTGGATGGACCGTGATGAGAAGATAGCCCCGCTCAAGACATTGCAGGGAATCGCCTGGGCGCAGGGGTATCGCACGGGACGGCTGAGCGCGCGGATGTATCCCGACGTCCTGCCCGCGCTGCGGGCATGGTCGGCGGCCGGGATCCGGCTTGCGGTCTATTCCTCCGGCTCCGTCGCGGCGCAGAAGCTGATTTACGGCCATACGGACGAAGGCGACGTGACGGCCCTGTTCGACGGGTTTTACGACCTTGCGATGGGGGGCAAGCGCGAGGCCGCGAGTTACACCCACATCATGGCGCGGGCCGGATGGGTGGCGGCGGACGTGCTATTCCTGTCCGATGTCGTGGCCGAACTTGACGCGGCGGCGCAGGCGGGGCTGCGGACATGCCAGATCGCGCGGCCCGAGGATGGCACCGTCGCCGGGACGACCCATCGCGTCGCCGCCACGTTCGCGGAGGTCAGCCGCATGTCCGGCCTGCCGGTGGCGGCATGAGGGCGCATCTTTACACCGACTGGCGCGACATTCCCGACAGCGCGCGCGGCGCGGTCGCGGCGCTGGGCAATTTCGACGGGGTGCATCTGGGCCATGCCCACCTGCTGCGCACGCTGCATGCCGCGCGCCCGGACCGCGAACTGGCGGTCGTGACGTTCGAGCCGCATCCCCGCGAACTGTTCCGCCCGCAGGACCCGCCCTTTCGCCTGACGCTGCCCGATGAACGGTTTTCCGCCCTCGTGGCACTTGGGGTGAAGCACGTCTTCCAGATCCCCTTCACCCCGCAGTTCAGCGCCATGAGCGCCGAGGAATTCGTGACCGATGTCCTGCATGCCGGCCTGGGGGTGCAGCATGTCGGCTGTGGCGCTGACTTTGCGTTCGGCCATCGCAGGCGCGGCAATGTCGCCTTCCTCGCGCAGGAGGCGCAGGGCCTGGATATCGGCCTTACGGTGGTGCCCGCCCTGTGCGATGCGGCGGGGCCCTATTCCTCCACCCGCATCCGCCGCCTTCTGCAGGAGGGATATCCCGAACGCGCGGCGGAGGAGCTGGGCCGTCCGTGGTCGATCCGTGGCCAGGTGGAACATGGCGACAAGCGGGGGCGCCTGCTGGGCTTTCCCACTGCCAACATCGCCCTTGGCCGCCATCTGGAACCCGCGCGCGGGGTCTATGCCGTCAGCGTGCGCATGACCGATGGCCGCACCTGTCCCGGCGTTGCCAACATCGGCCGCCGTCCGACCATCAATGACGGGCAGGAAAGCCGGCTGGAGGTCCACCTGCTGGATTTCGAGGGCGACCTGTATGGCCATACCCTGTCGGTGGCGCTGCATACCCTGCTGCGCGAGGAACGGAAATTCGACGGGCTGGATGCCCTGCGCACGCAGATCGCGCGTGATACGCAGGCCGCGCGCGACTACCTCCTCGCGATGAACGGGACGTGAGTGTCCGGGACGCGCAGGCGGTCGTGGCGTGGTGGAACAGGCAGGAAAAGCGGCAGGCAGGGCGCCCGGCAGGACGGTCGGGGGAAAGCGAACGCCGGGCGGGCGCGTCGCGAAAGCTTGACCGCGGGGCCGCCCCCTCCCCATAAGGTTGCGTTGCGGTTGTACGGGGCATGTCCCGTCCCTCCATGTTTCTTTGGATCAAGCAGTCAGAAAACAGGGTCATGACCGAGTCAAAACCACAGGATCTCTATCGGGAGACGGTGTTCCTTCCCACCACCTCCTTTCCCATGCGCGGCAGCCTGCCGAAACGGGAGCCCGAGATGCTGGAGCGCTGGGCCGCGGAAGGGCTCGACGACAGCCTGTTCCAGCAGTCGAAGGGGCGGCAGGTCTTCATGCTGCATGACGGCCCGCCCTATGCCAACGGCCACCTGCATATCGGTCACGCCCTGAACAAGATCCTGAAGGACGTCATCAACCGCGCGCACCGCATGTCGGGTTATGGCGTGCATTACATTCCCGGCTGGGACTGCCACGGCCTGCCGATCGAATGGAAGATCGAAGAGGAATACCGCAAGCGCGGACAGGACAAGGATGGCGTCCCCGTCCTGCAGTTCCGCGCCGAATGCCGCGCCTATGCCCAGAAGTGGCTGGATATCCAGGCCGCCGAATTCCGCCGTCTGGGCGTGCAGGCGGAATGGGCGCGGCGTTACGCCACGATGGATTTTTCGTCCGAGGCGGCGATCGTGGGCGAAATCGGCAAATTCCTGCTCAACGGGCTGCTGTATCGCGGCCTGCGCCCCGTCATGTGGAGCCCGGTGGAAAAGACCGCCCTGGCCGAGGCGGAGATCGAATACCGCGATCACGAATCCACCGCCATCCACGTGGCCTTTCCCATCATCCATGACCCCACCCCGGCCCATGCGCTGGAGGACGTGGCGGCGGTCATCTGGACCACGACGCCGTGGACGATCCCCGCCAACCGCGCCATCGCCTATGGCCCGGACATCACCTATGCCGTGGTGCGGGTGGATGACGTGACCGACGGCGCCCTGCTGGAGCCGGAATCGAAGGTCCTGGTGGCGGAAGACCTGATCGAGCCGTTCTGCGCCGCGGCGGGCATCAGCGCGCATCATGTGCTGTACACCCTGCCGGGCCGCGCGCTGAAGGGCGCGGTCTGCGCCCATCCGCTGCGGGGGCAGGGATATGATTTCGACGTGCCGATGCTGCCGGGCGAACATGTCACGACCGAAGCGGGCACCGGGCTGGTCCATACCGCCCCGGCCCATGGCGAGGACGATTTCAGCCTTGGCCGCCAGTACGGGCTGGAAATCACCGAACTGGTGATGGATGACGGCCGCTATGCCGAATGGGTGCCGCTGTTCGCGGGCGTGCATGTCTTCAAGGCGGCGGAGCCGGTCTGCGCCGCGCTGGCCGATGTGATGCGCCATGCCGCCGCCGCGGGCCAGGCCCCGGCGGGGCTGGTGGCGCGGACGATCATGGTCCATTCCTATCCCCATTCATGGCGGTCGCGCGCGCCGATCATCTATCGCGCGACGCCGCAGTGGTTCATCCGCATGGATGGCGAGGGCTCCCTGCGCCGCCGCGCGCTCGAGGCGCTGGAGAAGGTGACGTTCGTCCCCGCGCAGTCGCGCAACCGCCTGACCTCCATGGTGGAGGGGCGTCCCGACTGGTGCATCAGCCGCCAGCGCGCATGGGGCGTGCCGATCGCGGTGTTCGTTGAAAAGCGCACGGGCGAGGTCCTGCGCGACCCGGCGGTGATGAAGCGCATCGTCGATGCCTTCGCGGCCGAGGGGGCGGACGCGTGGTATTCCTCCCCGGCGGGGCGTTTCCTGGGCGAAGGGCGCGACCCGGAGGATTACGAACAGGTCTTCGACATCGTGGACGTGTGGTTCGAAAGCGGCTCGACCCATGCCTTCGTGCTGGGCCATGACGGGCTGCCGTTCCCCGCCGATGTCTATCTCGAAGGTTCGGACCAGCATCGCGGCTGGTTCCAGTCCTCGCTGCTCGAAAGCGTGGGGACGAAGGGTGTCGCGCCGTTCCGCACGCTGGTGACCAACGGCTTCGTCCTTGATGAGCAGGGACGCAAGATGTCCAAGTCGCTGGGCAATGTCATCGCCCCGCAGGATGTCAACGACTCGCTCGGCGCCGATATCCTGCGCCTGTGGGTGATGAATTCCGACACCAACGAGGACCTGCGCATCGGCAAGGACATCCTCAAGCAGCAGGGCGAGCTTTACCGCCGCCTGCGCAATACGCTGCGCTGGCTGCTGGGCGCGCTGGATGGTTTTTCCGAGGAGGAGCGGGTCGCTTATGACGACCTGCCGGAACTGGAACGCTGGGTGCTGCACCGTCTGGGCGAACTGGGCGGGCTGGTGGCGCGCGCGGTGGAAACGCATGAATGGGTGGGGGTCTATCCCGCGCTGCACGGCTTCTGCGCCGCCGACCTTTCGGCGTTCTATTTCGACGTGCGCAAGGACGCGATCTACTGCGACGGTCCCGCCAGCCCCAAGCGCCGGGCGGCGCGCACGGTTCTGGACCACCTGCACCGCTGCCTGTGCGCGTGGCTGGCCCCCGTGCTGGTCTTTACGGCGGAAGAGGCATGGCTGGCGCGGCCGGGCAATACGCAGAGCATCCACCTCCAGCCTTTCCCCGACATCCCGGCGCAGTGGCACCAGCCCGCGCTGGAGGATCGCTGGGCCATGCTGCGTGGCGTGCGGCGCGTCATCACCACCGAAATCGAGACCGCGCGTCGCAACGGCATCGTGGGATCGTCGCTGCAGGCGGCGGTCACGCTGCCGCTGGCGGAGCAGGAGGCCACCGTTTTCGGCGAGGTGGACTGGTGCGAGCTGGCGATCGTCTCGCAGGTGGATGTTTCGATCGAGGCGGGCAGCGCCCCGATCTATCTGGACCAGCCGGATGGGGCGCAGGGCACGCCGCATGGCGGTCCCGTCGTCCGCGCGGCGTCGGGCCACAAGTGCGCGCGCTGCTGGAAGGTGCTTGAGGAAGTGGGAACCATCGCCGCGCATCCGCAGCTGTGCCTGCGATGCAATGATGTGGTGCAGGGCGGGGCGTGAGTTTATCCGTCATGTCAGGATCTGGCATGCTTGACCCCACGCCGCGACGGCGGCGCAGGGTCAGCCGGGCGGGATGGACGGTCCTGTTCTTCGCCCTTGTCCTTGGCCTGGACCAGGCCACCAAGCACTGGATCCTGCATGGGTATGACCTGCCGGGACGCCAGAGCGTCGCCCTGATGCCGGGGCTGAATTTCACCATGGTCTGGAACCACGCCATCACCTTCGGGATGCTGGGTGGCGTGGGGACGGCGGGCCGCATCATCTTTTCGGTCGTGGCGCTGGGCATCGTCGCGCTGCTGGGTGTATGGGCGGCACGCACGCCGCGCCCGTGGGTCGCGGGCGCGCTGGGCGCGATCATGGGGGGGGCGGTCGGCAATGTCATCGACCGGCTGCAGTTCGGCGCGGTGGTGGATTTCGTGCACCTGCATGCCTATGGATGGTCATGGCCGGTATTCAACCTTGCCGATGCGGCGATTGACTGCGGTGTGGCAGTGCTGATTATTGATAATCTTTTCGATCGCGACAGGGGATAGGACAGAATGTCACAGCGGCGCTTGCCGAACCGTTACGGGGGCGGTAATAGGCGAATCATGGCATCCATGGCTTTCAGAACCCTCACCCTTGCTCTGGTCGCGACGGGCGGTCTTTCCCTGACCGGCTGCTCGGGGGGGGACGTTTCGCGTGCGTTCGGGCTGGAACGCAGCATGCCCGACGAATACACCGTCACGACGCGCACGCCGCTTTCGATGCCGCCTTCGGACGAACTGGGCGCGCCCAACAGCGCGGCCATCCAGCGTGCGCAGGATACCAATCCGCGCATGCAGGCGCTGGAAACCCTGTCGCCCAACGTCGCCCTTCAGGGTGCCTACGGGCAGGACAGCCCGGGCCAGACCGCCCTGGTGGGCGAGGCGAACGAGGCATCCAGTTCGCCGGATCGCGGCGAACTGGGCAAGGCGGGCACCAGCTTTGTCGATCACCTGATGTTCTGGCACGGTGGCGGCGCGGGCAACGTGGTCAATGCCAAGGCGGAGAATGCCCGCCTGCGTGAGGATTCGGCCCTTGGCCGCAACCTGACGCAGGGTGCGACGCCGACGCTGAGCGCGCCGACCAAGAAGAAATAATCCCGCGCGCCAACGCCGCGGGTGTCTTTTGCTTACGGCGGGGCGGGCAGCCGGGTGGCTGATTCCCCACAGGTCTTGCGATCCCGCCCGGTGCCGTGCGTCCCCGCGCTGGAGATGGGCGGGCCATTCCGCCATGATGCCGTCATGACCGAACATTCCCCTTCCCCGGAACGCCCCGTGATCCGTCGCCTGTCCGAACAGGTGGTCAACCGCATCGCGGCGGGCGAGGTGATAGAGCGTCCTGCCGCCGCGCTGAAGGAACTGGTGGAAAACGCGCTGGATTCGGGCGCGCGGCGGGTTTCCATCCTTCTGGAAAATGGCGGCATCGACCGGATCGAGGTGACCGACGATGGCTGCGGCATGACGCCGGAGGACCTGCGTCTTGCGGTGGAGCGTCACTGCACCTCGAAACTGTCGGACGAAACGCTGGTGCGCATCTCCACGCTGGGCTTCCGGGGGGAGGCCCTGCCGTCGATCGGGGCGGCCGCGCGGCTGTGTGTCACGTCGCGCACGCATGGCGCGCCATCCGCCTGGTCCATACGGGTGGAGGGCGGACGGATCGAGGAGCCACGTCCCTGCGCCGGGGTCGCGGGCACCCGCGTGGTGGTGGAGGACCTGTTTTTCGCCACCCCCGCGCGGCGCAAATTCCTCAAGAGCGCGCGGGTCGAATCGGGCCATGCCGAAAATACCGTCCGTCGCCTGGCCCTGTCCGCGCCCCATGTCGCCTTTCGCCTGCAGTTCGATCAGCGCGTGGTCCTTGACCTGCCAGTGCAGGACACGGCCGCGCGGGCGGCGGCGATTCTGGACGCGGGGCAGGCGGACGGCCTGATCCCGGTGGAAGGGGAGCGCGGGGACCTGCGCCTGTCGGGCTATATCTGCGCCCCGTCCGTGCATCGCGCCACCGCCAACGGACAGCTTCTGCTGGTGAACGGACGCCCCGTGGTCGATCCGGTGCTGCGCACGGCGGTGCGGGTGGCCTATCGCAATGTCATGGAACACGGGCGTCACGCGGTGGTGGCACTGTCGCTGCATATCCCGCCGGAACAGGTGGACGTGAATGTCCATCCGGCCAAGACCGAACTGCGTTACGCCGACGCGGCGGCGGTGCGGGCGCTGGTGATCGGATCACTGGGCCGGGCGCTGGGAATCGGGGCTGGCATCGCGGGGGTCAGGCCGGGACTGCTGCAGTCGCGGCCTGCGGGCGGGGCGCGGATCTGGTATCCGCCCGAACCGTCATC
This sequence comes from Novacetimonas pomaceti, assembly GCF_003207955.1. Taxonomy (NCBI): domain Bacteria; kingdom Pseudomonadati; phylum Pseudomonadota; class Alphaproteobacteria; order Acetobacterales; family Acetobacteraceae; genus Novacetimonas; species Novacetimonas pomaceti. The sequence goes on from NZ_NOXG01000004.1 coordinate 155,100, forward strand.
GCGCCCTTCGCCCGTGGCAGGCGGTTCGGCCTTTTCCGCCGGACTGCCGGGGGATGCCGGTGCCGGGGACCCGGGTGCCAGTGTTGCGGGTGCGGGGGTTGCGGAACGTCGCCTGCCGTTGGCGGACCTGCCGCCTGCCGCGCGCCGGATCATGGACCCGGCGGTCCAATCCAGTGCCCAGTCCAGCGCCCTGTCCGATGCGGATGCGCCGGGGGGGCGCGAATCCGCCGCCCATGTCCATGTCCATGTTCATGCCGGGGCGGAGGCGGATTTTCCCCTTGGCGCGGCGGTGGCGCAGGTTCTGGGCACCTATATCCTTGCGCAGACATCGGCGGGCGAGCTTGTGCTGGTCGATCAGCACGCCGCCCATGAACGCCTGACGCACGAGCGGCTGCGCGCGCAGTATCTGGGGGGCGAGGTCAGGGCCCAGCGACTCCTGCTGCCCGAAGTCGTGGACGTGCCGCAGGGGCGGGCGGAACTGCTGCTGTCCTATGCCGATACGCTGTCGGCGCTGGGAATCGAGATTGACGCCTTTGGCGGCAATGCCGTGCTGGTGCGCACGGTGCCCGCACTGCTGGGGGGAGGCGACGCTGCGGCGATGCTGCGTGACCTGGCGGAGGAACTGGCGGAGGACGATCTGCTTGCCCCCGCGCAGGCGCAGGCGATTGACGGGCGGCTTGACGCGATCATCGCGCGCATGGCGTGCCATGGCAGCGTGCGCGCGGGCCGTCGCCTTACACACGAGGAAATGAACGCCCTGCTGCGTGACATGGAACGAACCCCGCGCGCCGGGACCTGTTCACATGGTCGCCCCACCTGGCTGAAGCTGGAAAAAGCTGACCTGGAGCGGATGTTCGGCCGTCGCTGACGCCGACGCATGCCCTGTTCAGCGGGGGCGCGAGGGGACTGAAAATACGCGAATGTGAGCCCCTGCTCGGCAGAACGTGAGCGGTGGGCGGGTGGATTTCATTTCCGGAACGCCCCTAAGGTCGGTCCATCCTTTCATGGCGATGAGACTGACGTGCACCCGATCCTGCTTTCCCTCGTCACATATCTGCCCCTGGCGGGCGTTCTGGCCATCATGCTGACGCGAGGTACGACCCAGGCGGTCGAGACCGCCGCGCGGTGGGTGGCGCTGTGGACCAGTGCGATCGTGTTCGTCCTGTCCCTCGTGATGTGGGTGCAGTTCGATCCCACCCATGTCGGGCCACAGTTCGAACAGGTCGCGCCATGGGCCTCCGCCTTTGGCGTGTTGTACCATGCCGGCGTCGATGGCATCAGCCTGATGTTCGTGCTGCTGTCCACCTTCCTGACCCCGCTTGCGATCATCGGGGGGTGGAAGCTGGTGAACACCCGCGTGCGTGATTACATGGTGGCGATGCTGCTGCTGGAAACCACGCTGATCGGCCTGTTTTCCGCGCTCGACCTCGTGCTGTTCTATCTCTTTTACGAGGCGACGCTCCTGCCGGGCAGCCTGATGATCGGCGTATGGGGCGGGCCGAAGCGGGTCTGGGCCTCGCTGCAGTTCTTCCTGTTCACCTTTGGCGGCTCGCTGTTCATGCTGGTGGCGCTGCTGGTGATGTGGAACGTCGCGGGCACGACCGACATCCCGACGCTGCAGCACACGACCTTCTCCCACGCGATGCAGGGATGGCTGCTGGCGGGCTTCATCGTGGCCTTCGGGGTCAAGCTGCCGCTGTTCCCGCTGCATGCGTGGCTGCCCGATGCCTATACCGAGGCCCCGACCCCGGCCTCCGTCATGCTGTCGGGCGTCCTGTCAAAGGCCGGGGCGTATGGCCTGCTGCGCTTTGGCGTGCTGATGTTCCCCGACGCGGCGCGGGTCTTTGCCCCCTATATCCTGACCGTGGGCGTCGTGGCCGTCATCTATGCCGCGATCATCGCGCTGGCGCAGACCGACATGAAGCGCGTGATCGCCTATTCCTCCTTTTCCCACATGGGGGTCATCGCCATCGGGCTGTTCACCCTGACGCCCGAGGGAATCGACGGCGCGATCTTCCAGATGCTGTCGCATGGCATCGTGATCGCCGCGCTGTTCTTCTGTGTCTCGGCCGTGTCATGGCGGGCGGAGACGCGCAATATCTCGGCCTTTGCCGGGGTGGCGCACAAGATGCCGGTCCTGGCGACGCTGACGATGCTGTTCGTCATGGCCAATATCGGCCTGCCGGGTACCGGGGCGTTCGTTGGGGAACTGCTGGTGATGGTGGGCGCGATTCACGTCTCGTTCTGGCTGGCCTTCCTTGGCGGGTCCAGCATGATCCTCGGCGCGGTCTATATGCTGGTGCTGTATCGCCGCGTGATGTTCGGGCAGGCGGCGGGCGGTATGGTGGCCCTGCTGCGTGACCTGACCGGCCCGGAACTGGCGGTGCTGGTCCCGCTGGCGGTCGTGACGCTGTGGATGGGCGTCCATCCTGGCACGTTCCTGCGTGTCTTCAACCCCACCGTGGTCAGCCTGGTGCAGCCCGCGCCCGTGGTGGCGTCCGATACCATCACGCATGATGTCCAGGTGAAGGCGGGCTGAAGACGCGCTTCGCACTCAATCTGGATGCACGAAAAAGGGGGAACCTGCCAGATGGCGGTTCCCCCTTTTTCATTGCCCCGAAACGTGGCGCCAAGAACGTGGCCCCGGAAATATGGCTCCGGAAAAAACGTGAGCCTCCCGAAAAAGCCGGTCGGGTCAGATGTCGAGGTTTTCGACCTGTCGCGCATGTTCCTGAATGAACTGGAAGCGCAGTTCGGGCTTGCGTCCCATCAGGTGTTCGACCCGTTCACGCGTCAGGTTGCTGTCCTCCATCGGGGTGATGACCTTCAGCAGCGTGCGGTGCCTGGGATCCATGGTCGTCTGCTTGAGGTCGGCGGGCGGCATTTCGCCCAGCCCCTTGAAGCGCGAGACCTCGACCTTCGCATTGGGCTTGAAATCCCGCTTCAGCCTGCGTTCACGGTCCGCGTCGTTCATGGCGTAGACCGTCCTGCCGCCCTGCGTCAGGCGATATAGCGGCGGCTGCGCCAGATAGACATGGCCGCCACGGATCAGCGCAGGCAGTTCGCGATAGAAGAACGTCATCAGCAGGGAGGCGATATGCGCCCCGTCCACATCGGCATCCGTCATGATGATGATGCGGCCATAGCGCAGGCGGCTGGCGTCGAAGCGTTCGCCGATGCCACAGCCCAGTGCCTCCACCAGGTCGCGGAGTTCCTGATTGGCGCGCAGTTTTTCGGCGGAGGCGCTGGCGACGTTCAGGATCTTGCCGCGCAGGGGCAGGACGGCCTGCGTTTCGCGGTTGCGGGCCTGCTTGGCCGATCCCCCGGCCGAGTCGCCCTCGACAAGGAAAATCTCCGTCTCGGCGGCGTTTTCGCGGGTGCAGTCCGTCAGCTTCCCCGGCAGGCGCAGGCGGCGCGTGGCGCTCTTGCGCGGGGTGTCCTTCATTTCCTTGCGGCGCAGGCGTTCTTCCGCGCGTTCGATCACCACCGCCAGCAGGTTGTCCGCCTGTGGCGGGTTGCCCGCCAGCCAGTGGTCGAAACGGTCCCGTAGCGCCGTTTCCACCAGGCGGCTGGCCTCGCTGCTGGTCAGCTTTTCCTTCGTCTGGCCCTGGAACTGCGGGTCGCGGATGAAAACCGACAGTTTGGCCGAAATCAGGCCCATGATGTCATCGGCATTGATCGCGGCCGCACGCTTGTTCGACCGCTGCTCCCCCCAGTTGCGCAGCCCCTTGGTCAGGGCAGTGCGGAAACCGGTTTCATGCGTGCCGCCATTGGGCGTGGGAATGGTATTGCAATAGGACGACAGCCCGGCCGATCCCCGTTCGACGAACGCGATGGCCCATTCCATGCGTCCGGTGCTTTCCCCGTCCGCCGCCGTCGGCAGGTCCGCGTCCCCGGCCCAGATATCGCTCAGCAGCGCGGTATTGCCCAGTTCGTCGCGCAGGCTGTCGGCAAGGCCGCCGGGGAAGTGCAGGACCGCCTCCGCCGGGACGTCCGCGCCCTTGATAAGCGAGGGATCGCACGACCAGCGTATGGTCACGCCACGGAACAAAAACGCCTTGGACCGGCACAGGCGATACAGCCGCAGGGGGGAGAAATGCAGTTTCCCGAAAATCTGCGGGTCGGGGACAAATCGGATCTGCGTGCCGCGCCGGTTCTGTGTCGGGCCGACCTCCTCCACCGGGGCAAGCGGGACACCACGTTCATAGACCTGCTGCCACAGCGTGCGGTCGCGCGCGATTTCCACCTCCATCCGGGCGGACAGGGCGTTGACGACCGATGACCCGACGCCATGCAGCCCGCCGGACGTGGCATAGGCCTTGCCCGAGAACTTGCCGCCCGCGTGCAGCGTCGTCAGGATGACCTCCAGCGCCGAGCGCTTCGGGAACTTGGGATGGGGATCGACCGGGATGCCGCGCCCGTTGTCGCGGATCGTCAGCCAGTTCCCGGCCTCCAGCGACACGTCAATGACCGAGGCATGGCCGGCCACGGCCTCGTCCATCGCATTGTCGAGGATTTCGGAGGCAAGGTGGTGGTACGCGGTTTCATCCGTGCCGCCGATATACATACCCGGACGGCGGCGGACGGGCTCCAGCCCCTCCAGCACCTCGATCGCGCTGGCGTCGTAATCTTCACTCTGGGTCCGTGGGGCCTCCGCCGGCGCGCGGGATTTGCGGCGGGGAGCCTTGCCCGGTGCCTTGTCCGGGGCTGTGGCCTTGGAGAAAAGATCGTCGTTCATGAACTGTTCTTTGTGCCTTCGGACCGGGTGGTGTCAAGATAAAGCCGCCTGCATGCCGGGTCATGCCGCATGCGGCGCACATAATGCCCCATGCGGGACGCGGCGCACGCAAAAAAGGCCGGACATGACTGACCGGCCTTGTGTTTGCGCGACGCTGCGGGCGGGGCTGGCGGCGTCAGCTGCGGACCGTGCGGCGCGCGGTGCGCGTGGTGGAACGGGCCGCGGCCGGCGCCGGGCGGTTCGGCGCGGTGCAGGTCAGGTAGGACGCGGGCTGCAGGATGTCCTTGGCCTGGGCATAATGCGACAGGTCGGCCGATGTTTCGAGGACCTGCACCTCGTCAAACATGGAGACGCGCTGCTGGCAGAACGCGGTGCCGGATTTCAGCCCGCGTTCGGACTGCACGTTCGCAAGCTGCGTGATGTAGTCATCATGCTGGCGCTGCGCGCTGCGGCCATAGGTGGTGTGGAAATAGGAGGTCAGGACCTTTTCCTCACTCGCCAGGCTGGGGCGGAACTTGGTCACGAAACTGTTGTACTTGTCCTGCGCGCCGCAGGACAGGGCCGTGACCATCAGTTCGCTCTTCAGGCCCTGCACATCGAAGGCTTCATGCGCGGGGGAGGGGGAGCAGGGACCGGCAGCCAGCGCATGACCGCTGTTGATAAGGCCGGCCAGAGCCAGACCGGCTGCTGCGGCGCGCCAAAACGACAAGGACATCAGGGCGGTTCTCCAGATCTTGCGGCGTGATTGTCGCCGGATCCGTGGATCCCCACATGAGCCGGCATAATAAATCCTGTCAGGCTCTATAGCCTAATCGGATAGTCGCCAAAAGGGAGGGGGAGGACCACCGGCCAAAAAAAGTGTGTTCCCCACAGCAGTGTCATCGACTCGTGCCGGATTGAGGATAGGCCTTTCGCGCGGGGCCATGTTGCTCTAGAGCGGGGCGGTAGCATTCTGTCCACGATCTTCCCCGTGCCCGAAATGGCCGGGGTCGGACGGGCGTGCCCAATGGATACGACTATTAGAGAGCGGAGCTGATCGAGTGCGACTGCGACTGTCTGCAATGATGATGACGACGGGCGTTCTGCTCGCCGGATGTATGAACAAGCCGGCTGTGAATCTCGGCGGCCCCCCGAATCCCTACAATTACATGAAGGTATCGGGCCTGTGCCATGTCGATCCGCTGACATCGGCAGGCACCAATACGCAGGCCACGGCGATGCAGGTGCGTAGCGACGACGGCTATTGCGCGGTCGAGGTGCGCAAGCCCGACGGCCATGCCTATGCCTCGTTCGGGGTGTCGCCCGCGCCGGAACACGGCAAGGCCTTCATCTATAATTATAACGATCACACATACGTGACCTATACGCCCAATACGGCGTATGCCGGGAACGACACGTTCCGCGTGCAGCTGATCCGTGGGGAAAAGGAACCGCGCGATACGCTGAACATCACCGCCCATGTCGAGGCGCCGAGCGTCAGCACGGCGGCGAAGTGACGTCAATCACTCACATGTGATGACTGGCATCCGTCGCCGGCTGCGGCGGATGCGTCCCACCGGCGGCTGTGCTGTCGGATGGCCTTTATGTTTCAGGGATGCCCGTCAACCCTGTGCACGTGACACGAGAAGACCCGAAAGTACCTGTCACCATGACGGGGAAGAATATCCTCAGATCGAGAACGTGATCGGTTCAGGCAGGGGACGGCGCATGCCGCTATGCTCGGCCCGCTTCACCAGGTCATCGAGTGTCAGCTTGCGGCAGCGTTTTTCAACCATGTCGTCAAGCTCCTTCCAGCAGGGCTCGATCACCTTGTCGAACAGCTGCCCTGTCGGGCCGCCATCGCCGGATTCATCCGCCGTCACGACCTCCAGCACGTCCGACAGCAGGATGTCGCGCCGTGGCCGGCCCAGGCGATATCCCCCTCGTGGCCCGCGGATGCTTTCCAGCAGCCCCGAACGCGACAGGGTCTGGAGCAGGGGTTCGATCCCCCGCCGGGCCAGGTTGGCGCGTTCGGCAATGTCCGCCGCGCTGACGGTTCCATTGCGACCCGCATGAAATGCCACATCAAGCATGATCAGTATCGCGATCATGGTCCTGTCACACCGGAGAAGCATATCGTACGGTCCCATTTGTGAAACAAATTCATCCGTGGCGGATTTATCAGCATTTGTCCGGATGATCCACGCTTCTGTTCAGGATGGCAGTGGATTATGTCAGGGGCACGATTGCATATTGATCCATCAGCAGGAGTTCGACGTATGAACGATTCGACCGACCAGGACATGACATTCGGCTTCGCCCAGCCACGGGGCAGGGTGTACGGATCCATTACCGAGACGGTCGGCGGAACGCCGCTGGTGGAGCTGCCACACCTGATGCGTGAGGATGAGCTGAAAAGCCGCCTGCTGATGAAGCTGGAATTCTTCAATCCCCTCGGGTCGGTCAAGGACAGGATTGGCGCGGCGATGGTGATGGATGCCGAACGGCGGGGCGAAATCACGCCGGGCAAGACGACGCTGGTGGAACCGACATCGGGCAATACCGGCATTTCCCTGGCGTTTGTCGCGGCGGCGCGCGGGTATCGCCTGATTGTCACCATGCCCGAAGGGGCCTCCACCGAACGGCGCAAGATGCTGCGCCTGCTGGATGCGCAGCTGGAACTGACGCCCGCTCGCCTGGGCATGGCCGGGGCGATCGCGCGGGCCGAGGCCATCCTGAAGAACACGCCCGGCGCGTGGATGCCACGCCAGTTCGATAATCCCGCCAACCCCGCGATCCACGCCGCCACCACGGCGGAGGAAATCTGGGTCGATACGCGCGGGGAGGTGGATATCATCGTCGCAGGCGTGGGGACCGGCGGCACGGCAAGCGGCATCGCCCACGGGCTGAAGCCGCGCAAGAAGGGGCTGCAGGTCTTTGGCGTGGAGCCCGTGGAAAGCGCCGTCCTGAATGGCGATGAACCGGGGCCGCATGGCATTCAGGGGATCGGGCCGGGCTTCTGCCCGCATACGCTGGACCTGCACAGCCTTGATGGCATCCTGACCGTTTCTGAGCGGGAGTCGATCGCAGCCGCGCGGCGATGCGCGCGCCTTGATGGCGTGCCGGTCGGCATTTCATCGGGGGCTGCGCTTCATGCCGCCATGCAGCTGGCGCAGCAGCCGGAGAACGAGGGCAAGACGATCGTGACGATCGCCCCCTCCTTTGCGGAGCGTTACCTGTCCACCTCGCTGTTCAACGGCCTCGTCTGAGGCTTCGGACAGGCAGGCACGAAAAAAGGCGGTCCCTGGAACGGGGCCGCCTTTTTCATGTCCGTATTTCCCACGCGCTGGCGCGTGGCGGGATTACGAAGGTCAGTGCAGGATGATTTCCACGCGCCGGTTCTGTGCCTCGCGCGTGTTGGCGGCCGTGGGAACCAGCGGGTTGGCGTCGCCAAAGCCATGGATGTCGATCGAGGGGCCGGGAACCCCGTCACGCACCAGTTCCGCCTTGATGACCTGCGCGCGGCGCAGGGACAGTTCCTGATTGTAACGCTCGCCCTGCGGGCCGGGATGACCGGTCGAATTGTCGGTATACCCGTTCACCTCGATCCGGGTGGTCTGCGTATTGGTGGACGCCTGCGCCGCGACGGCCACGATGGCGCGCGCCCGGTCGGTCAGCGTGCTCTTGTCCCAGTCGAAGAAGACAAGATACGTGCGGTTTTCCACCGGGGCGGGTGCCGCGGGCGCGGTTACGGGCGGCGGCGGCGGCGGGGCGGGATTGAACTCATACCGCAGGCCCAGCATCACCGAATGGTTGAAGTCGGTGCGCGTGTCGCGGTTGCCGTTGCGGAACCCGTAATCGGAACTCAGCGCCGCCGTGGCGGGGCCGGAAATGACGGAATGATGCGACTGCGGCCCCAGCATGGTCCAGAACCGGTATTCCGCCGTGGCGGACAGGCCCACCGCCCACGGAATGGGGAAGGACAGGCCGAAAATCCCCTGATAGGCAAAGTTGCCATAGGTCCCGCCGACATGCTGGCTGTAGGCCTGCCCGGCATAATTGCCGGTGATCAGGGCGTTCATGTTCTGCCAGCCATAGCCGATGCCGGCCCCGAAATAGGGGAAAAGCCAGCTCTTGCCGATGTCGAGGTCGAACAGGGCGTTGGCCATCAGGCCGGATTCTTCCTGCCGCCCGTTGGTATGGGCATTGTACTTGCCGGCGGTCGAGCCAAGGGATTCGAGGTTGTTGTGGCGGTAATGGCCTTCAAGCTCGACACGGAAACCGTTGCCGAGGCCATAGCCGATACTGCCGATTCCCACCGCGCCGGGGCTGTACTTGTCGCGCGCGGAGGAATTGCGCACCACCTGTCCCTGCGGCAGGCTGGCGCCGCCTTCGCCCGACATGTACAGCCCCTGCACGGGCTGGGCGAGTGCCGGAACCGATACAAGCACGGAGCCCAGGGTAACCGAGCCAGCCAATAAAGACCCTGCAAGCAGTCCGTACCGCAGATTCATACTCTTCTTCTCCCTTCGACGGGCCATTTCCAACATGTTGCCCGGTCGGGTGAACGTGCAATGTTCCTCTGGGCGGTCAGTCTGTGCATTCTTTTGCGGAAAGATGTCCATCCTGACAATCCATAAGCGGTGACCATACTGCCGCTTGTGGCGACATGGCCCACTGTCATTTTCAACTGTGTGCGAGATGTCACACATGACAGCGTACCAGATAAGCTTTCTACCTTCGCAAGATCACGCGCTTCATATCAGCCTTGCCTCAAATGGTGGCGCCAGATCAGGCGTCTCGAATTCCACGACCCACAGATCGGGATCCCGTCCCATCTGCCGTGTGACGTACGTGTCCACGGCGGCCTGATCCACAGCCGCCTCCCCTGTAGCCCGGAACCATGCCCGCCGTCCATCGGGTGTGCGTGTCTGCGCCAGAACCGTCATCATGTCGTGACGGTCGCGCAACACCACCAGCACCCCGCCCGCGTCGGCATCGCCACGATGCAGGACAACCGCAGGATTCCCCGTCAGACTGGCCTGGCGCAGGACCGCGCTGACCCAGATCCCGGTTTTCAGGCGCCCTTCATCTTCCATCATCGCGGGTCCAGTTTTGCATAAATACAGAGGGAGGCATGCAGGAATAACACAATATATTGCTATTCCGGCCCGGCATGGGCGGGCGGGGTCGCGGGATCATCGGGAATGGTCGCCAGCGCGGCGCGGTATTCCTCCGGATTGTCCAGCAGGGAATGGGCGGCATCAAGGTCGTTGTCCGTGCCGATCGCGGCGGGACAGGACTTGCGGATCGCCAGCGTGCGCGACACTTCCACCGGAAAGCGCGCCAGGCGGGAGGCATGGATCCATGCGGTGCTGTCGGCATTGCCGCCGGCAAGGTCCTGCAGCTGCTGTTCGAGGTTCGCCTCCCCCAGGCTGGAGCAGACCTGCGGCATGACCCCCAGCCCCTGCAACGGCCAGCCCAGCGGCGCGAGAACCCGACTCCATGTCACGAACAGCTCCGCGCCGTTGGGCATCTGTCCGATGGTCTGGACCAGCCCCTTGCCCAGCGTGGCGCTGCCGACCACGACGGCGCGTTTCTGGTCCGCAAGTGCTGCGGCCAGGATTTCCGCAGCACTTGCGGTACGTCCATCGACCAGTATGACGATCGGCAGCCCGTTCGTCATGTCGCCGCCCTGCACCGCCCAGACATGGTTGGCCTGCGGGTCGCGTCCCTGCGTGATCGCCGCGACCCCGTGGTCGAGCATCAGCGCCGACGTCGTGACCGCCTGCTGCAGCACGCCGCCGCGATTGCCCCTCAGGTCGAGGATCAGCCCGCTCAGGTGCGCGATGTTCATGGCCTCGTCGAGGTACTGGCTCATCTCCTCGGCGGTGTTGGCGGAAAATGCGGTGATGTGCAGGACGACGTGATGCCCGCTGGTATAGGCGAAGACCGTTTCCGGCGGGACGGATTCCCGACGGAGCGAGACGGTCGTGCGACGCCGCCCCGGCGCGCCGACCAGCAGCCGCACCATGCTTCCCGGCGTCCCCTGAAGCCACGCGGTGACCGTCTCGACCGAACGGTCCTGCGTGGAACGCCCGTTGACGGCATAGATGACCTGCCCCGCCGAAAGGGAGGTCGGCCATGCCGGGCCGTTCGCGTTGACGGCCGTGATGATGATGGCGTGATGGTCCAGCCCCAGCGTCAGGCCCGCGCTGGCGGCGCCCCCGCTGCGGATGTCGCGGTCCGATGTCGCCGCCTGTGGCGCGACATAGCGCGAATAGGGGTCGAGGTGATTGAACAGTTCATCAAAGAATCCCTGCAGCATCCCGTCCTGGCCGGTCGCGCGCATGTCTGACGAACGTTCCCACGCGGTTTCCATCATGCGGGTGATGACATCCGTCCATCCCTGCAGGTCGTCGGCGGCGGGGCTGGCGAGCGCAAGCACGGTATGCTGCGCCACCGACAGGTGCAGCATGCCGTGCTGTTCCTCCACCGTCAGGGACGGGTCGATCGCGCTCAGCCCGTTCAGGCCCCACAGGCTGAAATCGCGGACCGTGTGGCTTTCCAGCGTGCGCGGCAGCAGGAAGGACAGGCTGGCCCGCACGACAGACGATGTCAGGGTGGGGTCGAAATGCCCGCCCGGCGCATCGGCCTCCTGCGTTGGCAGGGGCTGCGGGGTGGCCGGGGTGGCCGGAACCAGCGGGTCATCGGCATAGGCGGCGGTCGTAAGGCGCGCGACGACAAGGATCATGATGAAGGTGTCGCGCGGCACCTGCAGGATCATGCGCAGCCCGCGCGGCTTTTCCGCCACGGGCGCGCGGGTGATGGTGATGGAAACCATCGCGCACAGGGGCGGCAGCAGGGAACGGGCGCGGCGCTTCATCCGCGCCGCCTGCGCGCGCGGCCGGGCTGCGCGTCCACCCGCGCGGCATCATCGGGCAGGTCGAACAGCAGCGCGCCCGTCAGGGGCGATGCCTCCGCCAGGCGCGGCGCGATTTCCTGGCCCAGCCGGAATGAAAGCCCGCTGTGCCGTCCCGTCAGGGACTGCGCGCCCTCGTCATGATGCCACTGGTCCGTCGGCAGTGCGGCCTGCGGCAGCAGCCCCGTCGTGCCGGTCGCGTCCAGCGTCACGAAGATGCCGAAACGCGATACACCCGTGACCCGGCCCGTCATCACGCTGCCGATTCGCCCCGACAGCCACGATGCGGCATAGCGTTCGATCGCGTCGCGTTCCGCCGCCGCCGCGCGGCGTTCGGTGGCGGTGACGGCGCGGCCGATTTCCTCCAGCTGGCCCAGCGCCGCGCGGCCATGGTCCGGACCGCCGCGTTCCAGCCCCGTCGCGTCAATCAGCGCGCGGTGCGTGACAAGGTCGGCATAGCGGCGGATCGGGCTGGTGAAATGGGCGTACGATGTCAGCGTCAGGCCGAAATGTCCGATGGGATCGGGGCTGTATTCTGCCTGGTTCTGCGCCCTGAGGATCAGTTCATTGACCAGTGGCGCGCACGCGCTCCCGCGCGTCTGGCGCAGCACGGCATCAAGGTCGGACGCCGTGATCATGCCGGCAGGCGGCAGCCGCACGCCAAGCGTGTCGAGCGCCGTGCGCAGGGAATCGAGCTTTTCGGGCGAAGGAGGGGCATGAATCCGATAAAGGCACGGATAATGACGGTTTTCCAGTTCCCGCGCGGCGGCGACATTGGCCGCGATCATGAATTCCTCCACCACGCGGTGGCTGTCGAGGCGCACGCGCGGCCCGATCGTGCCGACATGCCCGTCGGGCGTCAGCGTGACCCTGCGTTCCGTCAGGTCGAGGTCAAGCGTCCCGCGCCGCGCCCGTGCCGCCGCCAGCGCGCGCCATGCCGCGAACAGGCAGCCGATCATCCCTTCGGGCAGGGCGGCGGTCGTGCTGTCGCCATGGCCGTCGGCCGCGGCCTGCGCCTGTTCATAGGTCAGGCGCGCCGCGCTGCGCATCAGGCCGCGCCCGAAGCGGTGCGAGGTAAGGACGCCGCCCGCGTCGACATGCAGTTCCACGAACAGGCAGCCGCGATCCTCGCCAGGGCGGAGCGAACACCACCCGTTCGACAGGGCCTCGGGCAGCATGGGGATTACCCGATCCGGGAAATAGACCGAATTGCCGCGCCGCAGCGCCTCGCGATCCAGCGCGCTGCCGGGGCGGACATACCAGCCGACATCGGCGATGGCGACCAGCAGGCGAAAGCCCGTGCCGTCCGGCTCGGCATAGATGGCGTCATCAAAATCCCGCGCGTCGGCCCCGTCGATGGTGACCAATGGCACATCGCGCAGGTCGGTGCGCCCCGCCGGCGGCACGGCGCGCGCGGCTTCGGCGTCCTCCACGGCGCGGGTGGGGAAGGCAAGGGGGATGTCGTGGGCGCAGGCGCACATCAGGCTGATGGTGCGCGCGCTGTCCGCCGGGCCGATCCGTTCGACAATCCGCGCGGGATGCAGGCCCGGCCCCGACTGGGGCAGGGGCATCGCCATGACGATTTCATTGTCGGGGGCATCCATGGCTTCGCCTGCGGGAATGCTCCATTGCGCGCGGGCGCGGCGGTCCGCCGGGATCAGGCGCCCGGCCTCGCGATAGCGCGCGGGCGTGCGGGCGGCATCGGGATCGTCGGGCGGGGTGGCGCGGTACAGGCCGACGATCCGGGGCGGTGCGTCGTCGATGCGACGCAGGGTGCGGCCCTCGTACCTGCCCGGCCCGATCTTCTTCAGGCGCGCGACCACGCGTTCCCCCGGCGCCAGGGCGGGGCGGCCCCGGACCTCGGCATGCATGAAGATGACGGGGGGCGCGCCCGGCTCTTCCCATCTGACGGGGCGCGCGATCGGGTCGCCGTCGGGATCGGTGCCGGTGACCTGCACCACGGCGGATTCAGGCAGGCGGTCCGAGGCACGGAAACGCCGCGCGCCGGCCGGGGCCACGCTTCCTTCCAGCGCCAGCTCGCGCAGCATGTCGCGCACCGCCGCCCTGTGCTCCGGCCCGAGGCCGAAGGCACGTGAAATCTCGCGCTTGCCCACGCGTCCTGTCGCATTCGCGATGAACTGCCGCACGGCGTCGCGTCCGGGCATCTGTCCCGTCCCGTCGCGCGGGGTTTCGGTTCGCATGTCCGGCACCGCGTCGGACGGGCGCGGCTGTCGCATCGTCAGTCGGCCTTGTCCGTCGGGGCATCGGCCGCAGCGTCGGTCGTGGTATCGGCCGGGGCCTTGCGGCTTCTGGTGGCGGTCGCCTTTTTCGGGGCCGCCTTGCTGGTGGTGGCCTTTTTCGCGGCGGTCTTCCTGCGCGCGGGCTTCTTCGCCGGGGCCTCGCCTTCGGCCGCGTCAGCGCCATCGGCCGTTTTCGACGCCTTCGCCTTGCGCGTCGTGGTCTTTGCCTTCGCCTTGGTGGTCTTGCCTTTCGCCTTGGCCTTCAGCGGCTTGCCCTTTTCCGCCAGCAGGGCCAGCGCCTCGTCCATCGTGACATCGTTCATGTCCTGCCCGCGCGGGAGGGTGGCGACGATCTGCCCATGCTGGACATAGGGGCCAAAGCGGCCCTTGCGCACCATTACCGGCTCTCCGTCCTTGGGGTGCGGGCCGATGGTGCGGATGGAGGCAAGCTTTTTCGCCAGCGCGTCGACCGCGCGGTTCAGCCCCACCGTCAGGACATCGTCATCCTTGTCCAGCGACCCGTACACCGCCCCCATCTTCACATAGGGGCCAAAGCGGCCAAGCCCCGCCTCGATCGGCTCTCCCGTTTCGGGATGGATGCCCACGATGCGCGGAAGCGACAGCAGGCCAAGCGCCTGTTCCAGCGTGATCTTGTCCCCTTCGATCCCGCGCGGGATGGTCGCGCGCTTGGGCTTGGCCTTCTTGTCCTCGGGGTCGGGTTCGCCAAGCTGCACATACAGCCCCCACGGCCCGCGCCGCACGGTGACCTCCGGCCCGCCATCGGGCGCGTTGCCAAGGACGCGCATCCCTTCCTTGAGGGAATCCGCGTCCTCCGCCTCCTTGGGGTCAACCACGAGGCGACGGGTGTACTGGCACGTGGGATAGTTGGAACAGCCGATGAACGCCCCGTAACGCCCCAGCTTCAGCCCCAGCCGCCCGGTATGGCACGCGGTGCAGACGCGCGGGTCGCCGCCATCCTCCCTCGGCGGGAAGAAATAGGGGGCAAGGTCCGCGTCCAGCGCGCTGATGACGTCGGAGATCTTGAGGTCTTTTGTCTGGTCCACCGCGTGGGAGAAGTCGCTCCAGAAGGCCGACATCACGTCGCGCCAGTTGGCCCGCCCGCCCGAAATGTCATCAAGCTGCTCCTCCAGTCCCGCCGTGAACTGCGTATCGACATAGCGTTCGAAGAAGGAGGTCAGGAAGGCGGTGACAAGCCGCCCGCGATCCTCGGGGATGAAGCGGCGGTTTTCGAGGCGGACATAATTGCGGTCGCGCAGCACCGTCAGGATGGAGGCATAGGTGGAGGGACGGCCGATGCCGATTTCCTCCATCTTCTTCACCAGCGACGCCTCGGAATAACGCGGCGGCGGCTGGGTGAAATGCTGGTCCGCCGCGACGTCCCCGCGTCTGAGGCCGTCGCCCTCGCCCATGGCGGGCAGCATGCGGTCCTGATCCGAATCCTCGTCCGTCTTCGTCGCGCTGTCGTCGCGCCCTTCGCTATAGAGGCGCAGGAACCCGTCGAACGCGATCATCGACCCCGTCGCGCGCAGGGTGCAGCGTCCCTGCGCATCGCGGATGTCAACCGCCACCTGGTCGAGTTCGGCCGACTGCATCTGGCTGGCGACGGAGCGTTTCCAGATCAGTTCATACAGCCGCTTCTGGTCCGCGTTGAGGTAACGCGCCATGTCGGCGGGCGTGCGGCGCACGTCGGTCGGGCGGATGGCCTCGTGCGCTTCCTGCGCGTTCTTGGCCTTGGTGGAATAGACGCGGGCCTTGGCCGGGACGTAATCGTCGCCGAACGCCCGGCCGATATGCGAACGGATCGCGCCGATGGCCTCGCCCGCCATCTGCACGCCGTCGGTTCGCATATAGGTGATCAGGCCGACCGTCTCGCCGCCGATATCGATGCCTTCATACAGCTGCTGGGCCGTGCGCATCGCCACCTGCGCGCCCATGCCGAGCTTGCGCGACGCCTCCTGCTGCATGGTCGAGGTGGTGAAGGGCGGCGGCGGGTTGCGCTTGACCTTGCGCCGTTCGACCGCGCCGACGCTGAAGCTGCCGCCTTCGACCGTGGCCTTGGCGGCCATGGCGCGGGCTTCGTCATTGAGGTCGAACTGATCGAGCTTGCGCCCGTCAAGGTGCGTCAGCCGCGCGGTGAAGGACGCGCCCTTCGGCGTGGCGAAGGCGGCGGTGATCGACCAGTATTCGCGCGGGCGGAAGACCTCGATCTCCGCCTCGCGCTCGCAGATCAGGCGCAGGGCGACGGACTGCACGCGGCCCGCGCTGCGCGATCCCGGCAGCTTGCGCCACAGCACGGGGGAAAGCGTGAAACCGACAAGGTAGTCCAGGGCACGCCGCGCCAGATACGCCTCGATCAGCGGGAAATCGAGGTCGCGTGGATGCGCCATGGCGGTCTGGATGGCGCTTTTCGTGATCTCGTTGAAGGTCACGCGCTGCACGTCCACACCCTTGAGGAGGTTCTTCTCCTCAAGCATGGAGCGGACATGCCACGAGATCGCCTCCCCCTCCCGATCCGGGTCAGTCGCCAGATACAGGTGCCGCGCCCCGCGCAGGGCACGCGCGATCGCCGCCATCTGCTTGGCGCCGCGCTCGTCGGCTTCCCATACCATGGCGAAGCCCTCGTCCGGGCGCACGCTGCCATCCTTGGGCGGCAGGTCGCGCACATGCCCGAACGAGGCGAGAACCGTGTAGTTGTCACCCAGATACTTATTGATCGTTTTCGCCTTGGCTGGCGATTCGACCACCACGACGTCAGTCATTGTGTCTCCGGATCACGCTTTATCAATCCATCGGTTGTCCGTGGCCATGCCGGGGGGCGGAAGACAGGACGACCATGTCCCCCGCAAGGACGTCGATCAGGCCCGACATTTCCATTTCCGACAGCACCGCAAGGACGGTTGCCGTCGAGAACTGGCAGCGCCGTACGATATCGTCAACACTCGATGGCGCGAAAGACAGCAGTTCACGTACCGCCTCATGCGCCCCACGGGCGTCCATCCGGGGGGCGGAAGGGGCGTTTTCCGCCATTTCCGGCAGGGCTGGCGCGGGATTGGCGACTGGCGTGAAAAGAGGCGGCGATACAGGCCCCGACGGCAGTTCGCGCAGGATGTCGCGCTCATTCTCCGTCAGGACCGCGCCCTGGCGCAAGAGGTCGTTGCTGCCATGACAGCGCGGGTCAAGCGGGGAGCCGGGAACCGCGAACACGATCCTGTCATAGTCGAGGGCCATGCGCGCGGTAATCAGGCTGCCGGAGCGAAGGGCCGCCTCGATCACCACGCAGCCAAGGCTGATTCCCGCGATCAGGCGGTTGCGGCGCGGGAAATGCCGCGCCTGGGGCACGGTGCCGGGCGGGGCCTCCGTCACCAGCGCGCCATGTTGCGCGATTTCATGATGCAGGCGGGCATGTTCGGGGGGATAGGGACAGTCCAGCCCGCCCGCGATGGCGGCCACGGTGCGGCGCGCGGGCAATGCGCCACGATGGGCGGCGGCGTCGATTCCGCGCGCCAGCCCCGACATGACGCACACCCCCGCCGCCGCCAGCATGACGGACAGGCTTTCGGCGATGCGCATCCCGCCGGAGGAGGCATTGCGCGCCCCCACGACGCCCACGACCCGCCCGCGCATCAGCGTCGCATCCCCCATGACCGAAAGCACCGGCGGCGCGTCCGCCACGATGGCAAGGGCGGGGGGATAGTCAGGGTCGCCATGGACAATGACGCGCCCGCCGATCCGCGCCGTGCGCTCCATCTCCCGCGCGATGTCATCGGCGTGGGGCACGCGGTCGGCGTCGCGCCCGCGCAGCAGGACGTCAAGCGCGGCCGCGGCGGAACCATGGACGCGGATCAGGCGGTGATAGGAAACCGGGCCGATGCCCCGCGTGCGCGCCAGCCGCAGGCATGCGGCCACGGTGGCGGCGGGGACAGGGCCCGGCCCGTTCATTTCCCGCCCTGGTTGCCGCCTTGGCCGATCCGTGGTTCGGTGCCGGTAAAGATGCGGGTGATGTTGGCGTGATGCCGCGCAAGGATCAGCAGCGCGATCAGCACGCCCGACAGGTAGATGGGCGATGAAAAGGGGATATGGCCCGGCCAGTTCATCAGCAGGGGCAGGGCCGCGAACGCCACCAGCGCCCCGGCGGACGATATCTTCGTCACCTTGGCGAAAATCAGCCACACGGCGCAGCAGCACAGCCCGATGGCGGGCGACAGGGCGATCATGCTGCCCAGTCCCGTGGCGACACCCTTGCCGCCCTTGAATTTCAGCCATACCGGAAAGCAGTGCCCGGCCACCGCGCAGGCCGCCGCCAGCGCCTCTGCCGCGCCGGTATGGAACGGACACAGCACGAAGGCGCAGAACACCGCGAACGCACCCTTGGTCGCATCGAGGACAAGCGTCCCCGCCGCCAGTTTCCTGTTGCCGGTCCGCAGGACGTTCGTCGCGCCGATATTGCCCGACCCGATCTGGCGGATGTCACCCTCCCCCGACAGGGCCGTCAGCACCAGCCCGAAGGGAATGCTGCCGATCAGGTAGGACAGGAACCCCACCCCCGCCATGAGCGGCAGGTCATAGGAGGGAATGCCGTAAATCATGGCGTATCCAGCCCGAACACCTGTCGCCCGGCCTTCCATGTCGCCAGCACCCGTCCCTCCAGCGCGCGTCCGTCAAAGGGGGTGTTCTGCGCCTTGCCGGGCAGTTCGCCCGCCTCCACCTTCCAGGCGCGTTCCGGGTCGAACAGGCACAGGTCGGCCGCAGCCCCCGCCGCCAGCGTCCCGGCCCCGCTGCCCAGCAGGGCGGCGGGACGGTGCGTCAGCAGGCCCAGCGCGTCGGACAGGGCGAGGTTGCCCGCATGCACCTGCGCCAGCGTCACCGACAGCAGCGTGGCAAGGCCCGTTCCCCCCGCCGCCGCGACGGCAAAGGGCTGGCGCTTGTCATCGGCGTCGCACGGCGCATGGTCGGAGGCGATGGCGTCGATCGTCCCGTCGGCCAGCGCCGCGCAGACCGCCCGGCGGTCCGCCTCCGCCCGCAGGGGGGGCGACAGCTTGGCATAGGTGCGGAAATCGCCGATCACCGTCTCGTTCAGGTCGAAATAGGGCGGCGCGGTGTCGCATGTGACATTCAGGCCGTCCGCCTTGGCCTGCCGGATCAGGTCCAGACCCTCGGCGGTGGAGACATGGCCGAAATGCAGCCGTCCGCCCGTCATGCGCGCAAGGCGCAGGTCGCGCGCGATGAGGATGGCCTCCGCCGCCGGGGGAATGCCCGCAAGGCCAAGCCGCGTCGCCAGTTCCCCATCCGTGGCGCAGCCGCCACGCGCCAGCGCCGGGTCCTCGGGGTGTTGCACCACCATCGCGCCGAACGCGCGGGCATAGGTCAGGAGCTGGCGCATCAGGCGCGTGTCGGCAATGGCGCGGATGCCGTCGGTGAACGCCACCGCCCCGGCTTCGTTCAGAAGGCCGATTTCCGCCATCTCGCTGCCTTCGCACCCGCGCGTCAGCGCGCCATAGGGCAGGATGCCGATCATGCCGGTTTCCTCGCCCCGCGTGCGCAGCAGGCGCACCAGCGCCGGGTCGTCGATCGTCGGCAGGCAGTTCGGCAGCACGGCGATCGTCGTGATCCCGCCCGCGACCGCGGCCCGCGCGGCCGACGCTACGGTCTCGCGGTATTCGAAACCCGGCTCCCCGATGGTGACGCGCATGTCCACCAGACCGGGGCACAGGACCATGCGCCCGTCGCCACGCACGATGGCCGCCCCCTCGGGCGCGCCTTCGGCCTGCGGCAGGTCGATGCCCGCGATCACGCCATCGCGCACCAGCAGGCGGCCGGGCCGGTCCACGCCGCTGGCGGGATCGATCAGGCGCACATTTTCAAATATGGTCGCGCTCATCGCATGTCCTCCCCCCGGGAGAGGAGGTCGAGCACGGCCATGCGCACCGCCACCCCCATCTCGACCTGCTCGCGAATGACGCTCTGTTCGGAATCGGCGACGCGGCTGTCGATTTCCACCCCCCGGTTCATCGGGCCGGGATGCATCACCAGCGCGCCGGGCCGCGCCAGCGCCAGGCGTTTCCCGTCCAGCCCGAAGAAACGGAAATATTCGCGCGGGCTGGGGACCTGCCCGCCCTTCATCCGTTCGCGCTGGATGCGCAGCATCATCACGACATCCACGTCGCGCAGCCCGTCTTCCATCGTGTGGTAAACCTCCACCCCCAGCGCGGCGATGGCGCGCGGCACCAGCGTCGGCGGGCCCACGACGCGCACCTTGCAGCCCATCGCGCATAGCAGGTGGATGTTCGAGCGCGCCACGCGGCTGTGGCTGACATCGCCGCAGATCGCGACCGTCAGGCCGTGCAGCCCGCTGAAATGGCGGCGGATCGTCAGCGCGTCGAGCAGCGCCTGCGTCGGGTGTTCATGCGTCCCGTCGCCGGCGTTGACGACGCTGGCCTCCACCTTCTGCGCCAGCAGGGCGGGCGCGCCGGACTGCGAATGGCGCACCACCAGCAGGTCGGTGCGCATGGCGTTCAGCGTCGCGGCGGTATCCAGCAGCGTCTCGCCCTTGTTGACCGAGGAATTGGCCACCGACATGTTCACCACGTCCGCGCCCAGCCGCTTGCCCGCCAGCTCAAAGGACGTGCGGGTGCGGGTGCTGTCCTCGAAAAACAGGTTGATGAGCGTCCGCCCCCGCAGCAGGTCGCGCGGCGTCTTTCGCGAGCGGTTCAGCAGCGTATAGCTTTCGGCGAGGTCGAGGATCGGGGTGATTCGGGTCGGGTGCATGCCCTGCACCCCCAGCAGGTGCCGGGGGGACGCGCGAAAGAACTGCCCCCCCGTCGCGCGTGGAGGGGCGGGGGAGTGTGTCGCGCGTTCATTCATGGGCAACCGCCTTGATCCGGGCGAGGACTTCGTCGCGGCCTAGCGCGAGAAGCGTGTCATCGATGCCGGGCGACATGCTCGACCCCGTGACCGCCGCGCGCAGCGGCTGCGCCACCTTGCCAAGCTTGAGTTCGTTTTCCTCCGCGAAGCGGCGCAGCGTCGCGTCGATGCCCGGCCCGTCGAAGGGGGACAGCGCCTCCAGCTGCGTCGCAAGGCGTCCCAGCATCGCGCGGTTTTCGGGCGTCAGCAGCTTCTGCGCCTTCGCATCGAACGGCAGCGGGATGGACCGGCCGAGGAAGGCCGCGTTTTCCGCCAGTTCCACCAGCGTCTTGGCCCGTTCCTTCAGCCCCGGCATCAGCCGCAGGACGCGCGCACGCGTCGCATCACCGGTGTCCACGCCCTCGACCTGCGACAGGCGCTCCATCACGTCATCGGTCAGGCGCGTATCATCGGCCCGGCGCATCCACACGCCGTTGATATGCAGAAGCTTGGCATAATCCATGCGCGAGGGGGACCGGCCCACCCCGTCAAGGTCGAACAGCCTGATCTGCTCGTCGCGCGACAGGATTTCCGCGTCGCCATGGCCCCAGCCAAGGCGCAGAAGGTAGTTGTCCAGCGCCTCCGGCAGGTAACCCATCTCCCGGAATTCCACCACCGACTGCGCGCCGTGGCGCTTCGACAGCTTGGCGCCGTCAGGGCCGTGGATCAGCGGCAGGTGGGCGAATTTCGGCAGGTCCCATCCCATCGCGCGATAGATCATCGCCTGGCGGAAGGTATTGGTCAGGTGATCGTCGCCGCGGATGACGTGCGTGATGTCCATGTCATGGTCATCGACCACCACCGCAAGCTGATAGACCGGGGTGCCGTCGGCGCGCAGGATGATCATGTCATCAAGTTCGGAGTTGGCGACCCGGACCTCGCCCTGCACCAGGTCGTGGATGACGGTCTCCCCCTCGCGCGGGGCCTTGATGCGCACGGTATAGGGCGCGTCCCTGGGGGCGTCGGCGGGATCGCGGTCGCGCCACATCCCGTTATAGCGCGGCGGCCGGCCCTCGGCCATCGCCGTCTCGCGCATTTCCTTGAGTTCCTCGGCCGTGCAGTAGCAGCGATAGGCCAGCCCGCGTTCCAGAAGCTCATGCGCGACCTGCGTATGGCGTGCCTGCCGGGTGGACTGGAACACGGGTTCCTCGTCCCACTGGATTCCCATCCATGCAAGGCCGTCGAACAGCACGTCCACCGCCTTCTGGGTGGAGCGTTCGCGATCCGTATCCTCGATGCGGAGGAGGAAACTGCCGCCGTGATGGCGGGCATAGAGGAAATTGAACAGGGCGGCCCGGGCGTTGCCGATATGCAGCAGGCCGGTGGGGCTGGGGGCGAAGCGTGTACGGACAGTCATGAAACGGCTCCTTAGCATGTGTTGGGTCCAGCCAACAGGGGGCAGGTGCGTCCGGGCCGGTCGATATCGCGTCCGGCGGGCGTGATATATACGGTCGAATCGTCCCTTCCTTACGCGCAACCCTGACGGAGCAGCCTTATCCCCGATCCTGCGTCCCCCCGCGCGCCGTTGCGGCATGCCCGGGCACTGCCCGCGTGGCTGGCGGCGCGACTGTGGCCGCAGCGCGCGCGGCTGGTGCTGTGGCTGCCGGTAGCGATGGGGGCGGGGAACGCGGCGTATTTCAGCCTGTCGCGCGAACCCGGCCCCCTGTGGGTCGTGGCCGCCATCATGATCTGCGCCATCGGGGCGGGGCTGCTGCGCTGGCGTGGCGGGCTGCTGCGCACGCGCATTGGCGTGGGGCTTTCATGCGCGGCATGTTGCGGTTTCCTTGCCGCATGGGGGGCCGCGCACCGTGCGGCGCCTTTCCCCGACCTGCCCCGCCGTGCCACCCATATCGAGGGACAGGTCATGTCGGTGGAGGACCTGCCTTCCCCCACGGGCGCAATGGTGCGCCGGGTGGACCTTGCGCATGTGCGCCTGCGCGATGGCATCGACGCGGACATGCCGCCGATGCGCCGCACGATCCGCCTGCGCCTGCGTGCCAATGACGCAGCGGGCGGGGGCGCGCGGCAGGACGCACAACGGATCACACCCGGGCGCTGGCTTACGGTGCGCGCGATGCTGCGCCCGCCGATGCCGCCCGACCTGCCCGGCGGGTATGATGCACAGCGGCGGGCGTGGTTCACCGGCATCGGGGGTTCGGCCCGCGCGCTGGAGGCGCCACGCATTCGTGATGGCGGCCCAAATGATGCTGGCCCGGGTGATGCGGGCCTGCGTGATGGTGTGGGCGCCGCGTGGCTGGAGGACGCGCGCACCCGAATCGCGCGCCGGGTCATGACGGTGCTGCCCGATGGGCGCGGGGCCATGGCGGCGACGCTGCTGACGGGGCGCGGGGGGGATGTTTCCCCACGGATGCGCGCGGATTTCGCGGATTCGGGGCTGGCGCACCTGCTGGCGGTCGCGGGGCTGCATCTGGGGATCGTCATGGGAATCGGCATGGCGGTCACGCGCGGCGTGCTGGCGCTGTCGGAACGCGCGTCGCTGTTCTGGCCATGCCGGCAGATCGCGGCGGTGGCCGGGCTGGGGCTGGGATGCGGGTATGTCGTGCTGACGGGCGGGCACCTGCCCGCGCAGCGCAGCCTGGTGATGGCGGCGATCGCCACGCTGGCCATCCTGACGGGGCGGCGCGTGGTCTCCCTGCGCTCCCTCGCGCTGGCGGCCGCGATGCTGCTGCTGATCGAGCCGGAGGAGATGCAGGAACTGCCGATGCAGATGTCGGTGGCGGCCGTCATGGCGCTGATCGCGGGGGGCGAGGCCTGCGCCGCGTCCCTGCGCGCCCTGCGCGACGCGCCGGCGGCGGGGCATCGGATGGCCGGGCGGATCGCGCGCCTGTCGCTTGCCAGCGTGCTGGCGGGGACGGCGTGCCTGCCGGTGGGCATGGCGCATTTCGGCAATGTCGGGGCGTGGTTCGTGCTTGCCAACCTGATTGCCGTGCCGCTTGCGGCGCTGTGGATCATGCCGTTCGGGCTGCTTGCATTGTTGCTGATGCCGTTCGGGCTGGACGGGCTGGCGCTGGTGCCGATGGGATGGGGAAATGCCGTCGTCATCTGGCTGGCCCATCATGTCGCCGCGTGGCCGGGCGCGCATGTCGCGGTGCCCCAGATGCCATCGTGGGGGCTGGCGCTGTTCTTCCTCGGGCTGTGCTGGCTGTGCCTGTGGACACTGCGTTCGTGGCGGCTGTGGGGGTGCGTGCCGATTGCCTGCGCCCTTGTCACGCCGTGGCTGGCCCGCCCGCCGGATCTGGTGATCCCGGCGCAGGGGCGCATGGTGGCGCTGCGCGACGGGGACCGCCTGCTGGCGGGGCCGCGGGGGCATGTTGACAGGTTTGTCATGGATGACTGGACGCGCGTGCTGGACCTGCGGGCGGGGGATCTGGCCGATGAGACGGCGACGCCGGACGGGCGCGTCGCCTGCCGCGCGGGGACATGCGTGCTGGCGCGGCATCATCGCCATATCGTCGTGCAGCTGCATGAAGGTGGCGGCGGGATTGCGTGCGGACAGGCGGATTTCGTGGTCAGCCTTGGCGTGGACCGCGCCCCCTGTCCCGGCGTTCCGCGCATCGATCCGCTTGTGCTGTGGCGTTCGGGCGCGCAGGCGTTGCATGTCGATCGCGATGGCGGGATCGGGGTGCTTTCCGATCGCGCCGTGCGAGGCACGCGTCCATGGGTGATGGGGCCGGGCCAGCATGGGACGCCCAACCTGCCGATGGCCCGCGCCGAATGAATGGTTGCGGTCCGTTCTTCGGGGACTGTTTGAAAACAATCCACTGGTAGAAAACAGTAAAGGTTTTCGGGTATCGCCTTTTTTCAAAAAGGCGGCGTCTTTCAGGGTTTTTTGCAAAAAACCTTGCCAGAAACCGTTATTGTTCAGCCTGCCGGGGCGGGGGCGTCGTTGCGGATGTCTTCCTTCAGGCGGTACTGGCATGGGTCGAAGGCGGGGCAGCGCCAGCATTCGGGCCTGCGTGCCTTGCACACGTAACGGCCATGAAGGATCAGCCAGTGATGGGCCGGGCGCAGCATGTCGGCCGGGATGCGTTTGACCAGCTGCTCCTCCACCGCGCGGGGCGTTGCGCCGGGGGCAAGGCCCGTGCGGTTTCCGATGCGAAAGATGTGGGTATCCACCGCCATGGTGCTGTCGCCAAAGGCGACGTTCATCACCACGTTCGCGGTCTTGCGCCCCACGCCCGGCAGGGATTCCAGCGCCGCGCGCTCATGCGGCACCCTGCCGTCGAAGCGATCCAGCAACTGCTGCGACAATGCTACGACGTTGCGCGCCTTGGTCCGCCACAGACCGATCGAACGGATGTGCTCGGCAACCTTTTCTTCCCCCAGGGCGACCATCGCGGCGGGGTCGGGGGCATCGCGGAACAGCCCGACCGTGGCCCGGTTGACCGAGGCATCGGTGGCCTGCGCCGACAGCACGACCGAGACCAGCAGCGTGAAGTCATCCACGAAATTCAGTTCGCTGCGCGCGTCCGGGTTGGCGGCCGCGAGCTGTTCGATGAAGGCGCGCACTTCCTTGAGCGTCATGGCGCGCCGGGCGGGTCTGGCACGGGTGCGGGGGGTGGCGTTCATGCAGGGTCCTGCGTCGCGGGGAAGGGTGAACATGTCTTTCTCCACGCTTTGCAGGCTTCTGTAAATCGTGCCACGCGCCACTTTGAGGCTTGTTCGGGGCATGGCAGGTCGGATAGTCAGTGCCATTCCCTGACATTATCGCCATATCCCCCGCGCGGCCCCCATGCCGCATGTGCGGGGCATCGGGACATAGATGAGTAATTCCAGCCACGCCTCCCGTCCGCCACGCGATCGTGCGCGGCGCACCTTTTTCGCGGTCCTCGGCTTCGCCATCGCCCGGTGGCGGGCGTATCCGCGCCTGCTGGCCTGGACGCTGGGCGGGGTGCTGGTCGCGACCCTGACGGACGTGATGACGCCGCTGCTGGCCGGACGCCTGGTCGATGACGTGTCCCATGGGGCGGGAAACGCCACGCGGGACGCGGCGTGGATGGTCGCGGGGCTGGCGGCGCTCGGCCTTGCGGGGGTCATGGGACGGCGCGCGTCGTACAAGGGGATCACGCACCTCAATGCCCGGGTCATGGAAGGTATCGTCACGTCGGCCTTTGCCCGCGTGCAGCGCTTTTCCAGCGAATGGCACGCCAACAACTTCGCCGGCTCGACCGTGCGCCAGATCACGCGTGGCACGTGGGCGATGGATACGCTGGGCGATACCATCATGCTCCTGCTGGTGCCCGAGGCGCTGGTCCTTGTCGCAACCACGCTGGTGCTGGGCCTGCACTGGCTGGTGATGGGGCTTCTGCTGGCGGTGGGATCAGTGGGGCTGGTGGCGCTGTCGGTGACGCTGACGCTGCAGTATGTCGCCCCGGCCTCCCGCCTTGCGAATACGTGGGACACCCGCATGGGGGCGGCGCTGGCGGACGCGGTGACGTGTAATGCCGTGGTCAAGGCCAGCGGCGCGGAACAGCGCGAGGACGCCCACCTGTCATGGATTGTCGGGCGGTGGCGCGGGCGCACGGTGCGTTCGTGGCTGCGGGGCACCAACAGCGCCAACCTGCAGGCGCTGGCGGCCATGGCGATGCGGATCGGCATGATCGCCGCCGTCGTGGCGCTGTGGGCGCGGGGACGGGCCAATGCGGGGGATGTCGCCTATGTCCTGACGATGATGTTCGTGGTGCAGGGATACCTGCGCGACATCGGACAGCAGATTTCCATCGTCCAGCGTTCGGTCAATGAAATGGATGAACTGGTCGCCCTGTTCGCGCGCCCGCCGGGCGTGCGCGATCGTCCCGGCGCGGCGGTAATGCAGGTGACGCGGGGGCATATCCGCTTTGAACATGTCACTTTCGGCTATGCCGGACAGGGGGGCGCGCCGCTGTTTTCCGGGCTGGACCTCGACATCCCCGCAGGCAGCCGGGTCGGGCTGGTGGGGCCGTCGGGTTCGGGCAAGACGACCCTGACGAAACTGCTGCAACGGCTGTATGACGTGCAGGGCGGGCGCATCACGATCGACGGGATCGATATCGCCACCGTGACGCAGGCCAGCCTGCGGGCCAGCATCGCCATCGTCCAGCAGGAACCGCTGCTGTTCCATCGCTCCCTGCGCGACAACATCGCCTATGGCCGGCCTGACGCGACGCCCGCCGAAATCATGCATGCCGCGCGGCTGGCCAACGCGGCGGGGTTCATCGAACGCCTGCCGCACGGATACGCCACCATGGTGGGCGAACGCGGGGTCAAGCTGTCGGGCGGGGAACGCCAGCGCATCGCCATCGCCCGCGCGTTCCTGAGCAACGCGCGCATCCTTGTCATGGACGAGGCGACATCAAGCCTCGATTCCGAATCGGAACAGCTGGTGCAGCAGGCGATGGAGCGGCTGATGGCGGGGCGCACGGTGCTGGTGATCGCCCACCGCCTGTCCACCGTCGTGGGGCTGGACCGCATCATCGTCTTCCGCCACGGTAAGGTGTGCGAGGACGGGACCCACGCGGAACTGATCGCGCATCCGGGCGGGCTGTACCAGCGCCTGTTTTCCATACAGGCCGCGGGACAGGCGCGGGTGGACGCCTGAACGCGCGCGCCATTGCGGCTGGCGGGGGGGGGCGAAGATCCGTTCGGTGCGCGTTATTGCTGCGTTATTCCGGCAGCATCGCCCCCAGCGCGCGGCCCGCGAAGATGTGGACATGGAAATGCGGGACTTCCTGTCCGCCTTCCTTGCCTACGTTGGACAGCAGGCGGTATCCCGGCCCGTCAACCTGAAGGATGCGCGCCACCTGTCCCACGCCACGGGTAAAGCCGGTGATTTCCGCGTCGGAGGCATTCTTGCTGAAATCGGCGAAGGAAACGTAAGCGCCCTTGGGAATGACCAGCACATGGATCGGCGCCTTGGGCGCGATGTCATGGAAGGCAAGGACATATTCGTTTTCATAGACCTTGTTGCACGGCAGTTCGCCGCGCAGGATGCGCGCGAAGACGTTCTGCGGATCGTAAGCTACCGTTTCCTTCGTGGTCATGTCTCTTCCTGTCCTTTGTCAGATACGCGCGGCGGGCGTGCCGCAATCATGCCGCGCGGCATTGAATGTATCGCGCGAAACGACGCGCGGGCGGGGGCATGCCCCCAAGGCGCGGTCACGCCAGCGGGTCGCGGGGACGGGCGGCCTTTTCCGCGATGCCGCTGGTGCCCTCGCGCCGCAGGAGCTCGGCCCAGACTTCGGCCGGTTCCACGCCCGCGTCCACCCACATGACGATCAGGTGGTACAGCACGTCGGCGCTTTCGCTGATCAGTTCGTCGCGGTTGCCCGCCACGGCCTCGATCAGGCACTCGACCGCCTCTTCCCCGAATTTCTGGGCGATCTTGCGCCGTCCGCGCGCCAGCAGGCGGGCCGAATGGCTGATTGACGGGTCGGTGCCCCTGCGGGAACTCACCACATCAAACAGGCGGTCCAGCACGTCGGGCGTCGCCAGCGGCATTTCCTCCAGCACCACGGCCGGGCCGGGCCGGGGGGCGGTGGCCTGCTTGGGCGCGGCCTTCGGGGTGGCGGTCTTCTTCGCCTTGGCGGGCTTGTCGGCGGCGGTCTTGGATTTGGGGGGCTTGGGCATGGTGTCCTCCGTTGGGGGATGAGGATTGGGCGGCGTCGGGGTCAGCTGTTCAGGCGCACGGGCAGGCCCGCCGCCGCCAGCGCCTGCTTGACCTGCGGGATCGTGAACTGTCCGAAGTGAAAGACGCTGGCGGCCAGAAGCCCTGTCGCCCCCGCCTTCGCCCCTTCGACGAAATGGTGCAGATCCCCCACCCCGCCGGAGGCGACGATGGGCACGCGCACCGCGCCGCAGGCCGCGCGCAGCAGGTCGAGGTCGAACCCCTTGCCCGTGCCGTCGCGGTCCATGCTGGTCATCAGGATTTCGCCCGCCCCGCGTTCGGCCACTTCGCGGCACCAGTCGATGACATTGCGCCCGGTGGGGGTGCGTCCGCCATGGGTATAGACCTCCCACGATCCATGCCCGTCCGAACGCGCGTCGATCGCGACGACGACGCACTGGCTGCCGAATTTCTGCGCGGCCTCGCTGATGAGTTCGGGGCGCGACACGGCGGCGGAGTTCATGGCGCACTTGTCCGCCCCCGCCAGCAGGAGGCGGCGCATGTCGTCGGTCGTGCGCACGCCGCCACCCACCGTCAGCGGCAGGAAGATGCGTTCGGCCGTGCGGTTGACGACATCAAGGATGGTGTCGCGGTTTTCATTGCTGGCGGTGATGTCGAGGAACGTCAGTTCGTCCGCCCCGGCCGCGTCATAGACCGCCGCCTGTTCCACCGGATCGCCCGCGTCGCGCAGGGACACGAAATTGACGCCCTTGACCACGCGCCCGTTCTTGACGTCGAGGCAGGGAATGACCCGCAGTTTCAGCATCAGGACAGCACCCGCAGCGCGTCGGCGGGATTGATCCGCCCGTCATACAGCGCGCGCCCGACGATCACCCCCTCGATCCCCGGCGCCCGGGTCGTGGCGGCGCGCAGGGCCTCCAGGTGTTCAAGGCTGCCGACGCCGCCGCTGGCGATGACGGGGATGTCCAGCGCGTTCGCCAGTTCCGCCGTCTGGGCGATGTCGATGCCCGTCAGCATGCCGTCGCGGCTGATTTCGGTGAAGATCACGCTGGCGACGCCCACGTCGCGCATCCGCAGGCCCAGTTCGACCGCCTTCATTTCCGATGTCTCGGCCCAGCCCTCGGTCGCGACCTGCCCGCCGCGCGCGTCGATGCCCGCGACGATGCGGCCGGGATACAGGCGGCATGCCTCGCGCACCAGATCGGGGTTCTTGACCGCGACACTGCCCAGGATGACGCGCGTGATGCCCGCCGCCAGCCAGTGCCCGATGCTGTCAAGGTCACGCAATCCCCCGCCAAGCTGCACCGGGACGGTGGCGTTGGCGATGATCGCCTCGATCGCCTCCGTATTGGCGGAGCGCCCGGCGAACGCGCCATTGAGGTCGACCACATGCAGCCACCTGCAGCCTGCGTGGATCCACGCCCGCGCCTGCGCGCCGGGATCGTCGGAATAGACGGTGGCATGGTCCATTTCGCCACGGCGCAGGCGCACGCACGATCCGTCCTTGAGGTCGATTGCGGGATAGAGTGTCAGGCTGTGTCCGGTCACGTCGGCATGTCCTGCGGCAGGAATGGGGGTGGAGGTATCCTGTGGATGGGCGGGCACGATCCGTTCATCATCCTGCAGGCGCTTGGTAAAGAAAAATCCGCTGACGGTCTGTCCGTGCGTGCGGGCATAGCTGGGGTGGGTGCCCCAGTGGTGAAATCCATGGGAGCGGAACAGCGCGATGGCGTCTTTCTGCGTCGCGCGGACATCGAGGTTGAGGATCTGGTATCCCATGGCGCGCGCGCACTGCTCCACCTCGGTCAGCAGCAGCCGTCCCAGCCCCAGCCCGCGGGCATAGGGCGCGATATAGAAATGCATCAGCGCCGCGCTCATGGCCTGCGCCTCGTTATTGCGGGGCGGCCGGACAAGCTGGGCCGCGCCCACGATCACGCTGTTGTGGCGCGCCACGAACAGCTGGCGTTCAGGCACCAGCAGCAGCCCGCGGAAATAGCGTTCCAGCACGTCATGCGGCGGCGGGCTGAGCCATCCGAACCCCCCGCCATCAAGGATGGCGGCATGTGTGGCCTCGCACAGCGACTGCAGGTCGTCTTCCGACAGTGCCTGCAGCCGTTCGGTGGTCATTCGCGCGGTGGATGAGGAATTCATGGCGGCCTATGTCGCATCCATGGCGGGCGTGGGCGTCCAGCGCAGGAAGTTGGCAAGGATGCGCAGGCCCACCTGCTGGCTTTTTTCCACATGGAACTGCGTGCCCGCCCGGTTGCCGCGCGCGACGATGGCCGGCACCGTGCCGCCGTAATCGGTGGTGGCCACCAGCGTTGCCGGGTCATATCCGCCAAGCGCGAAGGAATGCACGAAATAGCCATGGGCGTCGCGCGCCAGCCCGTCCGTCAGGGGATGCGCGCCCGGAATGAAGTCGAGCTGGTTCCACCCCATCTGCGGCAGGCGCAGGCCGGGCGCGGACATCAGGCCGATATCCCCCCTGATCCATCCGAAACCCGGCGTGACGCCATGTTCAAGCCCGCGCTGCGCCATCAGCTGCATGCCCACGCAGATGCCCAGGAACGGCGTGCCCGCGTCGGTGGCGGCCACGATGGCATCGCGCAGCCCGGGCCGGGCCGACAGTCCGGCGGCGCAGTCGGCGAACGCCCCTTGTCCGGGCAGGACGATGCGGTCCGCCGACAGCACGTCGTGCGGGTCGGCGGTGATGGTGACGTTGGCCGCGATGCCGCAATCCTGCGCCGCGCGTGTCAGCGCCCGCGCGGCGGAGGCAAGGTTGCCGCCGTTATAGTCGATGACGACGATGGACTGGGGCAGGGGGGGCATCGGGGATCTCATGCGCGGGTGGGGGAAGGGATGGCGTTACGGGCCGGGCGCGCGGCATCCGGCCCCATGGCCACGATGGTGGCGGCATGTCGCGTGCCCCGCCATGCCGCCGGGGACCTGATGCCACGGATGGTCACAGCACGCCCTTGGTGGAGGGCACGATTCCCTGCGCCCTGGGGTCGTGTTCGGCCGCCATGCGCAGCGCGCGGGCCAGCGCCTTGAAGGAGGCCTCGGCAATATGGTGGCAGTTGCGGCCCGAACGCTGGATGACATGCAGCGTCACCAGCGCGCTCATGGCGAAGGCGCGGAAGAATTCCTCGAACAGTTCGGTATCCATCTCCCCGATCTTGTCGCGGGTGAACTCGACCGACCATGCAAGGTAGGGGCGGCCGGAAATGTCGATCACCGCCTCGCTCAGCGCCTCGTCCAGCGGCACCACCGCGCTGCCGTACCGGCGGATGCCGCGCTTGTCGCCAATCGCCTGGGCAAAGGCCTTGCCCAGCGCGATGCCGGTATCTTCGACCGTGTGGTGATAGTCGATATGCAGGTCGCCCTTCGCCCGCACCGTCAGGTCGCACATGCTGTGGCGGCCAAGCGCCGTGAGCATGTGGTCGAAGAAGCCGATGCCGGTATCGATTTCGGTCTTTCCGCTGCCATCCAGGTCAATGGTGACGGTGATGTCGGTTTCGCTGGTGGCGCGATGAATCGTGGCGGTGCGGGATGTATTCATGGTTATTTCTTCTACAGAAGGCAGGTAATGGAATCCATAGCGTTCCTGCCTGCTGTTCTGCGGTATTCGCGCGATATGGGGCATTCGCGGGCGCATGTGACGGGGCGTTTTATGCCGCTCCCTTGGCTTCGGGTGGCTTCTGCGGCATGGTGCGGTGCGTATCGCACGGGCACGGCCGGATGAGTAAGGGCCGGATGGGTAAGGTCAGGGCGCTGCCGTCCATGGACCATGCGCGGGACAGCCGTCTCGCTAGGGTAAGGCCACAGCGGCACACCGGCGCAGGTTGGCATTGCGCGTGGGCTGTCCCTGTGCCTGCCGGGTCCTGCCTGTCACGTCCCGTGCCACGCGGCCCGTTGCCGGAGGAACGTATGTTATGACGTCGCTTGATCTGTTGCTGTCACGCTTTTCCACGGATGCGCTGACCCAGCCCGCGCCAGACCCCGCGCAGCTGGAGCGTATCCTGTCGGCCGCGATGTGCGCGCCCGATCACGGACGCCTGCGTCCGTGGCGTTATGTCGTGATCCGCGACGATGCGCGGGCAAAGGCCGCCGAACTGGTGGTCGCCAGCATGAAACGTCTGGACCCCGATGTGGCCGAAGCCAAGATCGAGAAGCGGCGCGGCCGGTTTTCGACCATGCCGCTGACCATCGCGCTGGGCATGCACCTGCGTCCCGATCACAAAATCCCGCTGATCGAGCAGGAAATGGCCGTGGCCGCCGCCGCGATGAATGTCCTCAATGCGCTTCATTTCACGGGATTTGGCGGCGTGTGGGTCAGTGGCGATGTCACCTATGACCCGCAACTTGCGACGCAGCTGGGCTTTCCCCCTCCACACCGGCTGGCGGGGTTCCTGTTCGTGGGGACGCCATCCCCCGATGCGAAATCCCCCCGCAGGCGGCCGGTCGATGGCTATGTCGCGCAATGGGATGGCGCGCCCGTTCATTTCGCGGCGGACGAGAAGGCTGCGGACTAGGTCCGCGTAAAACATTATCCGCCCCAGCATTCACCCCCGGCGTGATGCGCCCCGGGCGGCCATCAGGAGTATCAGGACGTGCAAAGCGACGTGACGATTATCGGTGGTGGCCCGGTCGGCCTTGCCACCGCCCTTTCACTGGAGGCGCTGGGCCTGTCGGTCACGGTCATGGAACGCGCGCCTGCCTCCACCCTGGCCGAGGCCCCGTTCGATGGCCGTGAAATCGCGCTGACCCATCATTCCGTAAGCGTGCTCAAAAATATCGGGGCATGGGCGCATATTCCGGAAGTCGCGATTTCCCCCCTGCGTGAGGCACGGGTGGAAACCGGGCGGCATAACCATCCGCTGACGTTCGATACGCGCGGACGCGGGGTGGATGCCCTTGGCTATCTGGTTTCCAACCACCTGATCCGCCGCGCCCTGTACGCGCAGGCGTCCGAACGGCCGGGCATTACGATCCGTGGTGGAACCGCCACGCAATATGTGCGCAACGGGCGGGAGGAAATGACGGTCGTCCATGACGGGGGGGAGGAGACCTCCCGCCTGGTTGTCGCGGCGGACGGCCGGTTTTCGCAGGTCCGCCGGCTGCAGCGTATTGGCGCGGTTGTCCATGATTTCCGCCGTTCCATGCTTGTCTGCCGCATGGCGCACGAATCCCCCCACCATCACGTCGCCACGCAGTGGTTTGACGAGGGGCAGACCATCGCCCTTCTGCCGGTCAACGGGGGGGCGTCGTCCGTTGTCCTGACGCTGCCATCCGACCGGATCGAGGCGCTGCGGCATATGGAGCGTGACGCCTTCAACGCCCAGATCATGCAGCGGGTGGGAAATCGCCTCGGGCGCATGCGCCTGGTCAGCACGCGGCATGTCTATCCCCTGCGTGGGGTCTATGCCCATCGTTTCGCAACCCCCGGCTTTGCGCTGGTGGGGGACGCGGCCGTGGGCATGCACCCGATTACAGCCCACGGATTCAACCTTGGCCTGAAAGGGCAGGAAACGCTGGCACAGGAAGTCGCCGCCGCCATGGAGAAGGGAGCACCGATCGGCAGCCTGTCGGTCCTGCGCCGGTTCGAGCGGCGCCATCGCCTCGCCACGGCGCCCCTTTTTGCCGCGACCAATGGAATCGCGACGCTTTACACGCGCGATGAAATGCCTTTCCGCGAACTGCGTCGCGCCGGATTGCGGGTGGCCGACATGCTTTCGCCGTTCAAGAATGCCGTGACCGACATGCTGATGGATCGCCAGAAAACGGCGTAGAACCGCCAGAATACTGTTTTGAAACGGCATTTTGTTCTGGGATTGCAATAACAAACCTGCCGATTTTTTTCATTTTTTGATTGACGGTGGTGATTGGTGGCCGTATATCCCCGTTCACCGCTTCGGGGGCAGAAAGTTCTTGAGTTTAGCGGTTTGGTTTTCTAGA
>NZ_NOXG01000050.1:0-6749 GCF_003207955.1 Novacetimonas pomaceti
TTCAGCATGAAGGCCATCGTGAACCCGTTTCTCAGAAAGGGGTCGTTTTTGACTGCCTGTCCCCCTTCCAAAGGGGTCACTTTTCCATGCCGCTTAACAGTCTGGCTGCGCCCGAGGCTTCCGAGCGCAAGACGGCGATGATCGACGCG
Organism: Novacetimonas pomaceti; assembly: GCF_003207955.1. Lineage (NCBI taxonomy): Bacteria > Pseudomonadati > Pseudomonadota > Alphaproteobacteria > Acetobacterales > Acetobacteraceae > Novacetimonas > Novacetimonas pomaceti. Next base: position 150 of record NZ_NOXG01000050.1, read on the forward strand.
ACCTATCTGAAGGCGCACCGCACGGCTTCCAGCCTGCGGGTAAAAAAGGGGATGCTGGCCGCCTGATCGGCCGTACGAAAGGCGGCATGGACACCAAGCTTCATGCCATTGCCGATGCGAATGGCCGTCCTTTGAGATTCTTCATGACCGCAGGCCAGGTCAGTGATTATATCGGCGCCGCCGCTCTGCTCGATGAGTTGCCGAAGGCCCAATGGCTACTCGCCGACCGGGGCTATGATGCCGACTGGTTCACGGACGCCTTGCAGGAAAAGGGCATCAAGCCCTGCATCCCGGGCCGAAAATCCCGGAACAAGGCCGTCAAATACGACAAGCGCCGCTACGACAGGTGCCCCACAGCCTTTCTCTCCGCCATTGCATTCGCTGCCACCGTCATCTTCTGGCTCTGATCAGTGAGTCGTGACCCCAAGTCTCAGCGCCAGCGAGTTTGCAAGGGCGGGATCTGTCGCATTGGTCTTCAGCAAGCCCCTCCTCCTTTTCGCCTAGTTCCCATGTATCTCTTGCGACACATCGCGCTGCCCTTTTCCCGACGATCTGCGGGACAGAAAACGCGCCAAAGCTGGCCCGGTGACCAGAACACAGAAAAACCGGGCGACCTGCATGGCAATGACGAAAGGCATGTCCACTTTTGTGGTCGAGGCGATAATGGAGACGGAATCAGCTCCACCAGGGCTGGTTGCAAGATAAGCCGTCAGCAGATCCACATGCGCCAGCCGGGCCAGCACCAATGCAAAGCCGCCACACACTGCAATCAGCGCGAGGATGGAACCCAGCACACGTGGAAAGACACGTCCGGCATAAGCCAGCACATCTGGCGTAAACCGCATGCCGATGCCCCACCCGACCAGGGCATAGGCCGCGACCAGCAGAAGATGCGGCTGTTCGATCGGCAGATGGGCGCCAAGCCTCGCGGCCATCCCGATCCCCATGGGCACAAGCAGTCCCCCGGCCGGCACGCGCAGACGGGTGCCCAAGGCGCTGCCTGCCAGCGCGATCACAAGCGCAAGTAAAGCACCCTGCCATGAGAGGGTCTGTGCCACGACCAGCGGGGCGGACGGCGTTCCGGTCACGCGCGCAATAACAGCCGCAATGACGGCGCAGCACGCCACGCGCAGATATTGCATGAAGGCGACGAGCCGCATATCCGCCCCGTATGATTCCGCCATCAGGGTCATGACCGTGGCCGCACCGGGTGACGAACCCCAGATCGCGGTATTGCCGGGTAGCAGGCGCGAACGTGTCAGCAGCCAGCCGAGAAGGGCAGCCGCAGACAGGGTAGAAAACGTACCGGCAACAAATACCGGCCAGCTGGCTGCCATTTCGTGAAAGATCGAGGCTGAAAGATAGCTGGCGATCATGACCCCAACTACGCCCTGTGCGCCGAGAAAGGCCCAACGGGAAATACGGACCGCGCCGCCCCGTGTGGCCAGTACGACCGCCGCCCCCAGTGGCCCCAGCAGCGGCGCAGCCGGCAGGCGTAAGGCGGCCAGAAGCATACCGAAAACCAGCGAGCAGTGCCAGTACACCCCATCGTCCGGCCAGCAGCCATGCGGACGGCCCCACCCTCACCGCTTAACCGCCAAACACGATTGTATCGGAAGGCAGCACGCGTGCGATCCGCGGAAGGATCGAGCGGATGGAAACATCGTGAAGGTCTGTTGACAGGCTGGTGCAGAGATCCTCGGCGATGACAATATGGTAGCCAAGTTCCCAGCCGTGCCGTGCGGTGGATTCAACCCCGAAATTCGTAGCAATACCGCCCAGCACGACCGTCCGGATGCCCCGCCTGCGGAACTGCAGGTCGAGTTCCGTGCCTGTAAATGCCCCCCACTGATGTTTGGTGATGACGATATCGCCGGGTGCTGCCAGCCCATCGGCCAGGTGCGCCCAGTCCGCTGGCAGGCCGCCTTCCGGCGGGCTTAAGGGCTGGTCGGCCAGACCGGGTGGCGCGTCGGCAAAGTCGGGTGCAAACGCGACCCGAACCAGTACGACCGTCGCACCGGCATCCCGGAAGCGGGCAGCAAGCAATTTACCGCTCTCCAGCACCTGCGACGATGGCCGCGGGGCGGTTGGCAGGGCAAGTATGCCATTCTGCAGGTCAATGAGGACAAGGGCGGTGGTTCGCGGGTCAAATCTGTTCACGGATCGGCGCCTTCCGGGATCTGGATACATGGTCGGGTCAAACATCGACCGGCAATGGAAAATCGGTTATGCGAGGACTGTCTCGCATAAAAGAAAGTTGAGGGTACCCTCGCATTATGTCAAGCCCGCCCCGTTCATCACCACTCGCGCCCAAGCGGCAGCGCGGACGAGACCGCGTTGAAGCGATCCTCGCAGCCGCAACAACGGTCTTTGGCGAGAAATCTTACGAGGCGGCGACAATGACCGAGATCGCTGCCCGTGCCAGCACGGCAATCGGTTCGCTCTACCGTTTTTTCCCGACCAAGGACGTGCTGGCAGCCGCAGTGCTCGAACGCTACGGCGCGCGGCTCCTGCATGCCCTGGATGAGCTGGTTGACCGCGATCCGACGCTGTCGCCACGTGATGCGGCAGAAGGACTGCTGGACATCATCCAGCGTCTACGGACGGAACGCTCAGTCGTCCTTTCGCTGCTCGACAGCGGGATTACCCTGCCAGATGGGACAGGAACGCTCCGCAAGGCGCTGATCGGGCGCATGAGCCAGCTGTTGTCACGGCTGGGTGGTTCTCCGGGTCCACATGACGAACGGGCCGTGATGCTGCTGCATCTGGTCAAGGCGATCTTTGCCCTGCCACAGGATCTTTCGGCCCCCCGCCCGGCCCAGGACAAGGAAGCCGTTACGGTGCTACGGCTCTATCTGGAACATGCGGTCGCCTCCCGCTGATCCGGGTCAGAGGTCGCTCCGTAACCTCTGAATCCGCACACAACCAATCGGTATCTCGAGCGATCGCGTCATCTGAATCGTAAGCTCCCGGCGACTGACGCCTTGCTGAATATTTCTGGTCTGGTTCAGCTATGAAGCATGAGCGATTTAAGAGATAGGGACGCGGTACTACCTGCGAGTGTCGCAGGTAGTACCGCGGAGAGGCTCCAAAGGAGCGGTAGAGAGACATGCGAGCGGGACAGGCTGGCGGGCGCCTCGCGGATCGAGATCGTTTCGGATCGCCGCCGCTGGCACGCCCCTGAATTTCGCGCGCGAGTGGTCATCGCGTCCTACGAGAGCCGACGCCCCATAAGGGAGGTGGCTGCACAGTATGGGATCCATCCCAGTCTGGTGTTTCGCTGGCGGCGAGAGGCTCGGGCCAAAGCGCAGGCCAAAGGCGGGACATCGTTCATACCTGTCATGGTGGCCCCGGTCCCCGAGCCGCCGCCATTGGAGCGTCGGAGAGAACAGGGAACGCTGTCCGGCCGAGCCGTCAGCCTGATCTTTCCGGACGGCGTGCGGCTGGAGTTCGACACAGGGCTGTCCGCTGATCGTCTGCGTGAGATTGTGGGCGCACTGCGGTCATGATCCCGCTTCCTTCCACGCTGAGGATATGGCTGGCGGCCGGCGTGACTGATATGCGCCTGGGGATGCCCGGGCTGGCGTTGAAGGTCCAGGAAGCACTGGGTCGTGACCCTTTCGCGGGTGACGTCTATGCCTTCAGGGGCCGACGCGGCGACCTGGTGAAACTGATCTGGCACGATGGGATCGGCCTTTCCTTATATGCGAAGCGGATCGAGCGCGGGCATTTCCTGTGGCCTTCGGCAAAGGACGGAGCGATCCATCTCTCCCCGTCACAATTGACTTGTCTGCTCGATGGCACATATCAATGCCCCCTCTTTTCACGACGATTGATTCTCAGATCGACATGTTCGATCTCGCGATTTCTCAGTCTCCGTATGGCTGTGAACACTTCTGGTGACTGCCGGAACAGATGCGCACCCGACGATGCAGGGTCAATCACCAATCGTCCCTTACGAATTTGTACGTAAAGCCAGTTTACAGGTATACTGAGCTCCTTCGCCAGTTGAACGGCGCTGAGCAGACACGTGTCATGGGCCCAACGCGTCTGTTTATGAGCAGCTGCAATACCGGCATCTCGTCGAATGGCAGCAACTGTCGTCGGCAGCACGCGCTCAACACATGCCGGGGAACGGTGGCCTTCTGCTGTCAGGGTTGCGGCGATGGCACTGTCATTCAGCCCGGATGTCGCGAGAACGAGAATTCTCGCCCGCATTTCAGCGCCACGTTCCAGTCGATCCACGGAAGAGACCGTCATCGGTACGGCCAGTTCCGTGACCAGACCGCCACGCCAGATGATCCGGACGCTTCCCGTTTCGTGTTCACCACGATTGAGAACCACCTGTTCGACCAGGCATCGTAGCAACGCCTTGCGTCTCGCATCATCGGTGGCTGGGTCGTGCCAGATCTTTGGGAGCCGGCCCTGGATATGAACGACCTTTGCGCCCATCTCGCGCGGCAACACGAGCGGAGAAGCGGGTTGTCCGGCTTCCGATCGGGACAAAGCCTCTTCTGCTGTGCGTACATCATTGAGGGCCGTCTCCCAACGTCGCTCCAGTTCGGCGGCGACCAGACGATTGTCCGGATCGACCTTGTTGAACTGCCGTTCAGCCAGCGTCGCTTCGTAGCGCCTGCGCTCGAGTTGCTGCTCAAGGCCTCGGCGGACTTCCGCGACGGATTGACGCCGGGCCTTGTATGCGGCAGAGAACGCCTCGAATTCAGCAGGCGCCACCGCTTCCAGAAAGGCTTGTGTAACCGCAGCATCAATCGCTGGGGCCCGTACATGCTGACACGTTGGCAGGCCCTGGTGCGTGCGCAAATGATTACAGACATACTCGCCGCCATTCTGATATCGCACATACATTTTGTGGCCACATCGGGCACACCGAACGATCCCATGTAACAGCAGACCGCCGTTACGCGGCACCCCGCGGCTATTGGTACGCATGTAATCAACCTTGTTATCGTTCATGATGTGGCGAATTTTCAGATAGGTCTGCCAATCGATATAACCAGGATACTGGTCCCGAACGACAATGCGCCATTCATCGATGGGCCGGGGGGTTTTCTGCGGTAGATTTCCAGGCCTTTGCGCCTTGAGCCGCGTTCGTCCGTAAACAAAGGCACCTGCATAGGCCGGGTTCCGCAAAATGCGTGCCACTGCTGCCAACGTGGCCGCTGTCCAGTGCAGATCGCCGTGCCGGTCTCGGGCTGGCAGATCGAGACCATTACGATTGAGATGCCTCATAACCTGCGAGACTGATTTCACTTTCAGGAAAGTACTGAAAAGAAAAGCTAATCTTCCCTGAACCTCAACATTGGGGTCTTTGACGACTGCACCGCCAGGATTACGGACAAAGCCAATCGGCAGCGTCAACGCCAGAGCACCGCGTTCCGCCTTTGCAAGAAGGCCGACAGTCAGACGACTGCGGATTGTGTGCAGTTCGAGTTCCGAGATAGTCCCTTTGAGACCAAGGAGCAAACGACCGTTTGGCGATGCCGGATCGTAGACACCATCCCGATCTGCAATGAGACATTTCTGCAACCCGCAGATATCGAGCAGCGGATACCAGTCCGAGCAGTTTCGCGCGAGACGTGTCACGTCGATCGACAGAATAAGACCGACCTCGCCCAGGCCGACACGCCCGACCAACTCCCGGAAGCCTTCCCGGCGCAGCGTGGAGGCACCACTGAGTCCCAGATCCGCATCAATGATTTCGACGTCGCCTGCCTTCCAGCCGAGTTCGCGGGCCCGGAGTTTCAGGGCATATTGAAGACGCAGACTTTCCTGGTTGCTGATGATCTGACTGGGCGTCGACTGACGCACATAGACGATCGCTTTCCGACCCAGATGCATTGGCAGAACCAATTCCGATCTCATGGGACGTCTCCCCCAGAATGCCTGCGATCTCGTCGATGATCTGACGTTTCTGCTTCGGCTGAAGCAATATCCAGAGATCTTTGGGTTGAATTGGCATCGTTCTCGATCCGGTCGATTTCCGATACCAATTCATTTATACTATCGACCGACAGTTTTGTACCATTAAATACGTTCACGTCGAAGTCGACGGCTGCAACGGGAATGATCAGCGTACCACCGCGGTCGTAAGAAACCTCATACGAGATCGGAAAATTGTCCCCACGTGCAGCAAGCCGCCGCAACACGACGAGGCGGCGACCAAATAGCGGATGGCGCGGATCGCATACCTTGACAACCCCTGCCGGGGATTCGTCACCCTCAATGGGCAGTATATTCCTTAATGCCTTCGCTGGAGGGTGTGGATTGGCGCAATCCTCAGAAAACATGGAGACCTGAACTGGCGGGATAATAAAAACTGCGTCAGGCCAGTATATACTGGTACCCTTTTGAGCGCCCATGTGATCAACTGCCTTCATGACGGGAGACACGGACGATATCATCGCCTTGCGCGCAGCACTCGCCGCTGCCGAGGCGCGTGCCCAGGTCGCCGAACTCCGGGCCACTGATGCAGAAGCGCGCGCGGCCAGCGCCGAAGCGCAGATTGCCCATCTCAAACATCTTATCGCGCGGATGCGCCAGGACCGTTTCGGCGCCTCGTCGGAGCGGGGGCGCCGCCTG
>NZ_NOXG01000051.1:0-5906 GCF_003207955.1 Novacetimonas pomaceti
CAACTGGCTGTCCAACACCGTGTTCAGCGGCATCGAACACATCATCGAAGCCGCATGCACCGCATGGAACAACCTCACCGCCCTGCCACAGACCATCCGATCCATCGGCCTCAGAAAATGGGCTCATATAGGTCAAAGGTGATAGCCCGTAGTATTAGAAACCTGCGAGAAGCAGATCGAGCGCCTGAGTAATTTCGTCCTGACAAAGCGACAATGAAGCAATGATCTTCTTCAGATCACGGTCAGGAACTGCGGCCATAAACTGCGTCATCATGACGAAGGGACAGTCGTCAACCATAAACACCGGGTTCAGCCTCTTTGCAGGCTTTGGTGCGGTTCCCTGCGGCAGCAGCGGAACCACGACACGGGTACCCAGTGCGTCCAGAAGATCTGCCTGCACATCCAGAACGAAACGTGCTTCTCCCCGTCCGGCCAGACGATACACATCGAAACGGGCCACTTAGAAGTTCCGATAGTCTGCCAGGGGAAGCCCGTTCTCTTCAACATACTGCCGTGAGGCTTCGAGGGAAGCGCGATTGTCTGCCAGCCATTGCTGGGCACGGATCGACGCGATAGCTGACTTAAGCCCCTGCTCGCAGGCCTGCGATATGTTGAGATCTAACGACTTGGCTTCTTCGAGCAGCTGAGCGGGTAGCGTCACATTTGTGGGGCGACGTGATGGAGTGCCGGGATGCACGCGAACCATAGCTTTGCTCCTATTATACTGGCAACCAGCATATAGCACATGTTTATGCGCATTTGTATGTTCATATTTTTATGCGAAGGTACGACCGTTTTCTGGAGGCCTCAACGGCTTTCCTTATGGCCGACATGAGGCGAAAGCGGACTATTTCCTGAGCCTGATGATTCCGAGTTCGTGCCACATCCACCCGAAATCGTAGGCAGCCATGGCACCGCCACTCCCTTGGGCGCGGACCGTAGTGTTTTCGATATCCTTCAACCAGATGGCCACCTTTTTACGTCCTGAAGCTGTCTGGACGGCCTGGCGCGGCGTCATATCCCCCAGGGCCGGGACTGGCTCATCAAGCACCTGCCGATAGTGCCGCTCCAGCATCTGCCCGATAATCCGGGCTTCCTCCTCGGGCGGGATCTGCAGTTCTGGCGAGACCTCCCGTCCATGCGTCCCCCGGTCTTCCATCGCCTGCGCCGGCGTCATGATCTGCGTGAGCGGAGCGCGCACGAGATCTCCCAGACCAGCCTGCAGCATGGCACGGCCACGTTCGGCGCGCTCTTTCGAGTTCACCTGCAGCCGCAACTGCCGCCCCTTCAGATCCAGCGTGCCCAGCACGATCGCGCCGTCATCCATCTCCGTGCGCAGGAACCGCCCGTTTTCATCCCGTCCAGCCTTGCGCACGGGATCGCTCATCGGCTCTTTCAGCCAGTTCCAGAACGACCGGCTCTCTGCCCGCAGGGCTGCCATCCCGTCAAGCACATCCGCCACCATCTTCTGCGTCACGCCCTTTGCCAGCGGAAAACACACTTCGTGGAAGACCAGATCCTCCCCGTCCCCATTGAACAAAGCTGGCCCCTCCATCTGCCGGGCCATGTCCTCCAGTGTCCGGAACAGCCAGGTCAGCGTGAACATCGGCGCAAGCTCACGCAGCGTCTGCGTATCGACTTTTGGAAACTCCGCCTTGCCCCGTCTTTTCCGCAGAGCCCTGTAAAGGTTCGCAGCCAGATCCTCACAGGCACCCCGTGAATAGGCGAGCAACCCGCCTGCAAGAATGGTCTTTCCATCGGACGGCACGAGACGTGTTGCAATACGATCCCACTGTTTCAGCGTCCGGGTAGCCGTGCCTTCATGCACCAGAACCGGATCACCACCCCGCAGCAGGTCTCGCGCCATCAGGCTCTGGCCGGGTCTGATGTCCGAGACTTCATACAGGCTCATGACCGAAGCCTTGAGGGCACGCATATAGGCGCTGTTACGCGGCCCTTCCTTCCAGCCCCGACGCTTGAGGTAAACGTCTACGAAGTTCCGGCCATCATCCCAGTCCTGCCCGAGAAAATCCTCGAAGGCACAGCCCCACAGCGTCATGGCAACGTCGGGGCCGATCATCTCCGCCAGATCCTCGAAGGAGATGTCGCCCGCTTCCAGCGCCGGACCGATGTGATCGCCGAGCACTTCGCCAAAACACTCCTGCCAGTCCTCCTGACCGAGATAACGGATCAGTCCCGTGAGTTCGTCTGCGGCCATGGCTGTTACTGCGTTTCCTGAACCTGACTCGGTGAGGCCGGAACGATATCCCGAAACAGGCATCAGGGCACCCTGCCCCACATTCACACACATGTGACCTTCGACAAAATTGCGCCGGATTACCTTTTCATCTGTTTCCTATGTGTTTCCTGCAGGGAATTTCAGACAACAAAAAACCCACCGTGTGCGAGCGGTTTTATCGTGTCAAATCAAGGATTTGTATCTGGTTTCAGGGGGCCTGCAACCAAAGAAGACTGCTGCTTGTCAGCGGGTTCGTAGAGAAGCTCGCTGCATGACATAGTCGATTGATAAGCAGTCGTTTTTATCAATATTTTGTCTCGCTGCGTCTTTCCCGGTCAGACCGTGTCAGTCAGCCAGTCCTCGGTTCGAAGACCTTCCACCCGCTGGAATTCCCGCAGATTGCCGGTCACCACAATCAGCCCCCTGCTCCGGGCATGCCCGGCAATCATGAGATCATACGGACCTATGATACGGCCATTCCGTTCAAGAGCAGCCCGAATGTCCGCTGTATGGGCGGCCGCTTCACTGTCGAATGGCAGGACCGCCAGCCTTGCCGCGAAGTGCTCGACCTCACGCCTTGTGTGCACGGGATCAGACGAGCGTTCCGCGCCATAAAGCAGCTCATACAGCACCACGTCCGAGATGCAGAGTTCCTCCGCACAGCTGTTGAACCTCGGACGCAGCCCCTGCGGTCGATCCCGCAACACCCGGATACAGAGGTTCGTATCCAGCAGGTAACGCAGCATTCAGAGCGCCTCGCGTTCCTGCATGGCTGGCTGGTTCCGCTCCCCCAGATCCACCCCGGGAGCCGCAAAGAAATCATCCCACGCCACATCGACCGGAGCGATGATCCGCCGTGGACCTTCGGACACGATGACCACCTCACGCACCTGTTCCCCGAAGGCGACCATCTTCGGCAGACGCACCGCCTGCGAGCGATTGGATAGAAAGAGTGTTGTACGGGTCAGCATCGGAGATCCCTCCTTATGGATATGTATCGTGTATATCCAATTTGGACAAAGATGTCCCGTATTTTTGGGACTCTCTGCACCGCATACACACAATCCGGACAGGTGATTGGGAATATATGTGATATCGGAACACCAGTCTTGGTTAGGCCGATTGATGACCAGATCCCGCAGCAGATATGGATATTTCCGATGCTCCGGATGGGGCATGGTTGTACGCGGCTTCTGGTAAATCGCCCGCAGGCCCATGATCGCCATGAGCCGCCGGACCCGCTTGCGGCCCACTTCATGTCCCAGGCGGCGCAGATGCCATGTCATCTGCCGTAAGCCATAATAGGGCGTTTCCAGGAACTGGGCGTCGATCAGCCGCATCACCTCTGTGTATGATTGGCGTGACGGGTGTTTCCCAGTTCCAGGGAAGGAACTCGTGCAGGCATGAGACCGGCTGGTCGTTGATCCGGGCGAGAACGTCGGCGAGACAGGCCTGGGGATCGACGTCGTTGAGCTTTGCAGTGACGATGCGGGAATACATGTCGGCCGCGCGCGGGCCGCCCCGATCGGAACCGGCGAACAACCAGGCTTTCCTGCCCAGAGCGATGCCGACTACAGAGCATAGTTGCCTTACTCCGCCAGGTTCGATGTTGCCAGCTTTCTTCACCAGCCAGAAGATCAGCCTGCATGCGGGCCCGGTGCCATGCAATGCGGAGGCAAGGAAAGCTGATCCTTCATGTCGCCACGGGTGATGGAGGCTCCACGTTCCCCCTGCGACGGGGAATGCGGTTCCATGCATCAAGGGCCGCGATCTTGTATGCTTCCGCCAATGTCGGGTAATTGAAGGTCGCATCGATAAAGTAGTCGAACGTTCCCCCGAAATTAAGCACGGCCTGACCGATATGGATTAGTTCCGTGGCACTTTCACCGACTATATGCACCCCGAGCAACCTGTGGGTTTCAAGGGAAATCACCAGTTTCAGCATCCCCGAATGCATGCCTGCGATATGCCCGCGTGATGTCTCGCGAAAGCGTGCGATCCCGCATTCATACGGTATGGATTTTTCCTTTGCCTGTTCTTCCGTCATGCCGACCGTTGAGATTTCAGGCACGGAATATATCCCATAAGGAAAGAATTCAGGGGCTGGTGGCACGGTCTGGCCAAAAGCATGGCACGCTGCGATACGCCCCTGTTCCAGCGATGTGGAAGCAAGGGACGGAAAACCGATGACATCCCCCGTGGCATAGATATGCGCGACACCTGTCTGGAACGTCTTCGGGTCTACTTGCAACCTGCCGCGACTGTCGGCCCGCAGACCGCATGCATCAAGCCCGAGTTGATCCGTAGCCCCGGAACGTCCGCCGGTATAAAGCAGGATATCAGAACGGATCTGCCCGCCATCGGCCAGGACGGCCACGGGTTGTCCATCCGCGACCGTGATTGAATCCAGCCGGCTGCCCAGCCTGAAGCGCATCCCGCGATCACATAACTGATGCATGAAGTCGGCAATGATGCCCCGGTCCACAAAATCCAGAATACTGTCACGTGCCTCGACAACGCTCACCTGCACATCCAGCGCACTGAATATTGTCGCGTATTCAATACCGATCACCCCCCCGCCAATTACCGTCAGGGAACGTGGCAGGCGCGCAAGGCTGGTCATTTCATCGCTGTCCAGCACGACCGTCCCGTCAAAGGGCACATGGGCCGGACGGTGCGGGCGGGTACCGACGGCAATAATGATCCTGTCACCCGACACAGTCCGCGCAACCCTGTTGTCCATGGTGATCGTAATATGGTGCGGATCCACGAACCGTGCCGTGCCATGCACAACCGCTATGCCGTTGCGGGCGAACTGGTGGTCCAGCATATCGACTTCATAATCCAGGGTCTTGCGCAGGCGGCTGTTCAGGTCGGCTATGGTTATATCCTTGCGGGCACGATAAGCCCGGCCATAGAAAGCCTGCTCCCGCCAGCCTGTCAGGTTGAGGACCGTCTCCCGCAGGGTTTTGGACGGAATGGTGCCGGTATGCACACAGACCCCGCCAACCCGGGTATTTTTTTCGATAATCAGCACGGATCGACCCAGTTTCGCCGCCTGAACCCCAGCCCGCCTGCCTGACGGGCCGCTGCCGATCACGACCAGATCATAATCATATGTCTCGGTCATGCCCCATCCCCCAAACCGGACTGTTCCGGCCCATGTCGTGCCTGTATGGCTAACGCACGGATCATATGCGGGATTTCGCCGGCCATGATGGCTGCGGACCAGAACTCGACCTTCCCCCTGCTGGAAGTGGCCCGGATCGATTTCGTCAGGCGTGGGGAGGGCATGACAGAAGCGATGTCTTTAACGTGCATGCAATTCATGGCAGCGGGGCAGGTCTGTATCCGGTTTGCCTCTCAATATCCCGGTCTTTATCGGCTGATGTTCAGTTCCGATGCCGGCAAGACGATAGCCCCAGTTACATGATGCGGCCATGAATACCTTCGGGAGTCTTCCGGGTCTTCTGGAAAGAGGACAACGTGACGGAAGCTTCCGACCGGTTGCCAGCAGCGCCCTGACAGCAGCAGACCAGGCATCGTGAAACCTTGAGGATGTGGCCTTATACCAACCATTGTTTGGCCTGACTCACGGGGTACCCATCGGTTTAAAAATGTGATTCATAGGATGCAGACCATTCTCTGAAGGAGGCATTCTGGATGG
>NZ_NOXG01000052.1:0-5840 GCF_003207955.1 Novacetimonas pomaceti
ATATCGCAGTCCTTCCCGGCTATGTTCACGTCGGGCAATACCAGTCCATGTCACCATTCACTCCATCTCTTCGTAAAGACGGATGAATCACAACAGGCTGGTATTGTTCAAAAACTTTCGGATCAGGCTCTTAAAGACGCTGAAATCTCCTAGCATAAAAGGCGTATCAAACACGACATTTATTCACATATACGCACACGAAGAGAATACTGGTTGAATAGAAATGTCATCTTCATCATCTTCTGGGCATGCGATGACATGATATACCGGAAAATTGCGTATTGTAGGGGCTGGTTGGAGATCGCCTCGAAGCAAAATCCCAAGTGGGTCGTCTTGCATCCTCACAAAAGTACCTGCCTCACCAAAATCCACACCGTTTTTACTATTCCCTATAATGGTAAGATTAACGACAGGGTCATAAGTCATTATAAGTTTCCGGACGTCCCTCCAAATAACTTCAACAACTGCATGATTGGAAATATTTTTTGTAGAAACTATTATGAAAATAGAGCCAGTATCGGAATCAGATTCTCTTATTACAATCCTTCCTCCATAACTTCCGATACAAACATGAACCCACGCACTAATATTCTCCCTCATACCACCAAACTGAATCGTTCCTCCGTCCAATACGAAGTCGAGACTACTTCGCATTAGCAGCATATCGGTCCCTAACCTGACGTAACTGTGGTGCCTGGCAACAATACGTGATATCTCAGGACCCACATAAATCGAACGCGACAATATGTGTCCTCGTCCCTTTTTATTATCGGGATACAATATATACTGCCCGTCCTTTAGGATAATCTCATTAGCTTGCTGAGCATAACCATCTATCTTTTTCATACAAAGCATTGTTTCTTACTTAATATAAATATGGAAGAATTCGACACTTTCGACAGCTTTACATCCATATTTTCAGTCTCAACAACTCTTTACCAGGAGAAATATTTTTCTTTCACACAATATATATCTGCTCATTATCTGACATATTCGTCACATAATGGTACTATCATCCTCAAAACGGTCGCTGATCCATTGTTGCAATGCACAGGCATCTAGCGGTCGAGAGAAAAAATATCCCTGGATTACGTCACATCCGGCATCTCTCAGAAGATCTAGTTGCCTTGCGTTTTCTACGCCCTCTGCCACAACTATCAGCTTCAAGCTTTCTGCGAGACGGATAATCGCAGTTACAATAGAGTGAACCTTACCTGTTACCTCGAATCCCTCCATAAAACTACGGTCTATCTTGACTTCCGTCAGTGGTAGGTTCGCTAGATTGGAAAGACTAGAAAATCCCGTTCCAAAATCGTCCATGGACAGTCCCACTCCAAGTGCCCTAATGGCTGTTGCCGTGGAAAGAGTCTGCTCATGATTGTCGATCATGGCACTTTCTGTGACTTCTACTACAAGACGATCAGAAGAAATTCCAATATCTGCGAGAATGTCCCGTATCAACTGAGGGAGATTGGGATTACGGAAATGTAGCGCCGATATGTTTACAGCAATAGTGGGCACATCCACGCCTGCCCTTACCCAGTCTGCCATCTGGCGACATGCTGTACGAAGCGACCATTCCCCCAATGCCTCAATTTGCCCAGTCGCTTCTGCTAGCGGAATAAAACGACTAGGCGATATTACGCCAAGCATGGGATCATTCCAACGGGCCAACGCTTCCACGCCGTGGAGCATACCAGTAACTGCATCCACCTGCGGTTGATAAACAAGCGCAAGACTGCCATCCTCGATGCTTTTCTTAAGAGCATTTACCAAGACAATTCGATCAACGGCATGTTTGCTCATTTCCAAGTTGAAGTAACGATAACAACCGCGCTCTGTCGCCTTAACTTGTGAGAGAGCCATGTCGGCGTGCTGTAGCAGTTGTCGCATGGAGTCCCCAGACGTTTCTCCATTTGCAATACCAATACTTGCGGATACTGCGACAGTAATATCATTTATTACGAAAGGAGGTGATACTGTACGAATAATTAGGTCGGCAAGTGCAGTGATGCTATGATGATTGCGCATCGTCAGTATTGTAAATTCATCGCCACCTGTCCGCGAAATTCGGTCGCCTGGAGCAAGTATTTTTTTAAGGCGGTTAGCAATTCCTAATAAGACCTCATCACCGACCGTCCACCCGAATACATCGTTAACAGCACGCAAATGATCAAGATTGACCACCATGACCGTTAGGTCAAAATATCCTGCCCGTTCTTCCTGCTGTTCGAAGTAATGTCGGACCCACATACGATTGGGTAACCCGGTAAGGACATCATATTCTGCTAGGCGCGCCAGATCATCCTGTGCTTGGTGCTGTTCAATAGCAAGCGCGCAAAGATGCACGCATGCATGTTCGATACGACGATGCCAAGCGCTGGGTTCACGCTTGGTACGAAAATAGAATGTTAGGACAGCAGCAATTTTCCCATCACGGATCGTAATGGGAGTTGACCAATAGGCGACCAAGCCGTGTGCTACCAAGATCTGTCTAGCGTCATCTTTCCAGTTAACATCCTGTTCAATGTCGGAGCAAATAACTTCTTCACCAGTGTAGGCAGCCGTCCCATAGGCACCTGCATTAGGACCGATTTCGACTCCATCCCATGCCGCCACAACCTCTGGTGGAAGCAGACAACGACCTGTCAGACACATACGTCGATCATCATCGACTGTGGCAATAGACGCAACTACATCGGGCGCGATCCGTTCGATACGGCGGCATATAAACGACAAGATCTCATGCAACGACAGACTGCTCACCAATGAGTCCGTCACATCCCGCTGAAATGCCTCAATCTGCTTTGTACAGGTAATGTCGCTTAGAACGGCGATAATCTCCTGCACCTCGCCATAGGGATCACACACAGGAGTAATAGACGCAGAGAGCCAGAGTTCACGACCAGCGTTGGATTGGGAATGTATATCGAGTTCAAATGGTTGACGCACTGCGAGTTTTTGCCAAAACTCATCAAGGACCGAAAGATCGCTTTCAGCACCCGCCAGAATGATAGAAAAATCGTGTCCCTCAATCTTCTGACCCGAAAAATCCAAAAGTCGACCGAACGCGGCGTTGGAATAAATAATTTTCCCCCGAGGATCTATTACCAAAACGCCATGATTGGTTTTCTTTACAATAGACGCAAACAAAACCTGCTGCTGCTGACGTTCAATCTGATGTTTCATATCCCGCATGCACAGCGCAAAAATCCGCTCACCCGACAGATATGTCTCGTAAACAGACACGTCCACCCATAAAGAACTGCCGTCTTTCTTGAGAAGCCTTAAAAGGCGGCATTCATGATGACAAAGCGCTGTAGGTGAGCCAATATTCTTGAGCATAACATCTATGGAACGTTGCTGTGCGCACCCCGCCTCGCCACCCGGCGCTCCCAAGCCAAACCGCCCCGCCCCGGGGAACAGGATGTCTACCTTCAGACCAATGAGATCTGCGGGTACCCCCCCCATATTTCTGCTGCAGCCAAATTCACAAACAGGAACGTATTCTCTTCAGATATCAGAAAAACTCCGACATCAATACAGTTGAGGATGCGGACTAGCGGCACCATATTTTCCAAAATAGCCATAAATACACTCTTATTATTTTAGGTTTCTTGGTAAATGTATTGATATCGTTCGTTCAGTCCCTTCTGAAATGTATTTTTTCAAAAATAAGGATTGATCGGCATCTTGGAAGGTATCCACCTCATTCGACCTGGATGAAAGACCATATGGATCTCCATCAAACCGAAGAATCGCCCACGCCCCACGATCGTCGCCACCCACATTACCTGGCAAAAGGCCCAGTAAGGTAATACGAGTTTCCGCATCATAAGAAATAGTAAGCGTTTCTACGTCACGGAAAGATAAAGATAGAGATAGCGGCATCCGGGTTTCAGAAAACGCAATATCAATCAGAATTAAACCCGACTCATCGCCTTTGGGACCAAAAACCAACTCGCCACCAAGCGGCTCCACGATCAGCCTTAACCACAGAACCTGAAGCGCCCCCAAACTGTCGAACTCCATCGTACCGCCACGCAGGATATAACTCTGACCGCACCACGGAGCCAGGTCGAAAAGCGTCGTCTTAACCCACGCACCTTCCCCAACAACTAAACAGCACCTCGACGATTTCTTACCCTTTACCACCGAGACTAACCGCCCCATAGCCTGACTTACCTCTCCCCACGTAAAGAATCCCCCCCTTACAATCACTTCCGAGCGATCAGTAAGGAGCGCAGCATCTTTGGCGGTTCTGGCAGCCATTGCCAAACTCCTGTCGCATAAGGCGTAACATATGCGAGAATTGGGCAGTTATTAGATTTTATGGTTATGAACGACGTATATAAGGCGCCCTAAAAGTATATGCTAGGGACTGCCTTATTTATGTCTAATAATCATCTCATTGTGGGATGTGTGGGTGGCTTTTTCTAAAGTTACAAATTTTGCAACCCCAAAAAAAACGGATATATATCATGCGGACATCGGGTAAGTTCTGTATATAACCGGATTTCAACCACAAACCTTGATCGAAGAATGTGATGCTGATTGGTTATGCAAGAGTAAGTACGGAAGAGCAGACTTTGGCGACACAGTTACATGCGCTTGAAACAGCGGGCTGCAAGATCATACTTCAGGAAAAGCGCTCGGGAGCGGATAAAGATCGTCCAGAGCTCACAAAACTTCTCCGACGTGTAGCAGCTGACGACATAATAATTGTCCACCGGCTGGACCGACTTGCTCGGTCTACGCAGCACTTACTGGAAATATCGTCATATCTACGTACGAAGAATGTTGGATTATGCTCCATTTCGGAACCGTGGGCCGATACGACATCTCCCGCCGGCAGAATGATACTAACCATTTTTGCCGGCATAGCGGAGTTTGAAAGGGCATTAATCCGAGATCGCACAGAAGCAGGCCGTCAACTTGCGCGTGAAAGGGGTGTGCATCTTGGACGCCCCGCAAAACTCAATAAACCGGAGATTGCTCTTGTCCGCAAGATGATCGTGGAAGATGGTATCCCTATATCCGACGTGGCATCAAGGTTTGGAGTACATAAGGCAACTATATATAGGATTGTTAGTAAATATCAAATGCAACGAGATTAGTCTCTAGAATCATTATTTGAGATAGAAGATGAAGCTTGCTGCGATGTGAATTGCGGACATAATGTATGAGCGCACCGGTCGTATCTGGTCGCAATACGTCGCCAGTTCTGAGGCCTTGCGAACATGTTTTCGATAAGGTGACGCTTTTTATACAGGTGCCAGTTGTAAAGTGGCTTTGATTCCCGGTGACCTTGTCCCGTGGAATGCCCTCGATTTGAAGTGAGGTGGTGCCGGAAATCTGGACAGGGTGTTAAGCTCATCCCGACCTGAGGAACGGGCGGGAATGAAAGAAGTGGCCCCCATTTTTCGGACAGGGCGATAAGCTATCATCTGGCCTGAACGAGGACGGGTTTTATGGGCAAGGTTACGCGGAAACGGTATGCGGCGGAGTTCAAGTCACGGGTTGCGCTGGAGGCGATCCGTGGGGAACTGACGCTGGCGGAGTTGGCGTCGAAACATGGTGTGCATCAGACGATGATCGCCCAATGGAAGCGCCAGGCGATCGAAGGCATGGCAAGCCTTTTTTCTGGTAAGTCAGTAACGGAACCTTCAGTCAGCCCTGCTGATGTAGAGAAACTGCATGCCAAGATCGGCCAGTTGCTGGTGGAACGGGATTTTTTGCGGGATGCCTCTGCTCGGTTGGGCGTGATCAGAGGCGGCAGATGATTGACCCGAAGCGAGCGCGTCTGCCGATAATCCGGCAATGCACGCTGCTGCAACTCA
>NZ_NOXG01000053.1:0-5826 GCF_003207955.1 Novacetimonas pomaceti
GAACTGGCGAACAACCTGTTTCCATCCGGGAGCGATAGCCCCCGCCCAGGCTGGGAAGAGATTGGCGAGGCGATCCATGCCTCCACAACAGACGTTGAAAGGGCAGGACTGAAGCGCGCGACACAATATGCGCATTTTACGCCTGAACTGATCGTGCACGCGCTCTGGAACAAAGTGCTGCAGATGGGCTTCAGAGGCGGTTCCGTGCTTGAACCCGGCTGTGGGACCGGTCTCTTCATCGCGGCCCGACCGGAAAGGCTCGAGGGACGCATCGCCTTTACCGGGATCGAGAATGATCTGATTACGGCAAGGATTGCGCGCAGGCTCTATCCGAACCAGTGGATCCGCAGCGAGGACTTCACGACAGTGAAGCTCGCAGACGGGTATGACCTTACGATCGGTAATCCACCCTTTTCCAATCGCACCGTGCGTGGCCCGGAAGGTCTGGGACGGCTTGGCCTGAGCCTGCATGACTTTTTTATCGCCCGATCCGTCGAAGCACTCCGCCCAGGCGGCATCGCAATTTTCGTGACGTCCCGCCATACGCTGGACAAGACCGACAGCACCGCGCGCCGGACCATTGCCGACATGGCTGACCTCGTGGGGGCAGTCCGGCTCCCGGCCGGAGCAATGCGCGATGACGCCGGCACGGACGTGGTGGTGGACGTACTGGTGTTACGCAAGCGCATGATCGGCGACATGGCCGATGATGAGACCTGGCTGGAAACCGGCGCCCTTGCGGATAGCAACCAGGGTAACGGTCCGCTCCTCGTCAATCGCTACTTCCTCGACCATCCGGAGCAGGTGCTTGGCCGTCACGGCTGGACCACCACCCAGTTCGGTCCCGATTACACATGCGACGCGCGTGCCGACGGTAGGCTCGATGTGATGTTACCCCAGGCCCTGAGCCGGATCGGGCAGGACGTGCGCTTTCCGGAACCCCTGGACCAGCGCATTGTCCGGCCGGCGGGAGCCGGTGTGCTGGTCGGCACGGCTGCCGATGGCGCCCAACTGAAAGAGGGCTCCTACTTCGTCACGAAAGGCGTCCTGCAGCAGATCTGCGACGGACAGGCCACCACGGTCGCCATCAGGAAGGGGGATCAGAAGGATGGCCTCTTCCAGAAGCATGCCCGGATCATTGCCGCGCTGATACCCGTCCGGGATGCGGCACGCGCGGTGCTGCGAGCGCAGATGGAGAACCTGCCCTATGGACGCCTGCAGGGTGATCTGAAGCGTGCCTATTTCAGCTTTGTCCGACAGTTTGGCCCGATCAACCTGATGAATGTGACGGTCCGGATCGATCCAGAAACCGGGGTCGAAAACGAAACCCAGCGGCGACCGAACCTTACGCCATTTTACGATGATCCCGACGTCTGGCTGGTCTCGTCCATCGAGGAATACGACGAGGCGACACAGAAAGGTCGGATGGGACCAATTTTCTCGGAACGGGTCATTCATGCGCCTGCCGAACCCGAGATCCATTCCGCCCACGACTCCCTGGCCGTCTGCCTGCATGAAACAGGCGGCGTGGAAATGCCGCGGATCGCGGAACTCATGGGACAGTCCGAAGCTGAGGTCGCGGCCGCACTGGGGGATGCGGTTTATCTCGATCCTGTACGAAGCGTAGATGGTCGCGATGTCTGGGTCACGGCTGATGAAATGCTCTCCGGCGCCGTGCGGACCAAGCTGGAAGAGGCACGCGATGCAGCCCGGATCGATGGGCGCTACGCCCGGAACGTCACGGCGCTGGAAGCCGTCCAGCCAGCCGATCTGCGTCCGTCGGAGATCACCGCGCGCCTTGGCGCTCCCTGGTTGCCGGTCAGCGACATCATCGCCTTTACCGCCGAAGTGCTCGGAGTCGAAACGGTCATCTATCACGCGCCTGCGGTCGCCTGCTGGACCGTGGAGAAACGGGCGTTCATGGGCAAGGCCGAGGCTACGTCAGTCTGGGGAACGGAACGGCGACATGCCGGCGAACTGCTGGAAGATGCCCTGACACAGGCATCGCCAAAAATATGGGATGTCTGGCGTGATGGCGATGGCAATGAGCACCGCGAACTGAACACACAGGAGACGGAAGCCGCAAAGGAAAAACTGGCGGCGATCAGGCGTGCGTTCGAGACATGGGTCTGGCAGGATGGCGATCGGGCCGAGCGGCTGGTCCGGCTGTATAACGATACCTACAACAACCTGGTTGCACGCGCGTTTGATGGCTCCCATCTGCGCCTGCCCGGTGCAAGCACCACGATCAGCCTGCGCCCCCACCAGAAACGGGTCATCTGGCGGATCATCGCCGCGGGCGGCACGTATATCGCGCACGCGGTCGGCTCCGGAAAGACCTTCTCGATGGTTGCGGCCGTCATGGAGCAGAAGCGGCTTGGGCTGATCAGCAAGGCGATGATCGCCGTCCCCGGTCACTGCCTCGCCCAGATGGCCCGCGAATTCCTCATGCTCTACCCGACCGCACGGATCCTCGTCGCCGACGAGACGAACTTCGTGAAGGCAAAGCGCCAGCGGTTCCTCGCCCGGGCCGCGACCGGAAACTGGGATGCGATCATCATCACGCATGACGCATTCAGGTTCATCCCGGTGGAGGGGGATTTCGAACGCCAGATGATCGAGGCGCAGATCGCGTCTTACGAGGAAGTGCTGGAAAGCGTCGACGCGGCCGATCGCCTGTCGCGCAAGCGGGTCGAGAGCATGAAGGAGAAGATGCAGGCGAAGCTGGAAGGCCTTTCCGCTCGAAAGGACGATCTCGTGCATCTGGGAGAGATCGGTATCGACCAGATCCTCGTGGACGAGGCGCAGCAGTTCCGGAAGCTGAGTTTTGCAACCAACCAGTCCGACCTCAAGGGGGTCGATCCGAACGGCTCGCAGCGGGCCTGGGATCTCTTCGTGAAGACGCGCTACCTGGCGGCAAAAAATCCGGAGCGCCCGCTGATCATGGCGTCCGGCTCCCCCATCACCAATACGCTCGCCGAAATGTGGACGGTCAGCCGCTATATGGATCTTGAGGCGCTGCAGAAGCGCTACCTGCATGAATTCGATGCCTGGGCAGCCAATTTCGGCGAAACCCGTACCGAACTGGAACTGCAGCCAAGCGGGCTTTACAAGCCGGTCACGCGCTTCACCGAGTTCGTCAACGTCGCCGACCTCATGGCGATGTATCGCGACTTCGCGGATGTCGTGCAGCACGATGACCTGCGCCAGTACGTGACTCTGCCTGCGATCCGGGGCGGGCGTCGCGAGATTATTGTCGCGCCGACAAACGATAACTTCAGGGCCTACCAGAAGACGCTGGCGGCCCGCATCAACGCCATCGAAGCGCGCCAGGGGCGTCCCCAGAAGGGCGACGACATCCTCCTGTCCGTCATCACGGATGCCCGTCATGCCGCGATCGACCTGCGCTTCGTCGCCCCTCTCGCCGCGAATGATGACACGTCGAAGCTCAACCTGATGATCGGGAACGTGTTCCGGATCTGGCAGGAGACATCGGAAAGCCGTTACAGCGATCCTGAAACCGGTCGGCCGTACGACCTGCCGGGGGCGGTGCAGATGATCTTTTCGGATCTGGGCACCGAGAGCGCGATGGAGACACGCGGTTTTTCCGCCTATACGTGGATCCGCGATGAACTGATCCGCCTGGGCGTGCCGCGCGCGGAAATCGCGTTCATGCAGCACTACAGGAAGAGTGCGGCGAAGCAGAAGCTGTTCGGTGATCTCAATGCCGGCCGCAAGCGGATCCTGATCGGCTCGACGGCGACCATGGGCACCGGCGTCAACGCCCAGCAGCGCCTCAAGGCCCTGCACCATCTCGACGTGCCGTGGCTGGTCTCCGACATCATCCAGCGCGAGGGACGCATCGAGCGGCAGGGCAACCAGCACGCGGAAATCGAACTCTACGCCTACGCCCAGCAGGGTTCCGTTGACGCGACCAACTGGCAGCTCCTCGAACGCAAGCAGCGCTTTATTGGACTTGCGATGTCAGGTGACCGTTCCATCCGGCGGATTGAGGACATTGGCGGGGAAGGGGGAAACCAGTTCGCCATGGCCAAGGCGCTTGCCTCGGGCGATGCCCGGCTGATGCACAAAGCCGGGCTGGAGGCCGATCTTGCGCGGCTCGAGAGACTGGCGGCCGCCCATTATGACGACCAGTTCGCCGTAAAACGTGCCATCGACCGGGCCGAGCGTGAGATTGCGGGCGCGGAGCGCCAGATCCCGCTTATCGAGGCGGATATTGCCAGCCGTCAGCCCACGAAGGGGGATGCGTTCGTACTGCGTCGGGACAAGGGGGATGTCAGCGAGCGCGAGAAGGCCGGATCATGGCTCCTGTCCCAGATCCGCCTGGCGGCGAAAAACGGCGAGGCAGGCGTCTGGAACCTCGGACGCATCGGTGGGTTCGCCGTCATGTGCGAAGCTGGGCCTGCCCGTCGCGTGTACTACGAAAAGCGCGCGGTCGACGTGATGCTGTTTGTGGAAGCGCGCTCAGGCCGCATTGAAATCGGCGTCGAGGACGACACGAAGGGCCTTGGGCTGGCCTCGCGCCTCGAGCATGCGCTGCTTCGGATTGATGACGCGCTCCGTGATGCAATCCGGATGCGGGAGGAAGCGCAGCGTCGCCTGCCATCATACCGCGCCCGTCTGGGCCTGCCGTTCGCGGAACAGGCGATGCTTGATGAAAAGCGCGCTGAGCTGAAAGCGCTGGAAGACGATCTGGCGGCGACCGCGACCGATGAAGACCCGGCGCATGACGACACCGAGGACAGGGAGAAGGAAGAAGAGGTGGCAGCCTGAGAAGGGCTGCCATCTCCGGTCAGGCGCCGCAAGGGGGGGCGCCTCCCCGTGCTCGGCGTCTGCGCCGCCTGCGCGCGGGTCCGGTGCCGCCGCTGCGCGGCGCCCTTGCCCCGCCAGCCCGGTGCTGGCCGCCGGAGTGCATCAGGAAAGGCGTCCTGAGAACACGGAGTAAAAACCATGGAACTGCGCGAAGTTGATCCGAAAACCCTGCTCGACAACCCCGAAAACCCGCGGAAATCCGCGCCCAACGAGGCGGAAGAGCGCCAGCTGGCGCTGAACGTCAAGGCCGTCGGGATCATCCACCCGCCTTTGGTCCGCGAAACTCCTGACGGTCTGATGATTGTTGCAGGGCATCGCCGCCGGCGTGCCGCGGTCAAGGCCGGCCTGAAAACCATTCAGGTGACGGTGGCAGGCGATGATGCGGAACTGGACCGGATGCGTGCCGCATCGGAGAACATGATCCGTCAGCCCATGACCCAGGTTGAACAGTGGCGGGTTGTTGCCAGGCTTCGGGAGGAAAAAAAGTGGAATGACACCGCGATCTGCAAGGCGCTGATGCTCACACCGGTGCAGCTGAAGCAGATCGGCCGCCTGTCTGCCATCCTACCCGAGATTCTGGCGTGGATCGAGGCGGGCAAGGGGCCCGGCAATCGTGAACTGGCGAGCATCGCCCTTGCGTCCACCGCGCTGCAGGAACAGGTCTGGGGCCATTTCGGGTTTCCGGTTGGCTCGTCGCCGCCCGAGGATGTCGAAGCCTGCGAAGATGAGGGCGAGCAACAGCCCGACGGAAATTGGGAACCCGGTGCTGCCATCCCCGATTGGGACCGGATTGCGTCAGCCCTGCGGCAGGACCGTTTTTATGCAATCGAGGCCTCGTTTGATGACGCCATTGCAAAAAGCTGCCGGATCGCCTGGCAGGAAGATCTGTTCGGTGAAGCCGGGAAGGACGGCCGTTATACCGATGACGGCTTCGCCTATGAGAAGGCGCAGCGCCAGTGGCTGGGTCAGAACACGCCTGAAGACGCACTGATC
>NZ_NOXG01000054.1:0-5516 GCF_003207955.1 Novacetimonas pomaceti
CTCCGGCTGCGCTTTCGCCCCTGAACCCAGGACTTCGGACAGACGGCACAAGGGCGCAACGGGAACAGAACCTGCCTGCATTCCTTCCCTGCGGGTCCTAAGGACCGCATTCCAGTCCTCTTCCGGCCCTTTGGGAGATATCCGTCCTGACCAGAGACCGACGTCCCGTGCCATCGCAGCGAATTTCCCGGCATAACGATCCCCCTGCAGGTCGTTATCAACGGCAACAACCAGTCGCGCTTCAGGCTGGGCGGCGACCTGCATCATGACCCGTTTCAGGTTCGCTTCGCTCTCTGGGCTCATGCCGCCACCCGTCGAGGTATAGAGCGTTCCTTTCTGGAAGCGATCGAGTGCTGCAAAGGACAATGCATCAATGGCCGCCTCGGTGACGACAAGGCGCGTCACGGGCGCTTCTCCCCCGTCGGCCCGGAAACCGAAGAGACGCTTGCCAACCCCGCCCGTCGAAAACCCCTTGTAATCCGGCCCCCGCATTTCCATGCCGGTGAACTGCCCGTCCGCATCCCGGTGGCCAAACCAGGCGGTTCCGTGCGGGCCTTCCTTCAGCGCGCCCTGCTGTCCGGCAATCGCGACAATATGGTCGGGCAAACCACGGATCTCCGTCAGATAGCGCCATGCAGCCGTCCCCTGCCCGGGTGCGGTGCGACGGTTCCACAGTTCAGCGGGATCGCGCCGCGGTCTGTCAGCGGCTCCCTTCGTACGCTCGACCACTTCGAGCGTCGGGCTCCTGCCGATCAGGGCGCGAAGTTCCTGCCTGACATGACCGAGGTTCTTCGAGGGATCGAGATACTGGACAAGCTTGAAGACATCGCCCTTGCCGTCGCCCTTGGGGTCCCACCAGCCCTTGCCATCGTGATTGACAATAATGGCCTCACTATCACGGCGAAATTTCAGGTTGCGGGCGGAACGCTGCGCGGTGGCCTGCCGATCCAGCCGGAACCCGGCTTTCTCCAGAACAACGGCGCAGTTTACAGCATTGCGAAGCTCATCAAGTTCTCTTTGCTGTGCTTCTGGGGAAGACGCGTAAGCCATGAAAGACACTCCTTCACGAACAGCATGGGTTGTGTTTCAGACCGCTCCGGTATTTACGGTGAGTATTTGAGATGATCGTGCGGAAACACACGACGACCTCTGTATGGTTCGTCGAGATATTGCGTCCTGATATTCCGCGTTGAGGGTTTTTATTCTGCGTGAACTGCAAAAGAATACGGGACGCACGAATGGCCGCAGTCTACGCGCAGCAGCAAACGGCATGTGCCCGCGCCACTGCGCACGCATTACCGGGACCATGGATGAGCGGGCACTCACGACGCCAGATACTCCCTGTGGAGGATCCCGTCTGCGCCCACATCATGCGACCGACGAAAAAATAAGGTTCACGAACCCGCTTAAAGGTTGATGGAGAAACAGGAGAGACACAGTTCATCCCCGATGTGGACGGACGACCGGCGTTCCAATATCGGCCGACAGACTTTCCCGATCGCCCACGCCATCAGGTCGGACAGGCCTCACAAGTATTCATGACGGGAACTGGCGCAGCAGAAACCGCATTTTCTTCTCCCTGAATAGGCACAATGCTCCGGGTCATTGACGACCCGGAACATCGCGCGGCCTAAAACGGGATTTCGTCATCCACTTCCTGCGCGTTGGAAGTTGCGGCAGGAACGGGGCGCTGTGCAGTGCTCCGCGAGGGACGCTCTTCATCAAAACGTCCATCGCCCGTGCTTCGACCATTGGCCAGCACCTTCAGGTTTCCATCAAACCGATCAATGATGATCTCGGTCACATAACGGTCCTGTCCCTGCTGATCGGTCCATTTGCGTGTCTCGAGATGGCCTTCGACATAGACCAATGTTCCCTTCTGGCACCGACGTTCGATCACGGCCGAAAGGTGATCATTGAAAGAGACGACACGGTGCCATTGGGTTTTTTCCCGGCGCTCGCCGCTCGCGCGATCGGTCCAGGTTTCACTTGTCGCCACGCCGAAGGACGCGATTTTGCCCTCCCCATCCCTACGTGCGGCAAGATCCGGATCCCTGCCCAGGTGACCGATGATGATGGCGCGATTGACTGACTGGCTCATGGTCTTGTTCCTTTTTTCCTTCCTGGTCGTCTCCAGCCCCTGCCGGATCTCTGACCTGGTGCGGTCGCGCGGAAGCGGGCCTCAGGCGGCGGGCGCAACCCCTCGGGGCGGCAGTGGTGCGGAAGCCGCGCATGCGGCTTCACGGTGCCGTCCCGACCGCAGGCCTGGGGGTTGCGCCCGACGACGACCGCTTCAGACCGCAGAAACCAGGTCAGAAACCCGGCAGGGGCCGAGGTCATGCTTTTTCCCTCTGTATTTTTATTTCTGCTTTATTTTCTTATTTCGCTCATAATCGTGTCATTTATTCTTGTACAATTATGATGATCATCCTATAATTTCCCTGTCGCTACATTGGGAGTTCATCATGGCCGTGATTACTGCGTCGGAAGGCCGCATCACCCTGAAGGCCGACTTTCATCCCGAACTGGCAATCCAGGCCCGACGTTACAGGGGACGTTTTCTCGGCAAGGAAATCGGCTGGTCCTTCCTCCCCGAACACGAGCAGGCGATCCGCCAGATCTGCCAGGCCCTGTATGGCGTGGATGGCACGCCAGATACGTGGCATGACTGCTGCACCGTGCAGGTCGAAGTCGACGAGCAGGATGTCAGGGCACCGCTGTGGCGCCAGTTCAACGCCGATATTTACCTCGGTGGCCGTCACGTTGTCGGTGTTTTTGGTCCCCGTCAGGCAGTTCGAACCGGCAGGGGCATAAAGTTCCTGCGCGGCCAGCCGCATTGCGCTACCCGGATTGGCGCCTACCACATGGAGGTACCCACCGGCAGCCTTCTGGAAATCCGGAAATATCCGCGTGCCGCACTGGCGTTCCTGGGCAGGTGCCTCGACGGGCATGGCTCCTGGAGCGTGGCACCAAGACCACGGCCTATTAGGTCTTGATGTAGTCTGCTGTAGCGGCGATGAAGATAACGGAAAGAAAGGATGTAAGTATGTTCTTGTATCAGATCGCGACAGCCCACCATTCCTTGAGTTTTACCCGTAGGTTTTCGACCAGATGGCTGTGCCTGAACGCGCATCCGGGGCAACCGACTGGAGGATCGCTTTTCCTTGGCGAGATGACAGGACCAGATCCGCAGTTCTAGAGATCTTCACGGAATTTATGCGAGGCATATCCGTGATTACAGACGACATAGATTGGTGGGGGTGGCAGATCATCCAGCATGGCATAGGCACACGGTAGTTCATGTGCCTGTCCACGTGAATGCGCGGGGGAGCGCTCTATGGCCATCCGCAGCTGGGCACACCTTGGTGCCACAGCCTCTACGTGAGTGACCACGAGCTTCATGGTCCTCCCAGCGTTCTCTCTAGCCCTTCTTTTTGCCGCCCCGGCAGACTTGCAATGGGCACGGATCGTCGTGCTGTCGGGAAAGACAGTGCCCGAGTCCGTGCCCCTGACCTTTTCAAACAGGCACAGACACCCCAAGCTTCGACCATCGAATAAACAATTGTGCGGCAATCCACCACGGAGCAAACTCAAAATGGCAAGGCACGCCGTTTCGCACCGTTCTGCTGATACCAGAAGGTCACCAATATCGTCCATCAAAAGTTCTTCGGCGGGGTCTTGCTTTTCAGAAAAAGTTTATCGATCAGCAACTCCAAAATAGACCGCTTAGTATCAGGAAAGACATGCCACATCATGCTTATAATACACAACTACGCGATCCGTTCTATTATTAACTAAATAATATTTATAGTTACGAAGCGACATATATTTAATTATAATATATTTACTAAGAGTATCCGTTGTGGTCAAGCGGCTTTTGGCGTCCAAAGCCGATCTTTGTGAAGCAGGGCGTTTGCGAGGACGACGAGCTTTCGCATGATTGCGGTAATGGCGATCTTGGCGTGTTTTCCCTTTGCGATAAGGCGGTCGTAAACACGCTTGAGGTCTGGGTTGAACCGCATGGCAACGATGGCCGGCATGTAGAGCGCTTGCCGCACGATGGCACGACCACCCTGGATGAAGCTGCGGCCTCGCCATGTGCCGGACTGGCGCGTGATGGGTGCCAGCCCGGCCAGTGAGGCTGCCTGACCTTCTTCCATCATGCCGAGTTCGGGCATGTCGGCCAGAAGCGCATGAGCCGTGACCGTTCCCAGTCCCGGAATACTGGCCAGCACGTCCCGGCGCCGGGACAGATGCGCATCTTCCGCCACGAGCGCGTCAGTCGCCGCATCGAGGGATGTGACCTGCGCCTCGATCTGCCGCAGGCGATGACGCGCGTGGCGCTGCAGCAAGCCGATCGTGAGGGTCTTGAGACGATTGAGCGTTGCCGTGCGGTCGCGCATCAAACTGCGGCGCGCGGCCACCAGTTCGGCCAGGCGGTTCTGTATATCCGTGCGGACTGGCCGGGCCACCGGATCCAGCAGGGCACCGTAGCGCGCCAGCATCAACGCATCGACGCGATCTGTCTTCGCGAGTTTGCCGGTGGCTTCGGCGAAACGCCGCGCCTGTCGTGGATTAACCTTGACCAGCGGGATACCAACGGCCGCCAGGCGTTCCTCCAGTATGCGGTGATAGGGGCCGGTTGGCTCGAACACCACCCGGGCAACGGCTTTGATGTCGCCGATCCAGCGCAGAAGCGCGGTCTGGCCCTTGCGGGTGTTGGCGACACGGACGGTATCACCGGCAGGGTGACGGGCAGCGTCGAGATGATCCTTGGATACATCGATCCCGATTGTGATCGATGCGGGTGGCAATTCGGCCTTGGAAGCCGCAACTGGATGCGTCATCTTTTCCATGTCCTATGCTTGTCATCCGAGGCCGAACCTCGGGTATCCGTTCAGGGCACAAGGAAAAGAAGGGGTGGTCATACTCTCAAGTCGACCCATTACGGTCTGCCTGTTACCGACCCGTCCCCTTCCTGATTTTTCCGGGGTGGCCACCCCGGAAAAATCAGTCCTTTGTCGCACGCAGCGACACGGAATGCATAAGACAAGCCTGATTCGAAAGTTCTTTAACCCTGACAATGCTTTGCAGTCCGTCGTGTGAGCATTCGGATCGAGGCAATCAATGTCCATGCGGTTGAGGAAGCAATGGACTTTTCCCAATCTTTGGCGAGCCGCCTGCACCGTCCCAGCCAGGCGAATGTCCGTTCAACCACCCAGCGGCGCGGCAGGATCTGAAAGCCCTTCGCCGTATCGGGCCGCCTGATGATTTCGATCGTCCATTTTCCCATGGAGGCGAGCGCGGATCGCAATTTGTCGCCAGCATAGCCGCCATCAGCGAAGATGTGGCGCAGCCAGGGAAAGCGCCTGCGTATTGCCGCCAGAACATCAACCGCCCCATCACGGTCCTGGATGTCGGCGGCATGAACGAGGAGAAAGATCAGGAAGCCGCAGGTATCAGTCACGATATGGCGCTTGCGGCCCTTGACCTTCTTGCCCGCGTCATAGCCCGAA
>NZ_NOXG01000055.1:0-5476 GCF_003207955.1 Novacetimonas pomaceti
CTCCAGATTGGCTTCGCTCTGTGGCACAGGCCGATAGTAGACGCCCGACCGGTTGAGTTGCAGCAGCGTGCATTGCCGGATTATCGGCAGGCATGCTCTTTTCGGGTCAATCATCTGCCGCCTCTGATCACGCCCAACCGAGCAGAGGCATCGCGTAAAAAATCCCGTTCCACGAGAAGTTCGCCTATCTTCGCGTGCAGTTTCTCCACGTCAGCTGGGCTGACCGGGGGCTCAGCCACCGTCTTCCCGGAAAAGGTCGCCGCCATCCCCTCGATCGCCTGCCGTTTCCACTGGGCGATCATCGTCTGATGTACCCCATGTTTCGAAGCCAGTTCCGCCAGCGTCAGTTCCCCACGGATCGCCTCCAGCGCAACCCGTGACTTGAACTCTGCCGCATACCTCTTCCGCGTAACCTTGCCCATAAAACCCGTCCTCGTTCAGGCCAGATGATAGCTTATCGCCCTGTCCGAAAAATGGGGACCACCTCTGATTGCTGTTGTGCCTGAAGGGGAGGATTCACGGCTCGACGTCCTTGTCGATGCGGTGACGGCGAGGTGGACTGATTGCGAGATTGTCTCGGAACGTAATCCCCTGCGGGATGTCATCGAACAGGTCTGTTACGCCGCACTGGCCGAGACCAACGGTGGTTGGGAAAACAATGAGGGTGCTTTTGGCGACTTCAGGTTTGACGTGGCCAACAGAACGCTGACGCTCGAATTTAACGGACGATATATGTCCACTGAATATTCCGAGCATAGCTGGATAGAGGAGGCCTGAAATGGCGCATAGTTATTATCATGCTCTCTCGTCGGTGCGGCAGTGGGGAGGTACGGCTGATGACTTCCTGCCTATCCATGCCTGGTTCGACGAATCGAAATTGATTTCGGCCGATTTTCGGCATCGTGCGCTAAGACATCACGCGGAAGGAATCTTCCTCGCTGAGAGACTTTTTGGCGTTGTGCTGACAATTTCCACCGGGCGGGTTGTTCCGGTGCGGCTGATCGCCGAGCAGCATATGCGCGAGGACTTTGGATTTATTCCGAGTTTCGTTGATTGGCTGAAGGAAATCCGCCCCCAGCCCTGGACGGGACGGGCGCAGCCCATTCATCGAAGCCTCGATCCCGCTTATGGCAAACTTTCAGAATAACAGAAGACTTCTGGAATACTGGCCGTGACGTAGCCCGTACGCAACTCCACGCGATTGATGACACCCTGGCGCAGATCCAGAGACGGAATTTCTACCAGCTAATCGCCCGGATTAGCCACACCGGGCCCTATTATCACGAATTTACAATGATCGTCACTGTGATACGTAAAAGTCAGACCGGTTTCGAAATGACAGAAGACGCCGCGCAGATACTCTCTGATGTCATTCGTGATCTTGCACGATGGTTGTATCGCTCTCTCGAAACAGCATGGGATTACAAATCTTCCGATGACGCCGTTGATGACGCCATTCGCATCAATGAATATACGGCGTAGCTTTGAGAGGGTCCATTAGGACATGCATGTGAACCGTGTTTGCAAGCAGAGAAACAGAAACTTTTACAAATATAAAATATAGTACTTTTTAATAATTCTCCGAGATGTTTGTATAAAGCAAGATAATATAAAATAATTATAATAAATAAAAAACAAATATAGGGAGGATCGGCACCACAGTTCAGCCTGCCGCGCAAGGGGTGGCTCCTCGCCGTGCGCGATGGCTGCGCCATCTGTGCGCGGCTCCGGTGCCGCCGCTGTGCGGCGCCCTTGCCCGCCAGTCTGCCCTGCGGTCGCCGGAAGGGGTCGAAACCCCCGAAAAAAGGATCTGGAAATGGCACAGAACCGCATCGCGCCGCCGTCCCGCCCTGCCGTCGAAATCGCCAAATTCGTCGCTATCGTGCTCCTCTGGACGGCCTCCATGGTCACTTTCCTCCTGCTGCCCGACGTCTTCCTCGATCCGTGCACGGGCATCATCGATCTCAGGTGACACCACCCTTGCCATCCGCGCCGCCCTTCGGGGCGGCGTCTGCATTTTCTGGAGACTGATCATGGCCAGAACCGAACGTACCGACATCCACCAGTCCGTCACTGACCGCATCATCCGCGAACTTGAAGCAGGAACCGTGCCATGGGTCTGCCCGTGGAGCCGCACGAAATGCGGCCTTGCCCTGCCGCGTAATGCCGCGACCGACCGGGCCTATTCCGGGATCAACATCCTGATGCTGTGGGGTTCGGTAGAGACGCAGGGGTTTTCTACCCAGAAATGGCTGACGTTCCGCCAGGCGCATGCGCAGGGCGGCAATGTCAGGAAAGGCGAGAAGGGGACGACGGTGTTTTATGCTGACCGTTTCACGCCAAAATCGGAATCGGGCTCCGACGAGCCACGCCAGATCCCGTTTCTAAAGCGGTTTACGGTGTTCAACGTTGACCAGTGCGAGAACCTGCCGGAGAACATGGTCGCGCCGACCGCGCCGTTGCCGGAACGCGAAATCGTGCCGCACGCGGAAGCGCTGATGCGCGAAACCGGGGCGGACATCCGTATCGGCGGCGACAAGGCATTTTATGCCCCGGATGCGGATTTCATCCGGGTTCCGCCCCAGCAGTCCTATTTCAACCAGATCGACTGGTACCGAACCGTCTTTCACGAGATCGGGCATTGGACCGGGGCCGAAAGCCGGCTGTCGCGCACCTTCGGCAGGCGGTTTGGGGACCATGCCTACGCGGCCGAGGAACTGGTCGCAGAGATGACATCAGCTTTCGTATGCGCGGAACTGCAGATCGAGCCGACGGTCCGCCATGCTGATTACATCGGGAACTGGCTGGCACTGCTGATGGCTGACAAGCGCGCCATTTTCACCGCAGCGAGTGCTGCTTCAGCCGCGGCCCAATACATTTTCAGCTCATCGACACGTCAGCCATCCGTCGAGGACGTGGCGTCTGCCGCCTGAAACCCAACCCTGAAAATATATGCGCCCGCAAGGGCGCGCTGAGTGATGGAGTTCATCATGCCAGTCTTTGCCCTGATTGCCACTCCCGCCGTGCGCATCCGTTCCGACGGCTGCACCATCCTTAAGGCGCTGCCGATGGAACACCTTGGTGCACGGGGGATGACAGAAGCCCGGACGCTCGCGGAAATCTCGACTGCCGTAACGCTTTACGGTGAGAGGACCGCCGGCGCGCATCCCGGGCGCTCGTTTTCCATCAGTGTGCATATCCGTCGGGGCGATCGTAAGCCACGTGGCTTTGATGCGGCTTACCGCACTGGCGCCCTGGGGACCGACAGATGGGTTCTCATGGTCGATAACGACGCTGATGGCGCGCGGATCCTGCATGGACGATCCGCAACCGATGCCGGAAACATGGCGTCCTGCAAAGGAGACGTGGCATGATCCGCCAGTATTATACGTCTCCATTTCAGGGCGGTAATAACCCGCTCCGGGTCGGGACCATTGCCAGTGGAACCATCTTCCGTCTTCCGGCTCCTGTTTCGGGGCGTCCCTATCGGACCCGGCCGTGGATCGTGGAATGCTTTCTGAACGCCACGATGGGGGCGGCTGCGCTGAACCCCGTCACCGGTCTCCGGGAAGATCGTTATATGCGAGGCCGCTCGGATCTGGTCGTATTGCGCAGCCTCGCCAGTGCCCGACGTGTGACCGTGGCGGTGCGTTATCTGGAAAGGATGAGTGAAGAGGGCCTGGGCGAGGGGCATTATCCTGATCTGCCGGATGTGAGCCGCTTTCATAACGGCTATCGATGCCGGAGCCAGGTGTCATGACGGCGGGGCCGATCCTGTGTGAGCGGCTTCGGGTCCCGCCTTTCGACCCGGCTGTCCTGAAACCCACCCAATGGGCGACGGCCCAGCAAAAGGCAAAGCTTGGTAATGCGATCCTGCGGTTCATTGCACTCGGAATGCCTGCAGAAAAATTTACACCGGCCCTGTATAACCGGCTGAGCAATATGTTCGGATTTATCGCGCATTATAATCGGACCGGCTTCGCGCAGACATGGTTCGACAATGCAGCCACACGGCGCGATTTCCTCGATCAGGTTGCGCGATATCCCTGCTGGGGCGACCCGACTTTTGTCTGGTCGGATGTAGAGAAGGAAATCAGGCTGCGCGTTCGGGAAAACCTGCTGGTCGAGGCATGGACGACCCGTGCCCGCGAGGAACAGGTTGCGCGCGAGAAAGCGGAGCTGGCCCGTCTGCAGGCAAAGCATGGCGGAACAGCGACGGCAGCGGATGCACCCGTGCCCACCGTGCAACTCGGGCTGCTCTAGCCCTGGGCTATGCGCCAGGAGCCATGCCCGTCGAGGCACCGGCCCAGGAACGCCAGTGCGGCACGCGGATATTTCCGGATTTCCAGAACGCTGCCGGTGGGTACCTCCATGTGGTAGGCGCCGATCCGGGCGGCGCAATGCGGCTGGCCGCGCAGGAATTTTATGCCCCTGCCGGTGCGAACTGCCTGCCGTGGACCAAAAACGCCCACAACGTGACGGCCACCGAGGTAAATATCGGCGTTGAACTGGCGCCACAGCGGTGCCCGGACATCCTGCTCGTCGACTTCGACCTGCACGGTGCAGCAGTCATTCCATGCATCTGGCGTGCCATCCACGCCATACAGGGTCTGGCAGATCTGGCGGATCGCCTGCTCATGGTCGGGGAGGAAGGACCAGCCGATTTCCTTGCCGAGAAATCGTCCCCTGTAACGCCGGGCCTGGATTGCCAGTTCGGGATGAAAGTCGGCCTTCAGGGTGATGCGTCCTTCCGACGCAGTAATCACCGCCATGATGAACTCCCAATGTAGAGACAGGGAAATTCTAGGACGACTATCATAATTGTACAAGAATAAATGACACGATTATGAGCGAAATAGAAAAATAAAACAGAAATCAAAATTCAAAATCCAAAAGCATGACTTCGGCCCCTGCCGGGTCTCTGACCTGGTTTCTGCGGTCTGAAGCGGTCGTCGTCGGGCGCAACCCCCAGGCCTGCGGTCGGGACGGCACCGTGAAGCCGCATGCGCGGCTTCCGCACCACTGCCGCCCCGAGGGGTTGCGCCCGCCGCCTGTGGCCCGCTTCCGCGCGACCGCACCAGGTCAGAGATCCGGCAGGGGCCGGAGACGACCAGGAAGGAAAAAAGGAACAAGACCATGAGCCAGTCAGTCAATCGCGCCATCATCATCGGTCACCTGGGCCGGGATCCGGATCTTGCCGCACGCAGGGAAGGGGAGGGCAAAATCGCATCCTTCGGCGTGGCGACAAGTGAAACCTGGACCGATCGCGCCAGCGGTGAGCGCCGGGAAAAAACCCAGTGGCACCGTGTCGTCTCTTTCAACGATCACCTTTCGGGCGTGATCGAACGTCGGTGCCAGAAGGGAACGCTGGTCTATGTCGACGCGGATTTCTCACACTTGAGGCAATTTCGGGTCATTTTGTAGAATTCAGTCATCCCACAGGAGCCCGATCTGGAATATTGACGATATTCTGCTT
>NZ_NOXG01000056.1:0-2500 GCF_003207955.1 Novacetimonas pomaceti
CTGTCTGGAAGATCTGGCGGCGACCGACTTTCCCGTGCCTTGAGGCACAGTATCATGGGCGCTGGGGTTTTTCACGTCCGAGTTCGGGATGGGATCGGGTGGTTCAACTCCCGCCATGGCCACCAGATCATCCAGGCAGTCCTGAGGTATTGGACTGTGTGGGAGGTTGGTGTGTTTTGAGGAGAGTGGAGGTGGATGACTGCTGTGCATGTATGTTGCCCTTTTGGGGCTGTGTGAATGAGCCTATTGGGCGATTAGGACCAGTCAGCTGCACGCATTACTGCGCTTTCACACCTGGCCTATTGACGTGATGGTCTATCACGGCCCTTGGGGAGACCTTGTTTTGAGGTGGGTTTCCCGCTTAGATGCTTTCAGCGGTTATCCCGTCCATACTTAGCTACCCGGCTGTGCCGCTGGCGCGACAACCGGTGCACCAGAGGTATGTTCATCCCGGTCCTCTCGTACTAGGGACAAATCCTCTCAAGTTTCCAACACCCACGGCAGATAGGGACCGAACTGTCTCACGACGTTCTAAACCCAGCTCACGTACCACTTTAATCGGCGAACAGCCGAACCCTTGGGACCTGCTCCAGCCCCAGGATGTGATGAGCCGACATCGAGGTGCCAAACCTCCCCGTCGATGTGGACTCTTGGGGGAGATCAGCCTGTTATCCCTAGAGTACCTTTTATCCGTTGAGCGATGGCCCTTCCACGCGGGACCACCGGATCACTATGGCCGACTTTCGTCTCTGATCGAGCTGTCACTCTCACAGTCAGGCGGGCTTATGCCATTGCACTCAACAGTCGATGTCCGACCGACCTGAGCCCACCATCGCGCGCCTCCGTTACACTTTGGGAGGCGACCGCCCCAGTCAAACTGCCCACCATGCAGGGTCCCGGACCAGGCTTACTGGTCTCGGTTAGACATCAGAAACAGTCAGGGTGGTATTTCAAGGATGGCTCCACCGGAACTGGCGCCCCGGTTTCAAAGCCTCCCACCTATCCTACACAGAATGTCTCTGATGCCACTGCAAAGCTGCAGTAAAGGTTCATAGGGTCTTTCCGTCTGACCGCGGGTACCCCGCATCTTCACGGGGAGTTCAATTTCGCTGAGCCGATGCTGGAGACAGCGGGGAAGTCGTTACGCCATTCGTGCAGGTCGGAACTTACCCGACAAGGAATTTCGCTACCTTAGGACCGTTATAGTTACGGCCGCCGTTTACCGGGGCTTCAATTCGGTGCTTGCACACCTCCTCTTAACCTTCCGGCACCGGGCAGGCGTCAGGCCGTATACGTCGTCTCTCGACTTCGCACAGCCCTGTGTTTTTACTAAACAGTCGCTACCCCCTGGTCTGTGCCACCCGCCGATGGTTGCCCACTGACGGGTCTTGCTTATCCCGAAGTTACGCAAGCAATTTGCCTAGTTCCTTCAGCATCGTTCTCTCAAGCGCCTTGGTATTCTCTACCAGTCCACCTGTGTCGGTTTCGGGTACGGTCTATATGCCAGAGCTATTTCCTGGAATGCTCCAAAAGCCGGGCCAATCCGATAAGACCCGACAACATATTGCATTCGTCACTTCTGGCAGGCCCAGGAATATTGACCTGGTTTCCATCGACTACGGCTTTCGCCCTCGCCTTAGGGGCCGGCTCACCCTGCGCGGATTAACCTTGCGCAGGAACCCTTGGACTTTCGGCGACAGTGTTTCTCGCACTGTTTGTCGCTACTCATGTCAGCATTCGCACTTCCGATATCTCCAGGGAGGGTCACCCCGTCCCCTTCACAGACTTACGGAACGCTCCGCTACCGCGCATACATAGTATGCACCCACAGCTTCGGCACGTGGCTTGAGCCCCGTTACATTTTCGGCGCAGGGTTTCTATTAGACCAGTGAGCTATTACGCTTTCTTTAAAGGATGGCTGCTTCTAAGCCAACCTCCTGGTTGTTTTGGAATCCCCACATCCTTTCCCACTTAGCCACGATTTGGGGGCCTTAGCTGGTGGTCTGGGCTGTTTCCCTCTCGACGATGGACCTTAGCACCCACCGTCTGTCTGCCTGGCTCATACTTCCGGGTATTCGGAGTTTGGTTAGGTTTGGTAAGGCTTTGGGCCCCCCTAGCCCATCCAGTGCTCTACCCCCCGGGGTAATACCAGACGATCTACCTCAATAGATTTCGCGGAGAACCAGCTATTTCCGAGTTTGATTGGCCTTTCACCCCTAGCCACAGCTCATCCCCGACTTTTTCAACAGGCGTGGGTTCGGCCCTCCAGTGCGTGTTACCGCACCTTCAGCCTGGCCATGGCTAGATCACTCGGTTTCGGGTCTTCTGCCAGCAACTCGTCGCCCTATTCAGACTCGCTTTCGCTGCGCCTACACCTAACGGCTTAAGCTTGCTGCAAACAGAAACTCGCTGACCCATTATACAAAAGGTACGCCGTCACCCCATAAGAGGCTCCGACTGCTTGTAGGCATTCGGTTTCAGGTCTCTTTCACTCCCCTCG
>NZ_NOXG01000057.1:0-5026 GCF_003207955.1 Novacetimonas pomaceti
AAGATACGGCTGGGATCGGTCAAACGGGATGAAGCGGCTCATCGCGACACTCTACAGCCTTACCCCTTCACAGGGTACCCCAACCCGACAGGCTGCTAGCTGGCGGCGCCTGGCGACGCATATGGCACATGGGGACGCCTGCCCAGCACCTGAGCGGCCCGTTGGCTCCGAAGCATCTGCTCTGCACCCGTCATGACCGCTGGTGCGTTCCTGATCATGACCTGCAACCTGGCGTCGATCTCGGCCAGACGCGCCTTATGCAAGCGCTCGGCCTGCCGCGCCTGGGTCTCCAGAATAATCTCCCAGCCATATGGGCGACCTGACTTCATCAGTGTCTCCTGCGTGCGCCCAAGCGCGATCAGTTCCCGGATCCTCGCATCCCGGGCCTTGCGGGTTCGGGCAACCAGATCCGTGCCCAATGATTTATAAGGCTTGTTTGCCATTTTCTTTGCCACATGATCCCACAGATCGTCACTGGTGATGGGCGTGGTATCCCCGAGCGGCCTCTGGTTCCGGACCGCCTCAAACGTCGCGCCATCGGAGATCATGGTCCATGTGGTTCCACGCGCCCGGCTTTCCGCGACGTATGAGGTAAATCCCGTCGCCAGTTCAACGCCTCGCGGCAGGGCGTTGATGTGCTCGTCTGAAGTAAGCCCCTGTGCGGCATCAATCGTCATGGCATGTCCGAACCCCAGCAACACCCGACCAGTCTTCACATCACGAAACCGCCGCCATTCGACATCGGCAACAAGCCCGTCCTTCGTGCGGACGCGAAGCCCCGCATCGCCATGGGCCAGAACCTCCACCACATCGCCGTTATTTCCGACTGTGGCGCCCTTTCCATCCACGCTGCCCCACGTCCGACGATACAGCCGAAGCCGGTCGCCCGTAGCGATCGCAAGATCATAGGTCTCGCCACGCTGATCAATGGCCTGCACGGTAATTTCATGTGTCGAGATCTCGCCGCGCTCCTGCAGGATCCTGCGGACTGCGCGACTCAGATCGGCAGCATCCTGATTGGTCAGCGCCGACATGCTGATCGTCTTGGCCCGGCCTCGCTGCGGGCCGGCCCCCTCGGCTATCAGGGCATCGCGACGCGTGACATACAGCCGGGCAATATCCTGCAGGACTTCCTCATGATCGCCACCGACCAGACGGATCGTTCCATCCGCCCGTTTCATATCGATCGCATCCCGAACTTCCTTCAGATGGAACCTGTTACGGACATCGTCATCATTTTCCTCGTCCGTATACGCGTTTGCCGCAGCCCCCTTGAACTCGTGGGCTTCCAGATCGCTCTCTTCCGGCTCTGCGCCACGAAACATGTCGGCAATCTGGCGATTTCTCGCAGATACCTGCCGGACACTGGACAGAAGCTCCGGCATGTCTTCCGGATCCAGAACCCGGCGCAGCATCTCGATGGAGTCCCCTGCCTCGATATTCTGCGCCTGCTCGTGGTCACCCAGCGCCTTGATCGTGCAGCCAGTATCGCGCTGCAACTGTAACAGGCGAAGCATCTGGCGCGGGCCGACCTGGCCGACCTCGTCAATCACCAGCACCGTATTCCGGTCCACATCGACGTCACCGCGCTCCAGCCGCGCCAGAAAGGGCAGCATCGCGCTCGTGTCAAAGATGCCGGCCTCACGTAATGCGTCCGCCTGACGCCAGGCATTGGCAATCCCGATAACCCTGCGACCATTCGTGTCATAACGCGTATCATGTTTCCACGCATCAACCAGCGGAGACAGCAGGGCCGTCTTCCCGGATCCCGCGACGCCGGTGAGCATGGAGAGCGCACCGCCCCGGCCAAGAGCGTAGATCGCAGCCTTCTGCGTCTTTCCATGTTCGCTTGCGAAGTCGAGGGGCGATCGTCCGATCGCTTCTGTGATCTGGCGGTCCGACAGCGCCCCGCTTCGGTCTCCTGAAGCACGAGCCGCCTGAATCGCGAGGTCCTCCTCGATGGCGATCTGAGCGGAATTCGTCACCCTCAACCTGTCGCCGCGCATCTCCTGAATCAGCGAGACCCGTTCCCCGCCGAGTTCAAGACCACGCTGTTCAACAAGGGCTACGACATGATCAATGTCCTTCACCCCACCCTCGATGCCGGTGCCGATCAGGCCCCGGGCCGCATACGTTCTGAGTTTGTCGTGATCGATCACGGCGGCTGTTTCAAACTCCCTCGCGAGATGGCGCGCAGCGAAACGGTAGGCAATATCGTATCGTTGTTCCCTGGTGCCCACGGGCGCTACTGGCGTGCCAAGCAGGCTTTTTTCCTCCCAGCCAAGACGCCTGGCCTGCTCGCGCCATATCTCATGGTCACCCGTGCCTTTATCCTTGTCGAGCCGGGCTGCCAGGCCAGCCATGGACAGGATGCGGCGCTTGCGTTCGATCGGCATATGCGCCCAATCCGCTCCTTCCGCCGCGGCGTACTCCTTGGCCGCCCTGATGACGTTGCGTCGTCCCTTGCTGAAGAAATCCGATATATCCTGCGGCACGGCCGAGATGACCGTCGCCTGCTCATTCGCATCGTATTGCTGGGCGATGCCGATCCGGCGCAGTTCATCAGCGAGCTGTGCCTGGAAATATGCTCCAAATTCGTGAACGCGCGATCGCAGCCGCTTCGTGTCGAGTGAACCCACATGCCCCTCTTCCGTGACCACGACATTGAACAGGGCGTTATGGATATGGGCATGGGGATCGCCGCCTGCTGGCGTATCGATCAGATAGGTCTGACCTGTCCCCGCGTCACGCGCCTCGACCGTCGGGCGCGCGGTATCATGCCGGAATGACACCCAGGCGACCTCGCCCGGGTCGGCACCATCTTCGCCCCCGTGACCGCGCCGTGCGAAGCCGATTTCCCGCGCGACATAGAGCATTGTCGCGTCGTTTGCCCGATCAATGGCGTGCCAGATGGCTGCCCTCTCGGCCTCGGTCGGCGCGAACTCGGCCGCAAGGGTAACTGATTTGTGTGGCGCCAAAGTCAGATCATAGGCACTGATCTTGCGGGCGTTCCTTGACCAGTCCTCGCCATTATCGGCCCTCTTTGCTTCAAACAGGCGATTGAGTTGCGCGTTCTTCGGTGGTGTCTTCGGATCAATGCCAAGAGCCGCCGCGATCTTGGGCTGCATGTCCGGTCGCCACGAGGCCCGCCCGTCGCGACCGGTGTAATAGCTGGTCAGTCGGCCACCATCCGCGTCAGGCACTTTTCCGGGCTGGGCACGGAAGTCGTGCTCTGGATCTGGCAGTTCCTGCGTGAAATAGGCAGTGATCAGGCGACCGCTGCTCTCAGCCGAGATTTTCCGGAACGTCATCATCAGGCATCGGCTCCATCCTCATCGTCGGGCCGGGCTGAGCGGGACATCCTGCCCTCCTGAATGTCGAGTACCCTGCCGGTTGTAAGATCAATACGTCTGAGCATAGGGTTCTGCGCTGCGATCAAGGTTACCAATCGACCGAGAATCTCATCAAGCGTGGGCCCGTCGGAATCTTCCGGCGAGAGGATTTCAATGATCAGTGACAATTTGTCCTCAATCGTCCGCAGCCGTTCCCACAGGTCGTCGCCCCGGATTGGGAATGTGCCTTGCCTCCCGGTTGTCTCGCTCATCTTCATCGCATCCCACGTCAGAACATGGGAAAGTGTGACGTAGCATCACGCGACTTTACTGATTTTCTTCTGCCCGAGGCATCCTTCATTGCCCGCGCCTGCGCAAAAGGTGACTTTTGCGCAGGCCGGAACAGCAAATCAACATGTGCTCCCGGGTTACGACCTGCACCTGCCGCATCCAGACGGATCCCGCACTTGTCGACGCCACCAAGGTGATGCCACGGGTTTGTCTGACGAACTGATTCCCCGCGACGTTCACGCGGTAATGGCTCCGTCCGAACGTCGTGTTTAGGCAGTAGTCATAAGATGTCACTTGCTACATCGACAACCCAATGCTTCCCCTGCCAAAAAGATGGGGAAGCCATGCCCAACTTGGTCAACGATGATCACCATGTCTTATTACGTGAACAGAGCCTGTTGTCCGGATAAGATTCAGATTCTCGGCAGCCGGCGTGCTATTCTTCCAGCTCCACCAAAACCGCCGGGTTAATCTCCAGAGCACGGGCGAGACGAAGAGTTGCCAGAAACGTGGGATTGGACTTGTAAACGGGGTCGGCATCCCACCAGGCGTATAGGAAAGCATCATCCTGCTCGTCTGAATTCCGCGAGCATCGCTCTCATCGTCAGACGCATATTCCGTTTGGTAGGGCGACATTTTTTCGCTATAAAGTGACCAGTTTAATGGTTCGGAGCCCGAAATGCAGACCGTCAACCTGGTGGAAGCCAAAGCCCATCTCAGTCGTCTGGTTGATCTGGCGAAGGAAGGAGAGTCCGTTCGTATTCTTCGTCGCGGCAAGGTCGTCGCACAACTCGTCAAGGCGGAGCCAGTACGTAAACCCATTGCAGTGAGTGCTCTTCGTTCACTTACCAGCATTATGACGCCGCAAAGGGAACCTGCTGCAGAAACTGTTCGCGCGATGCGTGATGAGGCAAGGTATTGAGTCTTTATCTCGATACATCGGTTCTTGTGGCGGCTCTGACCAATGAGGAAGAGACAACCCGGATGCAGGACTGGCTTGGCGCCCAGGCACCTGAAGATCTTTCCATCAGTGACTGGGTTGTCACCGAGTTTTCTTCAGCCCTGTCGATCAAGCTTCGCATGGGCCAGATTACCGTCACAGGGTAATCCTCCCATAAAAAGAGTGACTTTTGAATGAGAATTTTCTCAGCGTAAGAATTGAGGAGATTCTGATGAAGAGTGATCGCTTTACTGACGCCCAGATCATGGGTGTGATCCGCCAGGCTGAGGGCGGTGTCCCGGTTCCTGACCTGTGCCGGGAGCATGGGATCAGCAACGCCACGTTTTACCGGTGGCGCGCGACATTATACCAACCGTTGATTGCTATAACCCATGAGCCCAATTGCGCAGTCCGATTGACATGATGCGCCATGGTTGATTGACGAGCTGGTTCCAGGCATGGC
>NZ_NOXG01000058.1:0-4885 GCF_003207955.1 Novacetimonas pomaceti
AAGCAGAATATCGTCAATATTCCAGATCGGGCTCCTGTGG
The DNA here is from genome assembly GCF_003207955.1 of Novacetimonas pomaceti. NCBI lineage: Bacteria > Pseudomonadati > Pseudomonadota > Alphaproteobacteria > Acetobacterales > Acetobacteraceae > Novacetimonas > Novacetimonas pomaceti. The sequence goes on from NZ_NOXG01000058.1 coordinate 41, forward strand.
GATGACTGAATTCTACAAAATGACCCGAAATTGCCTCAAGTGTGAGAAATCCGCGTCGACGGGAAAAGGGCATTGGGCACATCGGGCCTCAGTTCACTGGAAGGCGCAAGCGGCGGCGGGATCGCAACCTGGGCGACCATCGGGGGATATGGCAGCAACAAGAGCATGGGGATGGCTTTTCACTACAGCTATGTAAATATCACAAATTACTGGGATCAGAATGCTGGCGCCGTACTGGGCATTCATGATCGGGTGGAAATTTCATATTCCCACAATTTTTTTCAGACACGCGGCACCGGCGCGCTCCTTGGCATAGGTCGCGGGTATCAGTTCGATCTGGATACTGGCGGCATCAAGGTGCGCCTGTTTGGCCATATTGCCGACAAGACCCTTATCCCCCAGATCTCGATCGGGGGCATGTACAAGCATGACGGGGATTCAAAGGTCATACACGAAGTCGGCTCCAAACACGTCAATGGCGGGGACGCATATGTTGCCGTGACCAAGCTTTTTCCGAAAATCGGCCTGCTTGTCGATACGACAATGCGGCTTACAAAAGGAAACCAGTGGGGAATACTCGGGTTTGGCGGTGACAGGAATGACAATTACTATCCCCAGTTCGAAGGGTCCCTTGGATACCTCCCATGGTTCGCGCCGGGCCTGGTGGTGGGGGTGGAATACCGCACGAAACCCCGAAACCAGAACTTTACGCCGGAAAGCAACTGGTTTGACGTTTATGCCAGCTATTTCGTCAACAAACACCTCAACATTACAGCCGCCTATGTCTCGCTGGGGACGATTGCCACATTCCGGAACCAGACCGGCGTATATTTTTCTGCCCAGACCGGTTTCTGACCCCGGTTTACGGGAAGCTTTCCAAAGAAAGCCTCCCAATATTTTCTGCGTGCAACATTTTTCTATTTCTTATTGAGAATCGTACCCATGGCCGGGTCCGTACGCCCCGCCTTCCCGGTCTCGATACGTCCAGCAAGCTGGTAAAGAAAGTCACCTTCATCCGGACTGGTAAGGGAGATGTCATACCAAAGCATGGTCGGTGCCAGATCGAATGCCACCTCAACAGTATGGCCGGCAGCTATCTGCAGTGAACGCATTGTATCGGTTCCGGACAGTATGCATGCCACATCAGCGCTTTTCGCCCCGTGATTGCTTATCCGCAGGACCAGATCTTTGCCTGGACCGCGCAGACAGAGACACTCCACCTGCAGGTGCAGCCCCCCCTTTCGCCCCTTGTACCGCCGATAAAAACCATTCGGCGCATGAACATCGATATCATAGATGTCATTCACAAAAGTCGAGATCGGAAAGGAAACATTGAGCATATCGCCCGCCGCCACGGCATAGGTACCGGCCTGCATGCCACTATCGGATTTTACATCATGACGATAGATATTGAAGGGCACGCCGGCAGAGCGGGCGCCAAAGCGTTCCTTCCCGGCCCGAAGATGAATGACGGCCTGCCTTCCGTCCGCCGATATCCCGCCATTGCAATATGGTTCATAAGGCAGGGCGCAGGCCGGACGGGTGCCGGCTTCCTGCCGCACAGTTTCGTGCACTTTTGCCGGATCATCACGCAGGGCTGCGATTTCGGTTGTGTCCAACGTGCGAAAACCGCCAGGCATCGGCCGGTTACGGGCATCCTCGACAGTACGCAGATAGGCATCGCGTTCCAGGAATGGCAGGGCAGGAACACTTCCGTCATAAGGTCGGAAGCATGAGGTCAGGTCACCACTTATCGCCCGACGCCACGGTGAAATATTCGTCTCCCTGATTTTCCTGCCGAATTTGGCCTCAACGAAGGTTTCAAGAAAACGCAGTGTGGATGTATGTTCAAACAGCTGCGAATTGACATACCCTCCCCTGCTCCAGGGGGAGGCTATGATCATCGGCACGCGAAACCCCAGACCGATCGGTCCACTGCGCGCCAGATGAACGGGCACCCCGCGATTGATCTCGTCCTGTGCCGTTGTATATTCCAGCCCGGCATGACCGATACCATGTGATGACACACCCGTTTCCGGCCGCCTGGGATCAGGTGCCGCATAAGAACAGCAATGGTCAAAATAACCGTCATTTTCATCATAGGTCATGATGAAAATCGTTTTTTTCCAGACCTCGGGATTTTCGGTCAGGATATCCATGATTTCGGAAACATACCATGCGCCATACCATGGTGACGTCGGATGATCTGAAAAATGCTCCGGCGCGGCAAGCCACGATACGGTCGGAAGCCTGCCTGTCCTTACATCCTGCCTGAACTGATAAAGCACGTCTCCCTTGGGGGCATCCATATGCATGGCTTTTTTGCCATCATGAAATTTCAGCTTTTCCAGTTTGCGATAATTTTTATCACCGCTATTGATGACAAACGCCTTTTCAAACAGTCCGCGTTCCCGGGGCGTCAACTGCTCTGGCGAACGTCCTGTTACCGTTGCACGGCGGCGCATCAGGACATTCAGCAGTTCATGCGCTTCGGCAAGCTGCTCCGCGCGTGTCTCCGAAACAAGCATCTCCTGACTGTTCAGTCCGTTGATATGCTTCTGACAGTCGCTGATACGCTCTTCAAGCCATACACTGAACCCCGGGTTGGTCGTAGCCGCATACTGATCGAAATATTCCAGTACATTGCATCCAAAATTGGAAAGCCATGCACGTTCCTGATGGCTCATGCCGCCAGTCTGCGAAAGTTCGTTCTGATAGAATTTCCACGATACCCCGGCCTGTTCCAGACGTTCGGGGAACGTGGTCCACCGCATCCCGCCTTCCAATATCTCGCCATTGCGCATATAGACCCTGGACGCCGGATCCTGCCTGTCACGCACGGTCCCGGTCCAGAACAGCAGGCGGTTGGGGGTGGTGCTGGTCATTGCACCACAGTAATTCTGGTCACAGACGGTAAAAGCATCCGCCAGCGCGTAATAAAACGGCAGGTCTTCGCGCGTATAATATCCCATGGTCATCGGATATGCGGCATATTCCTTCCGATGTGACTTCTTGGCGTCAATCCACCTGTCGTGCCCGCCATTGTTCCATGCGTCCACCTGGCTGTCGCGCGAATGCGGGATCGAACCCATCCATGTAATGCGCGTGTCACGGATGTTCAGTCGCCAGGGCAGATAGGTTTCCCCTGTTTTACTGCCCTGGACAAAGGCCGGATTGCCACCAGGCAGTCGCATGGCGCGTGGGTCATTGAACCCACGCGCCCCCTGAAGGGTCCCGAAAACATGATCGAACGAGCGATTTTCCTGCATCAGGATCACCACATGCTCGGCATCCTGCCAGGTTGAGCCGACATCGGGTGCAATGGCAAACGCACGACTGATGGAGGCAGGCAATCCTGCGGTTGAACCGACAGCACCAGACCAAAGCGCGTACTTCAGAAAATCTCTACGTGTCGTCATTATCCACTCGCATCAGGAGGATTTTAAAGCCGGGGAAAAAGTATCTACAGGAAAATGTTTATTTTTCGACCAGACAAACCCGTCCACCGAACAGGACATCCCCGATCATTCCCATTCCTTCATATTTTAAAATTGATCTTCATTACCACCATCCTTCCTGTTTTATCATTTTTCAGAAATTGGCTGAAAGCGTTGCCATGATCACAAATGGGGACGCAATGACATAGGTGGGCTGCGATCCCGTAAAGGTCTTTCCCGTGACGATCCCGTGCTGCGTCGTCGCATTGGTCGTATACCCATACATGGACGACAGGTAATGCTCATTACCAAGGTTGACGAGGTTCAGCTTGATCTTCGGCGCGACCCTGCCAATTTTCGGCAGGTTCCTGCCCACGCCAAGGTTTGCCGTTATGTAGCTTGGAATACTCTGGTCATTCATGAGGGTGGAATATTGGGAATCCGTGTATTGCAGCGTGAAATTTCCAAACCAGATCCCGTCATTATATGTCAGGCCAAGGGATCCGGAGAATTTGGGCGCGCCGACTTCCTGCTTTCCCTTTGTCGCCAGATAGTCGCCTTCATAGGCAATATTATTGCCATTCCTGGTATGCATATACTGGCCGGATGCATAAAAGCTCAGATGATGCCAGGGGTGTGTGGCAATTTCGGTCTGGACGCCATAAGCCTCCAGTCCGCCCGCATTGATCAGCTGTGAAATTGTTGAGGTTGACCCCGGTTCATAACTTTCGGCGGAAACCTGATGATTCGTTACGTTGTAATGAAACCCCGCGACATTGGCCATCAGGAGACCATTATAGCGATAGCCGACTTCTTCGGTGATCATGTATTCCGGCTTGTAATCCGACATGGGCATCGATTCAGCCTTGCCGGTGGAATAACTGTAGGACGCAAGCTGTGAACTCAACGCCGCAGGAAGGTGATAGCCGGTCGTTCCATTGACATAGATCTGATGCCGCGGATTAAAGCGATAGCTGATCAGAACCTGTGGCGCGGGAACGAACACGTTATGAATGGATTTTCTTGCCGTGACATCAGGCAGGTCCTGGGTGTACTGACGGTTCGCCATCGCCATCCTGATGCCGCCATCAATTGTCAGGCGATCATGGAAAAATGACATTTTATCGTCCACGGCAAAACTGCTCAACTGCTGCAGGCCGTTTTCATTATCTTCATCTATGGGAATGCCGCCATTCGCCGTCAGCGGGGCACCATGCCCGTTCCATTGGCCCTGACTGTTAACCGCGTAAAACCGTTCGTCCGCGGCTTCCTGGGCGTATGAATACCAGTAACTGAAATTCAGTGTGTTGACGCGGATTTCTCACACTTGAGGCAATTTCGGGTCATTTTGTAGAATTCAGTCATCCCACAGGAGCCCGATCTGGAATATTGACGATATTCTGCTTCT
>NZ_NOXG01000059.1:0-4680 GCF_003207955.1 Novacetimonas pomaceti
AAGAATATGGCGGGTGGAACGGAAGTTCTCCTCCAGCTTGAACATCTTCGCATCAGGAAACTCATGCGGGAAGTTCCGCAGGAAGCCGACTTTCGCCCCCCGCCAGGAATTTATGTGGAATACAATTTCACAACCTCAAAAAAGCAATTTTAAGGTTTCTTTAGGCGGGATATATGACCTGTACCTGACGTACCCACCAGCCAGTCTCTCAGTTTTGACCAACGTAGCCTTCCGCCCTGATTTCGCACAGCTATGGCCAGAGCCTTCTTCTGTCCCACAAGCACGACCAGCTTCCGGCCCCGTGTCACGCCGGTATAGAGCAGGTTCCGCGCCAGCATGGCGTAATGCTGCGTCACCAGCGGAATCACCACCGCCGGGTATTCCGAGCCCTGGCTCTTGTGGATGGTGGTGGCGTAGGCCGGCACCAGTTCGTCCAACTCGCCGAAGCCATAAACGACATCCCGTCCATCGAATGAGACCGTCAGTTCGCCCTCTTCCACATCGATCCTGCCGATAACGCCGAGGTCTCCATTGAAGACATCCCGGTCATAATCGTTGGCGATCTGCATCACCTTGTCGCCCGGACCATAGGTCCAGCCGAACCGCTCGACCTTCACCTCGTCCGGCGGGTTCAGCGCCTGCTGCAATTCGATATTCAGCGACCGCGCCCCAAGGCCACCCCGGTTCATCGGGCAAAGCACCTGCACGTCGCGAACCGGGTCCAGCCCGAACCGCGCCGGGATGCGATCCCTCACCACGGCCAGCAACTTGCGCAGCCCGACCTCGGGCTCGGCCGCCTCCACGAAGTAGAAATCCGATCCCTCTTCCGCGCTCAGTTCGGGCATCCTGCCCTCGTTGATCCGATGCGCATTGGTGATGATCCGGCTCTGTGCCGCCTGGCGGAACACCTCGGTCAGGCGCACCACAGGGACAGCATCGGAGCCGATGATGTCGGCCAGCACCTGCCCCGGTCCGACAGAAGGCAACTGGTCCACGTCGCCGACGATCAGCAGAGCCGCGCTGTCAGGTAACGCGCGCAGCAGGGAGCGCATCAGCAGCACGTCGACCATGCTGGCCTCGTCCACGACCAGCAGGTCGCAGGTCAGCGGGTTGGTATCGTCCCGCTTGAAGGTGCCATTGCCCGGATCCGTCTCCAGCAGTCTATGGATGGTCTTGCCTTCCAGCCCCGTGCTTTCCGACAGGCGCTTCGCCGCCCGGCCGGTCGGCGCGCAAAGTTGCACGTCTGTGCCCTTGGCAGTCACGATCTTCAGAATGGCGTTGACCAGCGTGGTCTTGCCCACGCCAGGACCACCCGTGATCACCAGCACCTTGCTACGCAGTGCAAGGCGCACCGCTTCCTGCTGGCTGGGCGCCATGGCAAGTCCGGTCTTGCCTTCCACCCAGGTCATGGCCTTTTCAGCATCGATCTCCGGCCAGGGCGGCCGACCCACGGCGCAGGCGCGCAATCGCTCGGCGATGCTCTGCTCCGCACGATACAGGCCGGCAAGGAAGATGCAACTCGTCTCTCCCACGCTATCAGCGACCACGTCTCCCGCTTCCAGCTCCAGCGCGAGGGCTGTTTCGATCAGAGGGGCGGCGACCTCCAGCAGTTCGGCGGTGCTGGTCAGGAGTTCACCGACCGGGAGGCCGCAATGCCCTTCATCCATCGCCTCACCAAGGGCATAGGAGATCCCGGCCCTCACCCGGATCATGGCATCAGGCGCGATCCCCATCTTCCGGGCGATCTGGTCGGCGGTCTTGAACCCGATGCCCCGGATGTCCTTCGCCAACCGATAGGGGTTCTCGCTGATCAGTCTGACCGCATCCTGCCCGTAGGTCTTGAAGATCCGTACCGCCCGCGACGTGCCGACGCCGTTGCTGTGCAGGAACAGCATGATCTCGCGGATCACCTTCTGGTCTGCCCAGCCACCGACAATCCGTTCGGCCCGCTTGGGACCAATGCCTGTCACTTCCCGCAGGCGATGCGGTTCCTGCTCGATCAGGTCGAACACGGCCTCGCCGAACGCTTTCACCAGTTTTTTGGCATAGACGGGACCAATGCCCCGGATCATGCCCGAGCCGAGATAGCGCTCTATGCCTTCGACCGTGGTCGGCGGACTGGCCTTGAGGAACTCCGCCTTGAACTGCAAGCCGTGGGTGTGGTCGTTGAACCAGCGCCCCGACATCTGCACGAACTCACCCGCCGAGATCATGGCGGCATGGCCGACGACAGTGACCAGATCGCGCTGCCCCCGCACCTTCACCCGCAGGACGCAGAAACCGTTCTCGGCATTGTGGAACGTCACCCGCTCCACGAGGCCGGCCAGCGCTTCCGTTTGGCATTGTTCTCCAACCACGGCACTGGTCATTCTGATTCTGTGAACGGAGAAGACACTTGGGAACCGCATGTTGCCGAAATTTCGCCAGGCGTTCGGCCATCCAGCGCTGGCTTATCTCGAAGCTTGTTTAACATTCCCTCCAATGCTTCAACGTCTCCGGACACGGCATCCCGTTCCTCTGGGCTTAACCAGACCTCTTCCAGTAAACGATTGGCTGCTTGCTGAGCGGCCAGGACAACGCCCTTGGCGCTTGGCTTCGGAATATTGAAATAACAGCGTGCGCATGCCATGCGATGCGGACAAGTGCTCCAAAACGCATTGCTACAGTAAGAATCACCTAAATCGTAATACTTCCAAGGTGCTCCATCCTTCGTTGCGCCTGCCGCAATAACCTCCTTATCAATAACAATTTCGATCATCCGCGCCGCCTGATCCGCCTTGGCAAACGCACTCGCCAATTGCGTAGGTTTCGACCGAACATAGCTCATCGTCGATTGAACGGACGTATGGCCGCACCATTTTGCCAAATCGAATATTGTCATTCCTTGCGGAACGCTGGCCAGCATAGAAACGGCTGAAGCCCGTCCACGGTGACTTGTAATACGGCCTTTACTGTCCTCAATCGGAATACCAGCCTTTTTGCACAAAAGCGGGATAACAGTCTGATTTAAAACTTCCTTCGCGATTGGCCTGTTCCGAAGTTGAAAGAGAAAATGTACATGTTCACCGGTTCGCCGATCAAGATGTTTGCGGGGTGACGCTCGTTTTTTCATCCAGGCCGTAATGTACTTATGAACAGCATGGCCGACCGGTTTAGTGTACGCGACCGAAGTTTTACCTTCCGGAACATCAAGCCAGCAGACCTGCCCTGCCGGAACGACGTTGCCAGACTGATCAACCACATCCTCTGATTGTTCGCGCGTGCAGCCGACCCGAAGTCGGGCGATCTCATTGCTCCGAAGGCCTGCATGTGTCCACACCACGGCGATTGCCTGCAACAGGGCGAATGGATAGAAACAGTCAGGAGAAAGATCGTCTGGTTCAATGTTGAAGCTGGCCCAGGTCAGTTTCAGCCAAGAAGCATCATCTATGGTCCTAGGATTTACGCCAAGATATTTCGCAATATTCTTCGGTGTCGAGAGATGATATCGCGGATTACACCGGAGCTGCGCCCATTCCCAACTCTGAATATCAGATAAAAACCGACGCATAACCTGATAATAAGCAACTTTCGTTGGAGCCTGTAGAGGCTGGCCAACTGTTGGGATCAGACGATAATCAAAGGTGGAACCGCCCCAATCGCCAATACGTAACCTGTCGACGGCGGCGAGATAGTCGGCACATACCGATACCGTCCATTGCTCTGGTCCTGTGACCTCAGGATGCTCGCGACCCAACCAGATTCCGATACGGGTCAGAGTGTTGTAAACTGCTCGCCTCGACCCTTCTCGCAAGGTTGTTGTTTCCAACCAACGTCGGCACCATGTCATCCACTCAGGATTGATATTATCAGTTTCAGTTCCATGACGAGGTTGGTATGCCCGGAAATGAATAACCTTCGATGTAAGCCCCATTGCGGCCAAACCGTTTGACAATATTCCAATCCGCTTGGCGATATGATTTCCTGTGTAACACTCTCGTGTATGTTCCAGTATCTTCCTATCAAAACTTTCAAGTTTTGGATTCTCGCCTTGTAATGCAACTGCAGCAAATACTGATGGTACGAGGGGCCGAACGGTCTGACAGACGAAGCCGACACGGGTTAGGGCCGAGAACAGACGCTCACATTCTGTATCAACAATCTCCGCTCCAAAAACCAATCGGGCAACGACAGCCGTCGCCACATTGCGTTGAATTTTGTACACGCTTCGAAAACCACACAGAAGATAAGCGACTGCAATCAACTGCGGTACCATTCCGGTTTTTTTCAGAACAGGACTATTATTGATAATCTCAACCCACAGGTCTTCACTCCACCCCCAGTAGGGTTTTTCCTGGTGTGCGACCGTCAGAAGCAAATACTTCAAAGCACGATGGCTGTTAGCGCGGTCGAGATTGCTGCGATACAGGATGTCCGTCAGAGGCTTATGAAGACGCGGAGCCTGCCGTTTCGTAATAACAAGATTTTCTTCTCTCCAACGTCTGACAACTTTTAATTCGTCTGCAGACAATGTCGCCCGTCTGTCGTATTCATCGAGATTAATGTGGAATTTGTATTCGGGCTGGATGTGAGAGCCTGTCTGAGGTGGTCCCGTCCGTTCGGACAGTTTTGCGGGCTTGATAAGCTATACCCGGTTGTTGTTATGCCGCCCTTCTGACGGCGTTGCTGTTGGCCATCTGG
>NZ_NOXG01000005.1:0-154407 GCF_003207955.1 Novacetimonas pomaceti
GCATCGGGTTTTCTTATAGCTTACGAAAATTTCTTTTGTGCAAAACAGACTTTTTCATAATCTAACCCGATGTACAACCCTTCTGTGAGATTTCCGCGTCCATGTTTCGCAAGATCGACACGTTCCTGCTCTGTCTGATTGTCACGATCATCATTGCTACCGTTTTTCCCTGTACGGGCAATGGGGTAAAATTTTTTCAGGACCTGGCGGTCTTTGTCATCGGCCTGATGTTCTTCTTTCAGGGCGCGCGCCTGTCGCGCCGCGCGATCATTGAGGGCATGATCAACTGGCGCATCCATCTGGCGATACTGACCTGCACCTTCGTGGTCTTCCCCGTGATCGGGACAGGATTGCATGCCCTCTTTCCCCGGGTCCTGAGCACCGATACATGGACCGGCCTGCTGTTCCTGTGCTGCCTTCCGTCCACGGTCCAGTCCTCGATCGCCTTCACCTCGATCGGACAGGGGAATGTCGCGGCCGCCATCTGTTCGGCCACCATGTCCAACATTCTGGGCATCTTCATCACCCCCATCCTGACCGGGCTGGTCGTCCATCACTCCGCGGCGACACAGGGGGGCGTCACTTCCATCATGCTGCAGCTGCTGCTGCCGTTCATGCTGGGGCAGATGGCCCAGCCATGGATCGGGCCATGGGTCCACCGCTACAGGCAGCTCGTATCGCTGAGTGACCGGGGCTCGATCCTGATCGTCGTCTATACCGCCTTCAGCGAGGCAGTGACCCAGGGGCTGTGGCATCGCGTGCCGCCCCTGCAGATCGGCTATATCCTGCTGGCGGACAGCCTCCTGCTTTTCCTCGTGCTCGTGCTGACGACCTTTGGCAGCCGGCTTCTCGGCTTTTCCCGCCGTGACGAGGTCGCCATCGTGTTCTGCGGGTCGAAAAAGACCCTGGCATCCGGGGTGCCGATGGCAAATGTCCTGTTCGCCGGGCCGATGGTGGGGATCATCGTGCTGCCGCTGATGATCTATCACCAGCTCCAGCTTTTCGTATGCGCAACCCTTGCCCGCCGTTACGCGCGCCATGCCCAGGACGCCAAGGCCCGCGACATCGCGCACCAGACATGACCCCACAAAGGCATGACGCCCTGACGCCGCGTTTTGCCTCTCGCCGTTGGAACGCAGGGGGGTTATGACACATGCGGTTTCATGCCGTATGACTTATCCGACATACCATTACATAAATCAGGGTGGACGAACGCATCATGACTGGACTGGATCCCGACAACTGGGACGCGCTGCGTCATCTGGGGCACCGGATGCTGGACGACATGATCGACCACCTGAGCCATCTGCGCGAAGAGCCGGTCTGGCGGCCCATGCCACCCGAACTGCGGCAGGAACTGCGCACCGGACTGCCGGTCGCCCCCAGCGCGCCGGAGGAACTGTATGAACGTTTCCAGAAACTGGTGGTCCCTTATGCCACCGGCAACGTTCATCCGGGATTCATGGGGTGGGTCCATGGCGGGGGCACCGCCATCGGGATGCTGGCGGAACTGCTGTCTGGCGGACTGAACGCAAACTGTGGCGGCCGCGACCACGCCCCCATCGAGGTCGAGCGCGAGGTCATTCGCTGGGCCGCGCAGATCTTCGGCTTTCCCACCGACTGTTCCGGCCTGCTGGTCACGGGATCGTCCATGGCCAACATGATTGCCGTCATCACCGCCAGCCGCGCGGTGCCCGATGGCCTGTCCATGCGCCATGCCGGGGTGGGGACCCGGCGCCTGACGGGATACGCCGCCTCCAGCGCGCATGGCTGCATCTCCCGCGCGTTTGACCTGACGGGGCTGGGGTCCGATTCCCTTCGGATCATTCCGGTGGATCACAACAACCGCATGATCCTGCCGGAACTGGAAAAGGCCATCGCGCGTGACCGGGCGGCCGGATACGAACCCTTCATGATCATTGGCACCGCCGGCACCGTCGATACGGGGGCGATCGATGATCTGGACCATCTGGCCGATATCGCCGCGCGGGAAAAGATATGGTTTCACGTCGACGGGGCCTTTGGCGCGCTGGCGGCCCTGTCGCCGGAACTGCGCCCGATGGTCCGGGGCATGGAACGGGCCGACAGCATCGCGTTCGATTTTCACAAATGGGCACAGGTCCAGTACGACGCGGGCTGCATCCTGGTGCGCGATCCCGGCCTGCAGGCGGCGGCGTTTGCCCAGTCGCGCAGCTATCTCGCGCGGGAGGATCGTGGCCTTGCGACCAATGGTCCGTGGTTCTGCGACCTGGGACCCGACCTGTCACGTGGTTTCCGTGCGTTGAAAGTATGGATGACGCTTGGCACCTATGGCACGGAACAGATGGGCGAAATGGTCGCGCGGTGCTGCGCCATCGCGCGCCACCTTGCCCGACGGGTGGAAGAAAACCCGCGCACCGAACTGCTGGCGCCGGTCACGCTGAATATCGTGTGTTTCCGGGTCCTTGCCCCCGTGGACGATCTTGACCACTTCAACAGCGAGATCGTCAAGGACCTGCATGAAAGCGGCGTCGCCGCGCCTTCGACCACCGTCATATCCGGCAGGAAGGCCGTTCGGGCCGCGATCGTCAACCACCGCACCGTGGAGGCGGACGTCGATCGCATGCTGGCGAAGCTTCTGGACCTTGCGGATGAACGCCTTGCGCGGGAAAAACAGGCGTAGGGCCAGAGGGAAGGGGCCGGCCCCTAGCCGCGCCCCTTCGATTTTTCTTCCGTGAACAGTTCGGAGAGTTTCTGCATCATCGTGCCGCCCAGCTCCTCGGGGTCGGTAATGGTGACGGCGCGACGGTAATAGCGCGTCACGTCATGACCGATCCCGATGGCCAGCAGTTCGATGGGGCTGCGCGTTTCAATCTGGGAGATGACTTCCCGCAGGTGGGTCTCCAGATAGGATCCGGGATTGACCGACAGGGTGCTGTCATCGACCGGGGCGCCATCGGAAATCACCATCAGGATCTTACGGCTTTCCGACCGCGCGCGCAGGCGCCGCTGTGCCCATAACAGGGCCTCGCCATCGATATTTTCCTTCAGCAGCCCTTCGCGCAGCATAAGGCCCAGATTCCGGCGCGCACGCCGCCAGGGCATATCGGCGGCCTTATAGACAATATGCCGCAGGTCATTCAGGCGCCCCGGATTGGCGGGCTTGCCCGCGGTGACCCACTGCTCGCGGCTGCGCCCGCCCTTCCATGCGCGGGTGGTAAAGCCAAGGACCTCCACCTTCACCGCGCAGCGTTCCAGCGTCCGCGCCAGGATATCGCCGCACATCGCCGCGACGGAAATGGGACGCCCCCGCATCGACCCGGAATTGTCGATCAGCAGCGTGACCACCGTGTCGCGGAAATCGGTGTCGCGTTCATGTTTGTAGGACAGCGACAGCATGGGATTGACCACGACCCGCGACAGGCGGCCCGCGTCAAGGATGCCTTCCTCAAGGTCGAATTCCCACGCCCGCGTCTGCTGGGCCATCAGGCGGCGCTGCAGCCGGTTGGCAAGCTTTGACACCACACCCTGCATGCTGACCAGCTGCTGGTCCAGCGTCTGGCGCAGGCGGAACAGTTCCTCCGCATCACACAGATCTTCCGCCCCGACTTCCTCGTCATAGGCGGTGGTATAGGCATGATACGCCGGCTGCCCGTCGTCCGGTGCCTCGTCGCCATCCTGCGCGGGGCCGCCTGCCTCTTCCGATCCCGAGGCAGCGCCACCCTGATCGCCGTTATCCTGATCGTCCTCTCCCGTGCCGGTGCCCTGCGACATCTGCATCTGAAGGCCCGGATCCTCTTCCTCCACCAGGCTGTCCTGCTCCTGCGGATCAGGTTCCTCCGGCGTGTCGGAAGGATCATTTTCATCCGACTGCGCCGAGGCGGAGCCTTCGTCGTCCTCGGCCTGCGGATCGGTTTCCTGCTCGATCAGATCGCATGCGACCAGCAGCTGGCGGGCGGCGCGGGCAAAATCCACCTGGCTGTCCTGTCGGGCGACCATTGCGGCCAGCGCGTCACGCACCGGGGCCGGAAGCGCGTCCTCCCACCTGCGCATGATGTCTTTCACAGGGGCGGGGACAGGCTGGCCCGTCATGTGCGCCCGCGCCAGCAGCCCGAAGGCAAGCGGCGTGGGAATCTGGCGTCCCGCATGCGCGTCATCCAGCCCCATGTCGCGGCATTCCTGCGCCAGACGGGCCTGCAGGTTGGCGGCCATTCCCGCCATGTGCCGCGCGCCGACACTTTCGACGCGCGCCTGTTCCAGCGCATCGTAAATGTCGCGGGCTTCGCCAGCTTCGGGCTGGATGGTGGCATGCACGGCTTCGTCATGGTGGCGCACACGCAGCGCCGCCGCGTCGGCCACGCCACGCAGACGCGCCATATCCTCATCCGACATACCGGGGGCGGGCTGCGGCAGGCGCACCTGCGTCCCCACGACGGAGACACCGGGCGGAACAGGCCCGTTGAGGAACATTACCTCGGTCGCGGCATTCCCGCCCACGGCGCGAACGGCCCCGACGGTCGCGCGCTTGAAACGTTCGGCCCGCGCGGCCCGTTCCGCCGAACGCTCGGCAGAGCGGGAAGGGGAGGTCTTTTCACGCATGCCGTCCATCACATCCCTGCTGCATGATCGTACCGCGCCGCCTTATCGCGTCCGCGCCGGCATGGGATCGGCATTGAAGCAGCGCTGGTAATATTCCGCCACCGTCGGGCGTTCCGCCTCGTCACACTTGTTGAGGAAGGTCAGGCGGAAGGCAAAGGCCAGATCATTGAAAATACGATAATTCTCGGCCCAGCTGATGACCGTGCGCGGCGACATGACGGTGGAGATGTCGCCCGCGATGAACCCGGAACGCGTCAGATCGGCAAGGGCCACCATCGTCTCGACCCGCTTGCGTCCTGCCGCGTCCTTTTTCGGGTCGATCCCCATCTTGGCCATGACGATGGCGCTTTCCTGCGCGTGGGGCAGGTAGTTGAGGGTCGTGACGATGTTCCAGCGATCCATCTGTCCCTGGTTGATCTGCTGCGTGCCGTGATACAGCCCGGTGGTATCGCCAAGTCCCACGGTATTGGCCGTCGCGAACAGGCGAAAGAACGGGTTGGGACGGATCACCCGGTTCTGGTCCAGCAGGGTCAGATGGCCTTCGACCTCCAGCACGCGCTGGATGACGAACATGACATCCGGCCGTCCCGCGTCATATTCGTCAAAGACCAGCGCGCAGGGATTCTGCAGCCCCCACGGTAGCAGCCCTTCGCGGAATTCCGTGATCTGCTTGCCGTCCTTCAGGACGATCGCATCCTTGCCGATCAGGTCGATGCGCGAAATATGACTGTCGAGGTTGATGCGCACGCTGGGCCAGTTCAGGCGGGCCGCGACCTGTTCGATATGCGACGACTTGCCCGTGCCGTGATATCCCTGGACCATGACGCGACGGTTGAACGCAAAGCCGGCAAGGATGGCAAGCGTGGTGTCGTGATCGAACTGATAGGTCGGATCGATTTCCGGCACATGATCCGTGCGGACCGAAAATGCGGGGATTTCCATGTCGCTGTCGATCCCGAAAACCTCACGCGCCGATACCTTTCGATCTGGCGCGGAAATGGCGGAAATCGACGGAAGCGGTTCTCCCTCCGCATTGACATTCACGGTCGTCAGCTCTGCGAGTTCATTCATCGATATCGTATCCGTCATATTCTGGTGCCTCCGCCATCATACGCCGCGCGCCCGGCACAACTGGAAAGCCTGCGCGGGAGTATAGGAAGGGCACACGTAATCAGCCACCGCCTAAATCTAGGCCGAACGGGCGAAATCATCCCTCGGCATCGCGACGAGATGGGCGCGTATGGCCGTATAGGCAACATTGATCCCCTTCAGCCGTTCCTCCGCCGCGCGGTCGCCGCCGTTGGCATCTGGATGATGCTGCCGGGCAAGCGCCTTGTAGCGCGTCTTGAGCTCTTCCATGGAAATGGGCCACCCGAGGTCAAGAACGCTGAGCGGATATTTCAGCTCATCCGGCGCGGCATGGCGCACGTCACGTTCGCGTGCGCGTTTCGCGCGGGCGCGCGCACTGTTCTTGAGGAGTTCGAGCGGATCAAGCAGTTCCTCCTCGTCAAAGGCGCGGGCGCCATTGGCCTGCCCCAGCCGCCATGAAGGCCGGTTCCACGACACGTCTGCCCGGATATGCGCCTCGATCTGTCCGGGTGACATCCCCTTGTAATAATCCCAGCGCGCGTTGTACTCGCGCACATGCTCCAGGCAGAACCAGAAATACTGGTTCAGCGCATCGCGCGAGCGCGGGGCGCGATAGCCCGCGGCCTCGGTGCAGCCGGCCATGTCACAGCAGCGCGCCGGCGCATCCGGGTCGGGGTCAAAGGCCCTGGGGCGTGTATTCCTTCTCTTCATCATTCCCGTTATGTGCGTCCGTTCATGCTTCGTGCAAGAGCGAAGATGTGCGATGTGTTGCCATGGACCAAAGGGAGAAGCCAATGACAGACCGGATCGCGGGACGCGCCGCCCGAATCGAGACATGCCTTCGTGACCATCTCTCCCCCGTGGAACTGCGGGTCCACGACGACAGCGCGCGCCACGCCCATCATGTCGGGATACGCGACAACGGCGTGCAGGCGGGAGAAAGTCACTATAATGTACTCGTGATCAGCGATGCGTTTTCCGACATGAACCGGGTGCAGCGCTCCCGCCTTGTGCATGAACTGCTGGCCGCGGAATTCGCGGGTGGCATGCATGCCCTGTCACTGACGTTGCGCACCCCGGCGGAACATGCGCGGATGGCGATACAATGAAGCCGGCATTCCCGTTCCATGTCCGCCGCCTGATGGCCGGCGGCCTCCTGATGATGCTCGCGGCGTGCCAGGCCGTGCCGGACAAGGCAACGCTGAGCCAGAAGGACGAAATCACGCGCGTCGAACACTATCTCAACGACACGCACGGCCTGGGGGCGCATTTTGTCCAGACATGGCCCGATGGCGGGAAGGGGGATGGCAGGCTGTACTACGATCCCGGCAGGCTGCGCCTCGATTACGCGACGCCGGCGGCGATGAAGCTGACGGCGGCGAACGGCCATCTTGTCTTTATCGACCCAAGGCGCGATTCCGTGACGCGCATGTCGCTGGGCCACCAGCCGCTGGGCCTGCTGCTGCAGCAGCCGGTGCATCTGGATGGACAGATCGTCGTCACTTCCGTCCAGCATGGGGCCAACAGCCTCCAGCTTTCCATGGCGCGCTCCGACAGTCCGTCGCAGGGGCTGCTGACCCTCGGTTTTTCCGACATCGCAGGCACGCTGAGCCTGATCGCGATCGAGATGACCGATGTCGAACGCCAGCATATCCGCCTCGACCTCGATGACGTGCATGCCGGACCGGCGTGGCCCGACGACCTGTTTTCCCTCAGCACCACGAAATAGGTCGGGCGGGGGACAGGGCGGGGGATATCGCAAAGGTGCCCCCGCCGTGGGGATCACGCCTCGAGATATTCCCGCTCCACCGGCACGCTCCCGAAGCATTCGCTCCAGCTTTCACGCAGGGCTCGGTCCACATCCGCCATGGATACTTCGTGACCCAGTTTGCGAAGGCTGGTCACGCCGTGTTCGCGGATGCCGCACGGCACGATTCCCCCGAAATCCGACAGGTCAGGGTCGACATTGATCGCGACTCCGTGCCAGCTGACCCAGCGTGAGACCCGCACCCCGATCGCCGCGATTTTCTCCTCCGCCCCGGTCACCGGATCCACCACCCAGACGCCCACGCGTCCCTCCCGGCGTTCGCCTGTCACGTCAAAACGGCGCAACGTTGCGATCAGCCATTCCTCCAGCGCGTGGACATAGGCGCGCACGTCGCGGGCGGGCACCGGACCGTGCGGGCGGGTCAGGTCCAGCATGACGTAACACACGCGCTGGCCCGGACCGTGATAGGTCCACTGCCCCCCGCGACCGGCGGGCCATGTCGGGTATCCCGACGGGTTGAACAGATCTTCCGGCCTTGCGGAGGTCCCGGCCGTATAGGTGGGGGGATGTTCAAGCAGCCAGACATGTTCCGCCTGCTCCCCCGCGCGGATGGCGCGCGCGTCATGTTCCATCCGCGCCAGCGCATCCGGATAGGGGACCTTCCGGCGCGAGATTTCCCATAAAATATTGTTTTCAGTCATTGCCCGTTCGTCTCCCATCGGTTATACGGCCTTCATCGCTTCGGTATCGCTTAGCCGATAACCGAGGAAATGTATGCGGCCATGGCGGAATGGTAGACGCGCAAGCTTGAGGTGCTTGTGGGGGAAACCCCGTGGAAGTTCGAGTCTTCTTGGCCGCACCATTATTTCCCGACAATAAAATCATGAAACAGACATGGACAGGCGGACATCGCGTTCCATGCCTGTCGTCGCGCGTCCGTCATGATTCGTGCCTTCTGCGTCCGGCGCGTTCGCCGCCATAAAATTGGCACAATCTCGGGTTCATCATGGCCTTAAGCCTTAACGATGCCGCGCGACTGCCCACCATGTCATGCCGCACGACAGGGATGACACATCAGGCGCGGGAAACCGTCCCGGACGCGTTACAAATCGTGTCCTGGAAGGGTGTGATTGCATTCTAGACCAAACTGGTTGATTTAGGTCATGTTGTTGCAGGAATCCGCGTTTTAAAGATGCGGATGGCGCGACATCCCTGAGGCCCGTTATTGCCGATTTGTTCTGGAATTCAGGAGGGCAGGGAATGGGAAGTCCGAGGTTATTTATAAATTAAGGTGAATTTTGTGATCAAACCCTTGAAAAAAGCCGTCCTTCCTGTTGCTGGAATGGGAACACGTTTCTTGCCAGCAACGAAATCGGTCCCCAAGGAGATGCTGCCGGTCGTCGACAGGCCGCTGATCCAGTACGCGATTGACGAAGCCCGCGAAGCCGGCATCGAGGAATTCTGCCTCGTGTCCAGCCGTGGCAAGGATTCGCTGATTGATTATTTCGACATTGCATTTGAGCTCGAAACCACGCTGAAGGCCCGTCACAAGACGTCCGCGCTGAAGGCCCTGGAACCGACCCGCGTCACGCCGGGATCGATGACCTCCGTCCGTCAGCAGGAACCGCTTGGCCTTGGCCATGCCATCTGGTGCGCCCGCAGCTTCATCGGCAACGACCCGTTCGCCATCCTGCTGCCTGACGACGTGGTGCAGAGCAAGACCTCCTGCCTCAAGCAGCTGGTCGACGTCTATAACCGCACGGGCGGCAACGTCGTGGCCGTCAGCGAGGTGCCGCGCGAAAAGACCGACCAGTACGGCATTCTCGACGTTGGCCACGACGATGGCAGGCTGGTGGAGGTCAAGGGACTGGTTGAAAAGCCGAAGCCCGAAGACGCCCCGTCCAACCTGTCGATCATCGGCCGCTACATCCTGACGGCTGACGTGCTGCCCCATCTCGCCAAGCTCGAAAAGGGCGCGGGCGGTGAAGTGCAGCTGACCGACGCCATGGCGAAGATGATCGGCCACGTGCCGTTCCACGGCTACCGCTACGAAGGCCGTCGCTTTGACTGCGGCAACAAGATCGGCTTCCTCGAAGCGCAGATCGCGTTCTCGCTGGCGCGCGAGGATCTGGCGGACGACGTGCGCGCGTTCCTCAAGTCCTATCAGGGTAAATAATCCTGCGTCATGGCGTTCTGTCATCGCTTCGACCCGACAAGCCTGCGCGAATATGACATCCGCGGGGTTGTCGGGAAGACCCTGACGACAGAGGACGCTTATGCCATCGGACGCACCTTTGGCAGCATCATCGCCAGAAATGGCGGCACCACCCTCGTGGTCGGGTATGATGGACGACTGTCCTCGCCCGTCCTTGAGGCCGCGGTGGTAAAGGGGGCGCGGGCCTCGGGGATGGACGTGATCCGCATGGGTCGCGGTCCCACGCCGATGCTGTATTTCGCCTCGACGATGCTGAAGGCCGATGGCGCGATCATGGTCACCGGAAGCCATAATCCGCCGGATTATAATGGTTTCAAGATGATGCTCGCCAACAGGCCTTTTTTTGGCGGGCAGATCAGCGAGCTGGGCCACCTGTCCGAAACAGGCGACGTGGTGGCGCAGGCGACAGGCAGCGTCCGGACGGTTGACATCGCGCCCCGCTATGTCGAACGCCTTCTGCAGGACTGGGACGGGGGCGAACGGCAGCTTCGCGTTGTCTGGGATAACGGCCATGGCGCGGCGGGGGAGGCCCTGTCGCTGCTGGTCCGGAAACTGCCGGGCGTTCATATTGTCCTCAATGGTGAAATTGACGGGCATTTTCCCGCCCATCATCCCGACCCCACCATTATCGGGAACCTGCAGCAGCTGATCGCGGCTGTAAAAGCGGAGAATGCCGACCTTGGCATCGCCTTTGACGGGGATGCGGACCGGATCGGCGTCGTCGACAATACCGGACAGGTCCTGTGGGCCGATCAGCTTCTGGCGGTGCTGGCGCGTGATGTCCTGCGCGATCACGCAGGGGCTACGGTCATTGCCGATGTAAAGGCCAGCCAGGTTCTTTTTGACGCCGTGGATCAGGCGGGCGGCCATTCCGTGATGTGGGGATCGGGCCATTCCCTCATCAAGGCGAAGATGACTGAAACCGGCGCCGTGCTGGCGGGGGAAATGTCCGGCCATATCTTCTTTGCCGACAGATGGTATGGTTTTGACGATGCGCTGTATGCGGCGGTTCGCCTGCTTGGCATCGTCGCGCGCCTGTCCGGTCCGCTTTCGAATGTGCGCCGCGCGCTGCCGCATATGTTCAGCACGCCGGAACTGCGCTTTGACTGCGCCGACACGCGCAAATTCGATGTCGTCGCTGAAGTCGCGGCGCGCCTGCGCGAAAGCGGGGCGCGCGTGTCGCTGATTGATGGTGTCCGCGTCACCACCGATGACGGCTGGTGGCTGTTGCGTGCCTCCAACACGCAGGCAATGCTGGTGGCGCGTATCGAAAGCGGCACCCGAACGGGACTGGCGCGGCTGCAGGCCGAACTTGCGGCCCAACTGGCGGACTCAGGGGTGGACGCGCCTGACTTTCAGGGGGCAGACACCCGGCATTGACAGACGCGGCAGCCCGGTTTCGCGCTGTCATCCCGACATGACGGGGGCGTTTTTTGATTGAACCTGCCGTCAACGGGTTTAAAAGGCCCAAATTGGTCCAATATGGTACCCCAAGTTCCGATCGGGTTTATCCACCTCATGACGGCATCCTCACCTTTCTGCTCATTCCTGGTACCGGGCCAGTATGTTTCCCACCCCGACCATCCGGAATGGGGCA
The DNA here is from genome assembly GCF_003207955.1 of Novacetimonas pomaceti. NCBI lineage: Bacteria > Pseudomonadati > Pseudomonadota > Alphaproteobacteria > Acetobacterales > Acetobacteraceae > Novacetimonas > Novacetimonas pomaceti. Next base: position 11,248 of record NZ_NOXG01000005.1, read on the forward strand.
GGGGACAGGTGCAGTCCGCCACGGGACGCCGGGTGGTGGTCATGTTCCCCCATGCCGGAAAAGTCGCCTTTGACGCCATGGTCGTGCAACTGACGGTGCTGGACTGATTGGAACGCCTCATGAATCGTCCTTTTCTGGATTCCTTTGGCCGGGCAGTCACCTACCTGCGTGCCTCGGTCACGGATCGATGCGACATGCGGTGCCTGTACTGCATGGCGGAGGAAATGACCTTCCTGCCCAAGCCCGAAATCCTGTCCTTTGACGAACTGGAACGCATCTGCGGGGCGTTTATCCATAATGGCGTGCGGCGACTGCGCATAACGGGGGGGGAGCCCCTGGTCCGTCGCGATGTCATGTCCTTCTTCGCGGCGATGGGGGAATGGCTGAAACGTCCACGCGATGAAGCCCATCTCGATGAACTGACATTGACGACCAATGGCAGCCGGCTTGGTGAATTCGCCGAACCGCTTTACGCGGCCGGGGTGCGACGCATCAATGTAAGCATGGATTCACTGGATCCGGAGCGTTTCCGGACCATCACGCGACGCGGGAAACTGGAAAAGACGCTCGACGGCATTCGCGCCGCGCGAAAGGCTGGCCTGAAAATCCGCATCAACACCGTCGCCATGGCGGGCCTGAATGACGACGAATTCGATGACATGCTTGCATGGTGCGGACAGATCGGGGCGGATCTCTGCCTGATCGAGACCATGCCGATGGGCGAAACCGGCGATGACCGGCAGAACCGCTATCTGCCCCTTGATCGCGTGCGCGCCGACCTTCAGCGTCGCTGGACGCTGGAACCGCTGACCTATCGCACTGGCGGCCCGGCCCGGTACGCACGCGTGGCCGAAACGGGGCAGAAAATCGGCTTCATCACGCCCATGAGCCATAATTTCTGCGAAAGCTGCAACCGGGTGCGCCTGTCCTGCACGGGCCAGCTTTACTCCTGCCTGGGGCATGAGGGGGCAAGCGACCTGCGCGGCCCCCTGCGTGCCGGGATGGATGATGAGGGGATCATCCGGCTGGTCCAGTCCGCGATCAGGCGCAAGCCCAAAGGGCATGATTTCATGCTCGACCGTCCCGCCGACGACCCTGCGCGCATCGCACGGCACATGAGCGTGACCGGCGGCTAGGTTCCCGTTACTCCCCGTGGCGCAGGGCGTCCTCCAGCGGGGTCGTAAACTGTCCGGGGCGAAGGGGACGGGGCTGGGTTTCCGCCGGCGCCCACCCGGTCATGATCGCCATGTGCAATGGCATTACCACGTTGCCATTTTCATCACGCGGCAGGCGCGCCAGCGCGGCGGGAAACAGGCTGGCGGGCGGACAGGCACGATGCCGCCGGGCCAGCGCATTGGTCTCGCCCGCGTCGCGCAGGTCCCGCAGCAGGGCGAATGGCGAACGGTAGGCCAGATCAAGGACGTCCGAATCGGCAACAGGCAATGCGAATCCGGCACGCTGCAACAATGCCGCGCAATCGCGCAGGCCGGGAAATGGCGACACGCGCACCGATGCCCCGCCCAGAAGGTCATGTTCCGCGGCCGTCAATGCCTGCCGCAGTTCCGCAAGGGTCGGCAGGATTGGCATGGACGCCAGGAACAGCCCGTCCGGCCGCAGGATATCGCGGATCTGCGCCAGCGTTCCCGGCAGGTCATTGACCCAGTGCAGCGACAGGTTGGCGACGACCAGATCGAACGTTCCCGTGCCAAACGGCAGCCATTCCTCGTCCATGCAGACACTCGGGCAGGCATTCGGGCCGCTTTCGCTGGCACACAGCACGGGGGAGATATCGGTGGAGATAACCTCCATCCCGCGCGCATGAAGCAACGGGGCGACAACGCCACGGCCGCCGATATCGAGCGCATGCGAAAACCGATGGGTCGTATCGTCCAGCCGGTCCACAAGCCGCTCCGCCGCGGCGTCCAGAATCGGTCGCACGCGCTCCATCCCTGCGGATGCGCGATCGCGGTGCAGTCGTACGACATGGCGATCAAAAATTACCGGCGTTTCCATGACATTGATGTGGGCCATCCGCTATCATCTGCCAAGAACACCATCACGTGAACGTCCGGTCCCTCATGTCCCGTGTCCCCGGCTTCCTCATGCCACACCTGCGCAATGCCGGCCGTGCGGCGCTGGACCTGATCCTGCCGCCACATTGCCTGTCCTGTGGTGTCGAGGTGGAACAGCCCGGACATGTCTGTCCCGACTGCTTTGGCAGTCTTCACCTGATCGGCCATCCATCGTGCCGGAAATGCGGCGTGCCTTTCACATCCGAAGCCGCGGCCGGAACGGACAGGCTTTGCGCCGGATGCCTGCATGATCCCCCGCCATGGGACGAAGGACGGGCGCCGCTGGTTTATGACGAAGGGTCGCGCCGCCTGATCCTTGGCCTCAAATATGGGGACCGGACCGAAAACGCGGCACTTCTGGCGCGTTACATGTATCAGGCCGGCCGCGACATGCTGGGCCCGGACGTCATTCTGGTGCCTGTTCCGCTGCATCGCTGGCGGCTGTTCAGGCGACGCTACAACCAGTCCGCGCTTCTTGCCCATGAACTGGCGCGCATGGGGGGCTGCTCGCACTGGCCGGACGCCCTGCGCAGGATTCGCCATACCCGCCCGCTGGGACGACTGAGCCGTGCCGAACGGCAGGAGGTCCTGGCCGGGGCGATCACCCTTCGCACACGCAGGGCATCCAGGGTGCAGGGAAAACATGTCGTCATGGTGGACGATGTCATGACCACGGGCAGCACGCTTGGCACCTGCGTCAGGGTACTACGCGCCTGTGGCGCCGCACGCATTGACGTGCTGTGCGCCGCCCGGGTCTGCCCATCGGGGGAGGGGCATCCATGACGCATACGGTTTCATTACCCCCCACCGGCGCGACATGGCATTATGCCCTCAACCTGTTGTAGACACGGGATTGATCCCTCAGCTGAAAGCTTCCCATGCCTGAAATCGAGATATATACCCAGCCTGGCTGCCCCTATTGCGTGCGCGCCGTCCGGCTTCTGCAATCAAAAGGCGTTCCGTTCGAGGAAATAACGGCCCTGCACGGCACGCAGGCCCGCAGGACGGCAGTCGAGCGTTCGGGGGGACATACGACGATGCCGCAGGTTTTCGTGGATGGAAAATTCATCGGTGGATGTGATGACATAATGGCACTCGACCGTGCGGGAAAACTTGACCCACTGCTGGGTGCTGGCTGAGCACGCCGCTTCGGACAGGGAAAAAATCACATGATTCTCTACCGCCTGCGATGCGAGGGAGAGCATGAATTCGAAGGATGGTTTCCAGACAGCACCAGCTTTGAGCGTCAGGCTGAACTGGGATTGCTGTCATGTCCGCAATGTGGCGGCGCGAAAGTCACCCGTGCCCTGATGGCGCCCGCCATCCGTCGCACGGGCAGGGATGCAACGCCTGTCGCGGCCCCCGCGATGGCCGCGACGCCCCATGGTGACGATGGGTCATTACCCGACGCGGCGATGGCTCTGTTGCAAAAAATACGCGGTGTCATCGAAGAGCATTGCGTGAATGCTGGGGAGCGGTTTGCGCAGGAGGCGCTGAAAATGCATCGTGGGGAAACGCAGCCTGCGGGAATTTATGGCACCATGACCGAAGATGAACGTGAAATGCTGGACGACGAAGGGGTAGAGGTACTGGCCATCCCCTGGGTCAGACCTGCCGACAGCTGAGACGGGGAACGCTCTTGCTTCGTATCCAGGCATGTTACGCGGCGCACGACCAAGGGGAGGGATTCATGTGCGAAACGACAGGACTGACCGGACAGCTCGGTCAGTCCCACACCGTCAGGCGCATCACGGCGCGCGCGATGTCCGCCATTGCCGGGCGGGCGCTACTGGCGCTGGCGCTGGTGGCAGGGCTGGCCCGCGCGATCCCGTCCGCTGACGCCGCGCCATCGTCGGACGCGGCGGAAATTCTGGGGGAGTGGGAAACCAAGGATCATGACGGCGTTTTCCGGATCATGAAATGTGGCTCCGAAATCTGCGGCGACCTGGTGGGACTGAGTTACACGAAGGACGTTCCAAAGGATCATGCCGGACATTCGGAATGCGGGCTGCGGATGCTGACCGGCTTCACCCCCGACCCGCAGGATGCCGGACACTGGAACGGCCATATCCTTGATCCCGACAGCGGTCACGTCTATCACGCGCGAATCTGGGTTTCATCATCGGGCGCGCTGAAACTACGGGGGTTCGTGGCGGTTCCGCTGTTTGGTGAAACGGAAACCTGGACCCGCTTTACCGGCAGGATCGGGCCGGAATGCCGCCTGCCCTGAACGGGCCGTTTTCAAAACCTGTGCTGGGGATATTTAAAATTCGATGAAGTCCAATCTTACCCGTCGTGCCGTTATCGCGGGACTGGCCATGGCAGGGACGCCAGCCCTGTCACGCAGGGCGGCCGCCGAACTGCCGCAGCCGCCACATTCGCGGACCATCTGTTACATCGGCGGATATACGCAGCATGGCCCGCCGGGTGGCAGCGGCAACGGTCAGGGGATTTCAGTGTTCGAAATGAACACCGACAATGGCAGCCTGTCGCCACTGATGACCTATGTCGATATCGCCAGCCCTTCCTTCCTCGTCATTTCGCAGGATTCGCGCTATCTTTACGCACTGAGCGAAATTGACGATTTCAATGCCAATCACGAAGGGTGCGTGACCGCGTTTTCGGTCAACCGCAAGAGCGGTGAGCTGACCAAGATCAATGTCATGCGTTCCGGCGGGGCCGTTCCCGCCCATCTGAGCATCCATCATTCGGGCAAGTATGTCATGGTCGCCAATTACATGGGCGGCAGCGTCGGCATCCTGCCCATCCGTCCCGACGGGGGACTGGGCGATCCTACCGACGTGGTCAAGAACACCGGTCCGCGGATGCCTGATCGTGCCAGCGACAATCCGCCGGGCAATTTCGCGGTCAGCGACCATTCCGGATCCCACGTGCACATGGTCGCATCCGACCCCAGCGGGCGATTCGTGCTGGCGTGCGATGCCGGACTGGATCGCGTCTATGTCTGGACGCTGGACCTGCATACGGGACGCCTGATCCCGGCCGCAAAGGCGCCATTCATCAACATGACCCCCGGTTCCGCCCCCCGTCATTTCGCCTTCAACGAGAAGGGGACCATGATCTACATCCTGGGCGAACAGGATTCAAAGGTGGTTGCGGCCACCTTCAATGCCCAGACGGGTGAAATCGTCCCGCAGCAGACCGTAAGCACCGTCACCCCGCATTTCCGCGGCAGCAGCCTTGCGGCGGGCATCCTGCTGTCGCCCAATGGACGGTATCTTTATGTCTCCAACCGCCTGGGTGATTCGCTGGCCAGTTTCCACGTCAATGACGACGGGACGCTCAACCTGGTCGACGAAATCTGGATGCATGCGGATTACGGACGTTCGATGATGTTCGACCCCACGGGGTCGTTCCTGTTCTGCGCCAACCAGCGCAGCGATTCCGTCACGTCGTTCCGTGTCAACGCGGCAACAGGTGAGCTGCAGTTTACATGGAATTTCACTCCTGTCGGCAGCCCCACCACCTTCGCCTTCCTCAATACGATCTGACCCCGCGACCGGCTTCCCTCCGTTCAGGCGGGAAGCCGGATGCGCCGAAACCCTCCGGTGGTCAGTCGCGGACAAGCTGCGCGATGTAATTGACGCCGAGGTCGCGGCTTTCGCGCCATCCGCCAAGGCCGGGCACCATGCCTGCGATATCGGCGATCCGCAGTCCCGCATGCACCGCGTATCCGCCCAGTTCGGACGGCGTGATGAATTTGCGCCATTCATGGGTGCCGACCGGCAGCAGGCGCAGGACGTATTCCGCCCCGATCTTGGCCATCGCCAGCGAACGCAGGGTGCGGTTCATGGTCGAAACGATGATCGTGCCACCCGGATTCAGCATTGTCGCCAGCATCTGCAAAAATGCAGCCGGATCAGTGACATGCTCGATGACTTCCAGCGCGGAAATCACGTCGAACCGTGCGCCTTCGGCACACAGGTCCTCCGCGCTGCCGCAACGGTAGGACAGCGGTCCGCTCCCTTCGGGCAGGGGATGGTGGCGCAGGTGCTGCCGGCCTGCGGTAATCGCGGCACTGGATGCATCCAGCCCCGTCACGTCAAATCCGGCCCGGGCGAACGCCTCGCTCGCAAGGCCGGCGCCACAGCCGATATCCAGCAGCCTGCGCGCCACCCCATGCCCGTCAAGGGGCGGGGGAAGGTGGGCCAGCGACCATCCGATACGCAGTTCATTCATGGCGTGCAGGGGGCGCATCGGACCCGCCGGATCCCACCACCGGTCAGCCAGTTCGCTGAAACGCGCGATCTCGGACGGGGAGACCGAACCCGGCCCCGGGGCTGACGAATCGTGAAGCTGCATGGCGCAACGCCTTTCCTGTGGCTGTCTCGTGCTGGACGCAGAGGCGGGGGGGATGTATGTGACGCGGCTTGCATATAACCGCAATGCCCCGGACCGCCCATCTGTGATAATGGCCCGGATGCACGAATCCTGACCCACAGCGGAGACCTTGTTGCAATGTCCACTACCGTACCGCGGATCGTTATGAAATTCGGTGGCACATCCGTGGCCAACCTGGAACGAATTCGCGCCGTTGCGGAAAAGGTTCGCAAACAGGTCGACGCCGGGTGCGAGGTCGCGGTCGTCGTGTCGGCCATGTCCGGGGTGACCAACCTGCTTGTGGGCTATTGCGAGGAGCTTTCCGCGCTACATGACCCGCGCGAATATGATTCGGTCGTCTCCACCGGGGAACAGGTCACCAGCGGGCTGCTGGCGATCGCGCTGCAGGCGCTGGGCATCAATGCGCGTTCATGGCTTGGATGGCAGATCCCGCTCCTTACCGATGACGCGCATGGCAAGGCCCGTATCGAATCGATCGACGGGCAGGCACTGATCGCCTCGATGGCGGCGGGGCAGGTCCCGGTGATCGCGGGATTCCAGGGCATCGACCCGGCCGGCCGCATCACGACGCTGGGGCGGGGGGGATCCGATACCTCCGCCGTGGCGCTGGCGGCGGCGCTGCATGCGGACAGATGCGATATCTATACCGATGTGGATGGAATCTACACGACTGATCCGCGCATCGTTGCCAAAGCACGCAAGCTCGATAAAATCACCTATGAGGAGATGCTTGAACTTGCGTCCGTCGGTGCGAAGGTCCTGCAGACCCGCAGCGTGGAACTGGCGATGAAAAAGCGGGTCCGCGTGCAGGTTCTTTCCAGTTTTACGGATGGCCCGGCGCCATCGGAAGGGCACCTGCCCGGTTCAATAGTCGTGGATGAGGACGAAATCGTGGAAAAGGAACTGGTGGCCGGGATTGCCTATTCCCGTGACGAGGCAAAGATTTCGGTGCGACGGGTTCCGGATCGCCCCGGTATCGCCGCCGCCGTCTTCGGGCCGCTGACGGAAGCGAACGTGAACGTGGACATGATCGTCCAGAGCACGGGCGACGACGGCATGACGAACATCACGTTCACCGTGGGCAAGACCGATTTCGCCCGGGCCACCAGGGCACTGGAGGAGGCACGCGACGTCATCCATTATGGCGAGCTTGCCACCGACGATGATGTGGTGAAAATCAGCGTGGTGGGCGTTGGCATGCGCTCGCACACCGGGGTCGCGAACACGATGTTCCGCACCCTGTCGGAACGCAACATCAACGTCCAGGTCATTTCCACAAGCGAAATCAAGGTGTCGGTCCTGATCGCGGCCGAATATACGGAACTGGCGGTCCGCGCCCTTCATGCCGCCTATGGCCTCGATGCTGCCTGAAATGAACCATACCGATCCCACCGCGCCCACCTCCACCGATCCCCGTCGCCAGGCGGCGCGCGCGCATCTCGACCGCCTCTGGGCCGCGGGCACCCGCTTTCTTGGCACGGAGGTCGCCATCCTGGGCGGCGCCATGTCATGGATCAGCGAACGCCATCTGGTTTCCGCCATTTCCAATGCCGGGGGCTTTGGCGTGCTGGCCTGCGGCGCGATGGAACCCGCGCGGCTGGCGGCAGAAATCGCCGCGACGCAGGCGCTGACGCGCCGTCCCTTCGGCGTGAACCTGATCACCATGCATCCGCAGCTTGACAACCTCGTGCGGGTCTGCCTCGACGCGGGCGTCGGGCATGTGGTCCTGGCGGGTGGCATCCCGTCCGGCCCCGTGATCCGCGCCATCAAGGACGGGGGGGCAAAGGTCATCGCCTTCGCCCCCGCCTTCGTCCTGGCCAAGCGCCTTGTGCGCATGGGGGTGGACGCGCTGGTGATCGAGGGATCGGAAGCCGGCGGGCATGTCGGCCCCGTTTCCCTGACCGTGCTGGCGCAGGAGGTCCTGCCGTTCATTCGCGACATTCCCGTTTTCGTGGCGGGTGGCCTCGGCCGGGGCGACGCCATCGTGTCCTATCTGGAACAGGGCGCTGCCGGCGCGCAGCTGGGCACCCGTTTCGCGGCCTCCACCGACAGTATCGCGCATGAACGTTTCAAGAAGGCCTTCATCCGCGCCAATGCCCGCGACGCCGTCACCTCGGTCCAGCTGGATGAACGTTTCCCGGTCATTCCCGTCCGGGGCCTGTTCAACGAGGGCAGCCGGCGCTTCCTGCGCCATCAGGCGGAAACCCTCAGACGTTTCCAGTCCGGGGAGCTGACGAAGGAGGAGGCGCAGCTGGACATCGAACATTTCTGGGCAGGTTCCCTGCGTCGCGCCGTCATCGATGGCGACGTCGAAAACGGTTCGGTCATGGCGGGGCAGTCGGTGGGCATGATCAGCAGCGAACAGTCGGTGCGCGAGATTATTGACGAACTGGTCAATCAGGCCGTCGATGCCCTGATCCGGCAGGAAGACAGGATGCACCGCGAATGAGCGAGGGCACGCGGATGTTTCGCCAGAAAACCCCCAACGCCGGTGACGCGGCCACGCCGGTGGCCGCCAGTGAAATTCCCCTTAACGTGGGACAGGAACTGCGCACCCGACGCGAACAGCTGGGCTGGAGCCTGCCGGACGTCGCGTCATGGCTGCGGATCCGCCTGCCGTATCTGGAGGCGCTGGAGGAGGGACGCCCGCAGGGACTTCCCGGAAGTGCCTATGCCATCGGCTTCCTGCGGACCTATGCCAAGGCGCTGGGCCTGCCGCCCGAAACGCTGATCCAGCGGTTCAAGATGGAAACCCGCGGGGCCTTCGACCGCAAGCCGGAACTGTCGTTCCCGGTGCCGCTTCCTGAAAAAAGCCTGCCCCTTGGCGTGATCCTGCTCAGCGGGATCGTCATCCTGGTCGGCGCGTACGTGGGATGGTACCGGCTGACGGCCTCGTCCGACCGCCCCGTCATCAATACCCGCACGGATCTGCCCGGCATTTCCACGCAGGGCACCGCGTCACCGCAGATCGCCTCCGTCCTGCCCGCGCCGGGGGAACTGCCGCCCAACCCGCCGCAGCCCCTGCCGCAGCAGGAACAGAACAGCATCACCGCACTCGCCCCGTCCGGGCCGCCTGCCGACGCGCCCCAGCCCAAGCCCGTTTCCGGTCCGGTGGAGAAAATGGGCGAGGACAAGAGCGCGCTTGCCGCGCATCAGGATGCCGGAACGCCTGAAGGTGGTGACCAGTCCCCGGCCACGCCGGCCAACCAGATCACGCTCAATGCCTCGGCACCGACATGGGTGCAGGTGCGCAAGCAGGGCGGGGGGGTCATCTATGACCATACCCTGGGCAGTGGGGAGACATGGCAGGTCCCGGCGGACAGCCATGACCTTGTCCTGACGGTCGGCAATGCGGGCGGCCTGACGCTGAGCGCGAATGGCGTGACCTCCCCGCCGCTGGGCCGCAATGGCGAGGTGCGGCGCAACATCATCCTTGATGCGCAGGCCATCAGCAGCGGCAACATCACCCAGGCATCCCCGACGCCACGGCCCGCGCCCGCGGCGCCCGCCGCCGCGACATCGGCCCCGATGCCACCATTACCGCCAGCCAATACACCGGCCACGGGGAATAATACGCTTCCCCCACTCCCACAAACCGACAAAGCGGAGTAATATGGTCGGCAAAGGCATGGCGTGAAAACGACATACATATCCGTCGCCGGATCTGAAAACAGGACTTCATCGCGGCCTGTCGCGGCAACACACGACAGGTCGGGATGTGCGTCCCCGCCTCGCATGGAGGGCAGAGAATGAGCAGCTATCGTCCATATCAGCATATCGAACGTCGCAAGTCGCGGCAGATCCACGTGGGCAAGGTTCCGGTGGGCGGAGACGCGCCGATTTCGGTGCAGACCATGACCAACACCCTTACCACGGACGCGGAAGCCACGATCGCGCAGATCCGTCGCGCCGAACTGGCGGGCGTCGATATCGTGCGCGTGTCCTGCCCGGACGAGGAAAGCACCACCGCGCTGGCGGAAATCGTGCGCGAAGTGAACGTTCCCATCGTCGCGGACATCCATTTCCACTACAAGCGCGCCATCGAGGCGGCAAAGGCGGGGGCGGCCTGCCTGCGCATCAATCCGGGCAACATCGGCAGCGCCGAACGCGTGCGCGACGTGGTCAACGCGGCAAAGGATTACAACTGTTCCATCCGTATCGGCGTGAATGCCGGGTCGCTGGAAAAACACCTTCTGGAAAAATACGGCGAACCCAACCCCGACGCGCTGGTCGAAAGCGCGCTGGAACATGCCAAGATCCTTGAAGATCACGATTTCCATGAATTCAAGATCAGCGTGAAGGCCTCGGACGTCTTCCTTGCCGTCGCCGCCTACCAGCAGCTTGCCGACGTGTGCGACCACCCGCTGCATATCGGCATCACCGAAGCCGGCAGCAAGCGCGCGGGGACCGTCAAGTCGTCGATTGGCCTGGGCAACCTGCTGTGGGCCGGCGTGGGCGATACCATGCGCGTCTCCCTTTCGGCGGAGCCTGAGGAAGAAGTGCTGGTCGGGTGGGATATCCTCAAGTCGCTGGGCCTGCGCCATCGTGGCGTGAAGATCATTTCCTGCCCGTCCTGCGCGCGTCAGGGATTCAACGTGATCCAGACCGTCCAGACGCTGGAAGACCGCCTCGCGCATATCAAGACGCCCCTGACGCTGTCGATCATCGGCTGCGTGGTCAATGGACCGGGGGAGGCCCTGATGACCGACCTTGGCGTGACCGGGGGTGGCGCGGGACGCCACATGGTCTATTCCGCAGGTCGCCAGGACCATACGATGCCGGCTGGCGACATGGTCGATCATATCGTCGAGCTGGTGGAGCAGAAGGCCAAGGCCATGCAGGCCGAGGAAGATGCCCGCAAGGCGGAAGAAGACAAGGCCCGCGCGGCGGAACTGACGCCCGCGAGCTGATTGCGACAGGGAAGGGGCCTGCCAGCGGCGGGTTCCTGCCTGTCTTTCCCTACCGGCATGGGTGTCGTCGCGCGACGAGGGACGTGACGGCTGCGATGTCGTTCAACCAGGAATTTGACAGTGAGCAGTTTACAGCCCGTCCGCGGAACCCACGATCTTATCGGGGAATCGCAGCGCCGTTTCGCGCATGTCATCGAAACGGCCCGTCGCATTACCGGACTTTATGGTTTTGACGAATGGGCAACCCCGATTTTCGAGGATACCCGCGTGTTCAAGCGGACACTGGGGGATACGTCCGATGTCGTTTCCAAGGAAATGTACACCTTCGAGGACCGGGGCGGTGAATCGCTGACCCTGCGGCCGGAAGGAACGGCAAGCGTCTGCCGCGCGCTGGTGACCAACGGCCTGACGCAGTCGCTGCCGCAGAAGGTCTTCTACGCGGGGCCGATGTTTCGCTATGAACGCCCGCAAAAGGGACGCTACCGCCAGTTTCACCAGATCGGCGCGGAACTTCTCGGGCCTGCCGAACCGCTGGCGGATGCCGAAGTCATCGCGATGGGGCGCGACATCCTTCAGGCGCTGGGCATTGCACGCGACACCGTGCTGGAACTCAATACGCTGGGCGATATCGAAAGCCGGACGGCGTGGCGCGACGCGCTGATCGCCTATTTCATGGAACGGCGCGACGAACTTTCCACCGACAGCCTCAGCCGGCTGGAACGCAACCCGCTGCGTATCCTCGACAGCAAGGCGCCACAGGATCGCGTGGTCGTGGAAGACGCGCCGATGATCTCCGGCTATCTCACCCCGCAGGCCCGGGCGTTCTGGGATGACCTGCGCAGGACGCTCGATATCCTCGGGGTTCCGTTCAGCGAAAATCCCCGCATTGTTCGCGGACTGGATTATTACAGCCACACCGCCTTCGAATTCGTGACCAACCGGTTGGGAACGCAGGGGACCGTGCTGGCGGGTGGACGTTATGACGGACTGGTGTCGGAAATGGGCGGCCCGAAAACGCCCGCCATTGGCTGGGCTGGCGGGATCGAGCGCCTGTCGATGCTGCTTGAGGAAGCCCCCGCGGCCCCGCGTCCGGTCGTCGTGGTGCCCATGGGCGATGACGCCGTCACGGCGGGCCTGACCGTGCTTCAGGCGCTGCGGGGGGCGGGCATCCGTGCGGAGACTTCCTATCGTGGCAACACCAAACGCCGGATGGAACGGGCAAACCGCCTGAACGCGACGCATGCCATCGTCATTGGCGAGGATGAAGTGGCGCGCGGCGTCGCGCAGGTCAAGGATCTCGACAAGGGAGAGCAGACGGAAGTCGCGATGGATCAGGTCACCAGCTTCCTGCGCGGCCTGTCCAGGGGCGCGTAAGGGTGACAAGGTTCGACGAACGACTTGACCGGATCGTCGCCCGCAGCGAGGAACTGCAGGCGCAGCTTGCCGAAGGACTGTCTGGCGCGGAATTCGGCCAGGCGTCGCGTGAATTCGCCGAGCTTGATCCGATTGTCGGCAAGGTCAACGCCCTGCGCGCGACCCAGAAGGCCCTGACGGAGACCGAGGCACTTCTGGCGGATCCGGAAATGCGCGCCCTGGCGGAAAGCGAAGTGGAAGACCTGCGCAGGCGCATTCCCGCGCTGGAACAGGAAATCCGTATCGCCATGCTGCCGCGTGACGAGGCCGATGAACGCAGCGCCATCCTTGAAATCCGTCCGGCAGCCGGCGGGGATGAGGCCGCCCTTTTCGCGGCGGAGCTTTTCGGGGCCTATCAGCGTTACGCGGACCAGCGGGGCTGGCGGTTCGAGGTCCTCGAATACGATGAATCGGAACTCGGCGGCCTGCGCGAGGGGATTGCCAATATCACGGGGCGGGGCGTCTTTGCCCGCCTGAAATATGAATCAGGCGTCCACCGCGTCCAGCGCGTGCCCGCGACAGAAAGCCAGGGACGCATCCATACCTCCACGGTCACCGTTGCCGTCCTGCCGGAAGCGGAAGAGGTGGACGTCGAAATCAATGATGGCGACCTGCGCATCGATGTCTATCGCGCATCCGGCGCGGGTGGGCAGCACGTCAACAAGACGGAAAGCGCGGTCCGCATCACCCATATGCCAAGCGGCATCGTGGTGGCGATGCAGGAAGAAAAAAGCCAGCACAAGAACCGGGCGAAGGCGATGAAAATCCTGCGCGCGCGCCTGTATGAACGCAACCGCGCCGCCGCCCATGAAAGCCGCGCCGCCGATCGCCGGTCACAGGTCGGAACGGGGGACAGGTCGGAACGCATCCGCACCTACAACTTCCCCCAGGGGCGCGTGACCGATCACCGTATCGGCCTGACGCTGTACAAGATAGACAAGGTCATGACCGGCGAACTGGATGAATTCGTCGATGCCCTGACGCAGGAGGAACAGGCGGCGCTGCTGGCCCTTGACGAGGAATGATCCCGGATCAGGACGTCGGCGCGGCGCACAGGGAACTGCGGCCGGGATGATGTTCCACCACGTCAGGGTCGTCGGGGTCATCCAGATAGAACTCGGTAAAATTATTGGCCCCAAGCGCGACCAGGTGATGCCCGTCAGGCGCGTGCAGCACGCCTTCGCCGCTGACCTCGTGCGTTTCGGTCTTGCCGGAGGGAAGGCGGATCGTGATTTCCCCGCACAGGGCGTAACTGTGATTGATCCGTCCGGACGCCGTTTCAACGCTGACGGTATGTTCGGCATGGCGCGGGTCGAGGCGGAATGTCGTCACCAGATGCTCGTCCACGTAAAGGCGCGAGACCTCGGAAATTTCATCCGACGCGCAGCCATCCGTGACCTCGAATGTCCCCGCGAAGGCGGGCGATACCATCGTGGCGAGGCCCAGGGCCCCCATGACGGCGCTACCCAGAATACTGACAACGCATTTCATGGGGGCAGATTATGATGGAAACAGGTTCCAATGAAAGAGAATGATCTGCCGGACATCCATAATTCAAGGGACATCCTGCATCAGGCGGCCCGTCGCCTGTCACAGGCCGGCATCGACTCCCCCCGTCGCGAGGCCCGGCTGCTGCTGGCGCATGTGCTGCAGACGGACCTGAGCGGGCTTCTGATGCATGACCACGTGGAATCCGCACAGGCGCTGCGGTTTGAATCCCTGGTCGAACGGCGCGCCAGTCATGAACCACTTTCCTACCTTACCGGGAGCGCCGGTTTCTGGTCGATGACGCTTGAGGTCTCCACCGCGACGCTGGTTCCGCGCGCGGATACCGAAACCCTGATCGAGGCATTGCTGGAACTGCGTCCTGACCGTGACGGGGTGCGCCGCATCCTTGATCTGGGCACCGGGACAGGATGCCTGCTGCTTGCGGCGTTGCAGGAATACCGGCACGCATGGGGCCTGGGCGTTGACCTTTCGCCCGATGCCGCGCGACTTGCCACGCGCAATGCGCGCCGTCTTGGCCTGTCGGGGCGATGCGACATCATATGTGGCGACTGGGCGCAGGCGATCATGGGGCGGTTCGATGTCGTGCTCAGCAATCCGCCATACATTCCCCATGGCGACCTTGGCGGGCTGATGCCCGACGTGCGCGATTACGAACCGCATCGCGCGCTTGATGGGGGCGCGGACGGGCTGGTGTCCTATCGCCTGCTGATGCAGTGCCTGCCACGGCTTCTGTCGGCACAGGGCATAGCAATCATCGAGCTTGGCATCGGGCAGGAACGCAGCGTGCCCGCGCTGGCGCGGGAGGCGGAGATGGAGGTGCTGTCCATCCGGGCCGATCTTGGCGGAATCGGGCGGGCGCTGGTCCTGCGGCCCCATGGGGAAGTGGCAAAAAAATAGTTTGGCGGGCAAGGATTTGCAGGCTATATTGGCACTGCATACCGGGACAGGAAGCATTATATTGTTTCCTGCTTGCCCGGAAAGCGGACGATCCCGATTGTATGTAATCCGGTGGCAGATCATGATCTGTCCTGTTGTCCCGAAAGGTGGACCACGGGATCGGGGTTCGACAGCCATGTCGGCCATTCATTATTTATAACAGGCAGGGGCATGAAGGCGTCCCTACGGTCAGGCTCCCTGCGGGTGACCGTTAACATGAAAGTGCTGCGCAGCTTATGAACATAAAACGCATGCGAGGCCGTCACCACCGTTCTGGCGGCAGCAACGGCGGAGGGTCACGCCATAATAACGGTCAGATACCGCTGAACCGTAATCATGTCTTTGACAGTAACGGACCCGACCTGCGCGTGCGGGGAACAGCACAACAGCTTTTTGAAAAATATCTCCAGCTTGGCCGTGATGCCAGCGGGTCCGGCGACCGCGTCATGGCGGAAGCCTATTTTCAGCACGCCGAACATTACTTCCGCATCCTCAACGCGATGACGCAGGCCGCGCAGCAGAGCCAGCAGGAACGTCAGGAGCGCCAGGCCGCTTCCCGCCAGCAGCGCCAGAACAGCACGCCGTCGCAGGCAACGGCTGAATCCGATGCCGACAGCGACGAGGAAGAAAGCAGCGAATCCGTCGCCGAAAATACCCGCCCGGAACCCAGGCCCGCGGAAAAAAGCCGTTCCAGATCCCGCAGCAGCAACAATACGGCACCTGCCGCGAATAATACCGAAGAACTCGCCTCGACCAGTTCGTGAATACATGGCCCGTTTCCTCATGTGATCCTTTTGCGCTCACATGAGGGAAGGGATCATCCGGTCGATGTCCCGGTGGGGCCGGAGGGATCGGTCCCATCCGGCGTCACCAGTTTCCAGACCTTGCGCCTGCGTCCCGATTCAGGATCGTCATCCACGCTGACGAGCCCCTGATTCCTGAGCGCCTGAAGCGCCAGACGGGCGTGGTATGTTCCCATTTCCGGAAACATGTCGCCTATTTCCTTGACCGAACGCGCTTTTCCATCAGACAGGATTTTCAGCACAATCTGTCGCTTGCTGTCATGGTTAGTCACGCGCCAGGAACGATGTTGAAAAAACGTCATGTCCTCTTCATACCAGATTCAGCATACGGGACCTAGTGGAGATCGGATTTCATATGCCGCCCATGTGCTGGTCGCCTAGCTTGCCGCCCCCTGCGCGATGACACGACGGATGGCGTCGGTCAGGCGCGAAAGCTCGTCAGGCCGTATGGTAAAGGAGGGGGTCAGGTAAATGATCGTCCGGAAAGGACGTATCCATACCCCCAGCGCGATCAGCGCGGCCTTGAGGCGGTTCATGTCGGCAATCGTCTCCAGCTCCACGACGCCAACCGCCCCCATGACACGCACGTCACGCACATTGGGCAGATGACGGCAGGCGGCAAGTTCATGCGCCATCTGGGCACCGATCTGCCGGACCTGTTCCAGACGGGGCTGTGTCTCGAAAAGATCGAGCGAAGCATTGGCGCAGGCGCAGGCGAGGGGATTTGCCATGAAGGTCGGTCCATGCATCAGCGCATGCAGCGGATTGTCCGACAGGAAAGCCTCGAACACATGGGTACGCGTCACCGTCGCGGCCAGCGGCATCGTGCCGGCGGTCAATGCCTTTGACAGGGTCATGATATCGGGCACGACATCGGCCTGCTGGCACGCGAACATGGTGCCGGTGCGCCCGAATCCCGTAAAAATTTCATCAAAAATCAACAGGATGCCGTATCTGTCCGCCAGTGTCCGCAGATGGCGCAGCACCACGGGATCATGAAACAGCATTCCGCCCGCCCCCTGTATCAGGGGTTCCACCAGAATGGCCGCGATCTCGTCCCCCGATTCCGACAGGCACGATTCCAGACGCTGCAATGTCATCCGGTCGCGTGGCAGATCCATGATGTAATGTTGGGGCAGGACACCATTGAACAGCGCATGCATTCCCTCTTCGGGATCGCAGACCGCCATCGTGGCCAGAGTATCGCCGTGATATCCCCCCCTGAACGCCAGCAGCCGGTTGCGGCCCGATACGCCACGGTTGATCCAGTACTGGATCGCGATCTTGATGGCGACCTCCACCGCGACGGAACCGGAATCCGTAAAGAATACCCGTTCCAGATCCCCCGGCAGCATCCCTGCCAGACGCGTCGCCAGTGTCAGGGCCGGTTCATGGACCAGACCACCGAACATGACATGGGGCATGCGCGACAGCTGCGCGCTGACCGCGTCGCGGATATGGGGATGATTATGGCCGTGACATGCCGTCCACCACGATGCAATGCCATCAGTCAGCACGCGCCCGTCCGCCAGATGGATGTCACAGCCCGAGGTACGGACGGCGGGCAGGGGCGGCAGGACCGTTTTCATCTGGGTATAGGGCAGCCAGATATGCGACATCCCGTTATCCATCCATTGGGGTCCACGCATGCGGGTTCTCCGTGATATTGGGACAGGCATGATTGGCCGATGCCACGGACACCGGCGGAAGAGGACGCTTCATGGCGCGTTTTGATGATTTTTTCCAGACGGAGCTTACCGAACTGGAACGCAATGGCACGCGCCGGGTCATGCGGTGCGTCGAACGCCGCGACGCCGTGACCATTGTGCGCGATGGACGGGTGCTGCTGGATTTTTCATCCAACGACTATCTCGGCCTTGCGCACCACCCCCTGGTCATCGAACGCGCCTGTTCATGGGCACGCCAATGGGGCGGCGGCAGTGGCGCGTCACGCCTGGTCAGCGGTACCACCCCGGCCCATCAGCAGGTCGAGGCCCGACTGGCCGCCTTCAAGAAAACGCAGGCCGCGCTGCTGTTTGCCTCCGGCTGGCAGGCGAATGCCTCCGTCGTGTCGGCGCTGTGCCGCCTGGCCATGACGCGGACGGGCGTGGCCCCGCTGGTTTTTACCGACCGGCTGAACCATGCCAGCCTGCATCATGGATGTCAGGCCGCGGGAATACGGCAGATCCGTTTCCGCCATAACGACCTCGGACATCTGTCGGCCCTGCTGGAAAGTCGCCGGAACCAGCCCGGCATGCGTTTCATCGTGACGGAAAGCGTTTTCAGCATGGATGGCGACCGCGCCGATGTCGCGGGGCTGCGCGCGCTGGCCGAGCGGTACGGGGCTTTCCTTTACCTTGACGAAGCCCATGCGACCGGCGTGCTGGGCCCGCAGGGACGGGGACTGTCGGGCCTGACCGATGGCATTGACCTTGTCATGGGAACATTCAGCAAGGCGCTGGGCAGTTTCGGGGCCTATGTCGCGGGATCGCGCG
Organism: Novacetimonas pomaceti; assembly: GCF_003207955.1. NCBI lineage: Bacteria > Pseudomonadati > Pseudomonadota > Alphaproteobacteria > Acetobacterales > Acetobacteraceae > Novacetimonas > Novacetimonas pomaceti. Next base: position 29,748 of record NZ_NOXG01000005.1, read on the forward strand.
CCATGTGCGACTGGCTCGTCAACTGCTGTTCCGGCTTCGTCTATACGACCGCGCTGCCGCCCGCCAACCTGGGGGCCATCGATGCCGCGCTGGAACTGGTGCCCGGCATGGAGGCGCAGCGCCAGCGCCTGCATGACAATGCCGGACATGTGCGTCAGGCGATCCGGCGGATGGGCCTTTCCACCGGCAGTTCCACGACCCAGATCATCCCGATCGAAATCGGGGATATCGATCGGACAATGGCGTTTGCGGCCATTCTGGAGCGTGAGGGCATACTTGGCGTTCCCATACGGCCGCCTTCCGTTCCCCCCAATGCAAGCCGTATCCGCCTTGCGCTGAGTGCCGCGCATGACAGGGCCATGATCGACCGGCTTATCGCCGCCCTTGCCACGGCTGCGACCGGGATTGGCGCATGACCCAATCCGGGATTTCCCTTGTCTTTGCGCATGGATGGGCGTTCGGGCCGGAAATCTGGACCCCGATCCAGCGGGAACTGCGGGACAGGACCTGCATAAATCTCGATTTCGGCTATTTTTCCGAGAAACGCCATGTCGAACTGCCCGACAGGCCATTCATCGCGATCGGCCATTCCCTTGGCGCGCTATGGCTGCTGGAACAGGCGCCGGAACAGTGCAGGGGCATGGTGCTGTTCAACGGTTTCGCACGCTTTGCCGCTGCCGCTGATTTTCCCGAAGGGGTCGCCCCGCGTATCCTGACGCGCATGATGCGCGCGCTGAAATCGACACCCCATGCCACGGTCGAGGATTTCAGGCGACGGGCCGGGACGGATCTTCCACTTCCCGGCACGCCCCGGCCGGAACGTCTGGCGGCGGGATTGCAACAGCTGCAGGAACTGGATGCGCGTCAGGTCATATGCCCGGCACGCTTTGCGCTGTGCTGCCTTGCCGGGACGCATGATCCGATCGCACCGCCCGCGCTGATCCGGGGTTCCCTTGCGCGGGGGGCCTCCATTGACTGGGTGGAGGGGGGACATCTATTGCCGTTGACACATGTTCCCGCCTGCCTGCACACGATTGACCGCATGATGAAACGCACCCTGCCGTGACCTCCGCCCGCAAACATCGCATCGCCCGCAGTTTCAACGCCGCCTCCGGCTATGACGGCGCGGCGCGCGTGCAGCGCATCGTCGCGGACCGTCTGGCGCGGCGGATCGCCAGCGCGTCTGCGCAATCGGGGCCACGCCGCATTCTGGAGGTCGGCTGTGGAACGGGCTTCCTGACCCAACGGCTGCGGGCGCTGTTCCCGGCCGCGCAAATCGTGGCGACCGATATCGCGCCGGACATGATACGCCGCGCCCGGGCGAAACTGGGCGAAGGGCCGAATCTTGCGTTCCACGTCATGGATGCCGAAAAACCCGACCTGGATGGACCTTTTGACCTGATCTGTTCCAGCATGGCGATGCAGTGGTTTTCAGACCGCCAGATGGCCATGCAAACGCTTTGCGCCCTGCTGGCCCCCGATGGGACGATGGCGTTTACAACCCTGTGCAGCGGCAGCTTCACGCAATGGCGGGGCTATTATGCTGCCCTGAACATTGAATGCCCCATGCCCGAACATCCTGACCCGCAGACACTGGAGAGGGAATGGCCCCTGTCGGGCAGGGGAGCATGGACATGCGAAACCATTGTGGACATGCCGCGCTCCGCCCTGTCCTTTGTCCGGGAACTGCGGGCCATCGGGGCGGGCACCCCCCGGCCGGGCCACGTGCCGGCCAGCCTGCGCCACGTTCTGGAGGCAGCGCGCCGCGATGCGGTCTTCAGCGCCAATTACAATGTCGCATTCGGGATTTTCCGTCGCGCCCGCCATTCAGGGGTATTCGTGACCGGCACCGATACGGGCGTTGGCAAGACCGTGGTGTCGGCTGTCCTGGCAAGGGCGTGGCATGCCTCCTACTGGAAACCGCTGCAAAGCGGCATCGCGGACGAACCTGCGGATACCGCCAGCGTCGCGACGCTCGCCGCCCTTTCGCCGGACCGGCTGCATCCGCCCGCAGGTGTCTATGCGGCCTCTCTCTCCCCCGAAGATGCCGCCGCCTGCGAAGGGAAGGTCATTGATCCCGACCTGATCGTGCTGCCCAAGGAAGATTCCGGCCGCCCCATTGTCGTCGAAGGGGCCGGAGGCGTCATGGTTCCGATCAGCGCCGGTTTCCTGATGCTGGACCTGATGGAACGCCTGCGCCTGCCGGTGGTTCTGGTGGCGCGCAGCACGCTGGGCACGATCAACCATACGCTGCTCAGCCTCGCCGTCCTGCGACAGCGCGATATCCCGGTCATGGGCGTGATCCTCAATGGCCCGGACAACCCATATGCCCGCAGCGCCATAGAACGCCACGGACAGGTGCGCATCCTGGCCGAATTCCCCACCCTTGACGTCGTCAGCAGCGATACCGTGGAGCAGCTCGCCCGCATGGTCCCGGACTGGAAGGAGGCATGCGCGTTCAGTACCGGCGGACCAGCCCCGCAAGGCATCCCTGAATCGCAACCTTGTCCGCAGGGATAATGCGCGTTTCATAACGGGCATTGGCAGGTTCAAGCGCAATGGTGCTGCCCTTGCGACGCAGGCGCTTGAGGGTGACTTCGTGTCCTTCGATCAGGGCGACAACGATCTGTCCGTTTTCCGGATTGCAGTCCTGGCGTATGATCACCGTATCGCCGTCGAATATCCCCGCGTCGATCATCGAATCGCCGCATACCTCCAGCGCGTAATAGGTGCCAGTCCCGATCAGGCCCGCAGGCACGTCAATCAGCCGGGTGGCGTCGGCAATGGCCTCGATCGCCTGTCCGGCCGCGATCCGTCCCAGAAACGGCAGGCGGACGGCCTCCACGGTGGCGGCGACCTCCGCCGCGGGAAGGATCGGGGTGAAATTGCCCCGGATAACGGTGGGGGAGAAGGCATCCTCCGCCCGGGATGCGGCATCGCCGGAGATGATCTGGGGAATCTGCACCACCTCCAGCGCGCGGGCGCGATGATGCTTGCGCCGCACGAACCCCCGTTCCTCCAATGCCGAAATCAGGCGATGGATCCCTGATTTCGACCGCAGCCCCAGCGCATCCTTCATTTCGTCGAAAGAAGGGGAAAAGCCGGTCTGCTTGAGGTGCCTGTCGATATAGAGCAGGAGTTCATGTTGTTTGCGCGTCAGCATGAATGCCGTCTCCCGCCCTTAAGGAACAAAACCAGAAAGTATCTTTCGCTGTTCTATGTTAGTTCCCATACCCAGGTCAACTCTCAACGGATATCCAGACGGATGATCCTGCACATGTCGCCCTTCCGGGCGGGCGGGGCCAGCGGATCACGGATGATCAGGGCCTGGCTTTCCGTCAGCAGGTGCAGCATGGCGGAATCCTGCCGTGAAAAGGGCAGGGCGGTCAGCATGCCGGCACTGTCACGACGCAACCGCGCGCGCAGATAACTTTCGCGTTGGTCATTGGCTGCGACATCCTCCCCAAGGATGGCGACATCGACGTCCGGGCCGACATCCTGCTCTCCCGCAAGGCGCTGCAACGCGGGGACGACGAACAACGTTCCACACACGAAGGCCGCCACCGGGTTGCCCGGCACCCCGATCAACGGCATGCCGTTCAGGCGGCCATGCATCAGCGGCTTGCCCGGCCGCATGGCGATTTTCCAGAAATCGGGTTCCATGCCGATGCGCTTCAGCCCTTCCTGCACAAGGTCGTAACGTCCCACGCTGGCGCCGCCGATGGTCACCAGCATGTCCAGACCGTCCAGCATGTGCGACAGGGCAAGCAGGTCCTCCATCCTGTCGCGGGCAACCGGCATCATGACAGGCTCGGCACCTGCCGCGCGCACCAGCGTCGCCAGCATGAGGGTATTGGAGTTGGCGATCATGCCCGGCCCGATCGGATCCCCCGGCAGGCAGAGTTCGTCACCGGTCGCCACGATGCCGACGCGCGGGCGACGATGCACCGTAACCCACGGATGGTTGGCCGCCGCCGCCACGCCAATGCCGCGCGCGTCCAGACGCCGGCCCGCAGGAATGATTTCATGGCCCCGGGCGAAATCCTGCCCCTTCCTGCGCACGTACAGGCCTGCCGTGGCCGTCTGCGACGTGGTCACGATATCGTCATGCTGTGTCGCATTTTCCTGGATCACGATCGCATCCGCGCCATCGGGCACGATACTGCCGGTATAGATGCGCACGCATTCCCCCGCGCCCACCGTCCCGTCAAAGGGATGGCCCGCCGGGCTTTCCCCGATCAGGCGCAGCTTCACGCCCGTGGCGGACAGATCGGCGGCCCGCACCGCGTACCCATCCATGGAGGAGACATCGGCAGGCGGATTGTCCAGTCGCGCCATTACCGGCAACGCGGTCACGCGTCCGCTGCCACTGGCAAGGGAAACCACCTCTGGTGCGGTGGGACGAAGTCCCTGCAGGATACGTTCGCGGGCTTCTGAAACGCTCAACATGGCGGGGCATATTCCTTTTTTTGGGGATCAATGGGATTTTGAAGACGAATATCGGGACTAAAAGCTTGACCTCGGCCTCTTGTATGCGCATTTTCCGCCAAACTTGAACCACTGCTGCACCCAAGTGTTCCAGCAGCGGCGGAGCAGTGCTGAGGATATCATGGCAAAGACCAACACCATTCAGATCAAGCTCGTTTCCACGGCGGATACCGGCTATTTCTACGTCACGAAGAAAAATGCCCGTGCCCAGACCGGCAAGATGGAAATGCGCAAGTACGATCCCGTTGCCCGCAAGCACGTGACTTTCCGTGAAGCGAAAATCAAATAACGACCCGATTTGATTCGGCATGAAAAAACCCGGTCCATTCGGTTGGACCGGGTTTTTTCATGGATGGCAGGATATGTCACCGGCCCGCGACCTCAGTACAGCCGGTCATGCGGCCCATAAGGGACCACGATCTCGTCCTGCCGGGCGAGGTTCTGCATGGAACGTGCCCGTTCATCAAGCAGATCGCGGTCAAGGGTATTCTCCTTGATCCCGCGCACGCGACGCAGCCAGACCTGCTGTTCGGCATAGGCGTCGCGCTGGGCGCTGTTTGCCTCGTCAAGCAGGCGAAGCTGCGCGGCGTAACTGTGCAGCCCATGTTCGCCACGCATGACGTTCCAGCCGAAATAGGCCGTAAGCCCGATGAAAAGGGCAGGGGGAAGGGCGCTTCCCATGACCCGTCTGATAATCTTGCCGATCTGCATTACGACCCTGTATCCGTGATTTTCCGATACCGGCGACGTCGCGGAGGGGTTTTCCGCCCGCGAACGTCACCGATGCCCGGGCGCTTTCAGTGTCCCCTGAGGATTGTCCGCCCGGCATAGCGGGCCGCGGTTGCCAGTTCGTTTTCGATTCGGATCAGCTGGTTATATTTTGCCGTCCGGTCGGAACGCGACAGGGATCCCGTCTTGATCTGCCCGCAGTTCGTTGCCACCGCCAGGTCGGCAATGGTGGAATCCTCCGTCTCTCCCGAACGATGGCTCATGACGGCGGTATAACCGGCATGCTGCGCCATCTGGACGGCTTCCAGCGTCTCGCTGAGGGTGCCGATCTGGTTGACCTTCACCAGAAGGGAATTGGCGACCCCGTCCTTGATCCCGCGACGCAGGCGATCGGGGTTGGTGACAAACAGGTCATCGCCCACCAGCTGCAGCTTCCCCCCAAGATTGGCGGTCAGTTCCGCCCAGCCTTCCCAGTCATCCTCCGCCAGGCCATCCTCGATGGAGATGATGGGATAACGCGCGGCAAGGTCGGCCAGGTAGGCGATCATGCCACCGGCATCCAGCGACTTGCCTTCGCCCTTAAGGTCATAGCGGCCATCGTGGTAGAATTCGGTCGCGGCGCAATCGAGGGCGAACGTGATGTCATCCCCCAGACGGTAGCCTGCCGCCTCCACCGCGCGACTGATGAAGCCCAGGGCCTCGTCCGCTGATTTCAGGGCGGGGGCGAACCCGCCTTCGTCACCGACATTGGTGTTGTATCCGGCGCCCGACAGGCTCTTTTTAAGCTGCGCGAAGATTTCCGATCCCATCCGGATCGCATCGGTCACGGTCGGGGCGCCAATCGGCTGGATCATGAATTCCTGGATGTCGATGGGATTGTCCGCATGCTGTCCGCCATTGATGATGTTCATCATCGGCACCGGCAGCGTGCGGGCATAAACGCCCCCCACATACCGGTAGAAGGGAACCTGCAGTTCCTCCGCCGTTGCCTTGGCCACCGCCAGGGAAACGCCAAGGATGGCATTCGCGCCCAGACGGGATTTGTTCGGGGTGCCGTCCAGGTCGATCATGGCCTCGTCAATCGCAACCTGATCGCTGGATTCGACACCCTGCAATGCGCCCAGGATCTCGTTTTCCACGTTGCCGACAGCCTTCAGCACGCCCTTGCCGCCGAAACGCGACTTGTCGCCATCGCGCAGTTCGACCGCTTCATGTGCGCCGGTGGACGCGCCGGACGGCACTGCCGCGCGTCCCTTCGCGCCCGAGGCCAGTTCCACATCCACTTCCACGGTCGGATTGCCGCGGCTATCGAGAATTTCGCGGGCGATGATGTCGATAATGGCGCTCATGCTATTCGTTTCCTCTTTTTCCAGAGTTTATTGAGGTATCAAAAACCGGACGTCCCTCGATACCCAGTGCGCGAAACGATACCAGAAACATATGACGTGTCACATGTCAGAGTGCGATAAGATGCAAACTACCGAGGAGAGCATGCCGTCGTGAAACGTCTTCCCCTTCTGGCCATGGTCATGGGCATCGCCAGCCTCATTCCCATTGTCGGGTGCGCCTGCGCCATCATTTTCCTGTCCCCCACGGTAACTCCCCGCATGCTGGAGGTCACCGTCGGCTACGCGGCGGTGATGCTGTCCTTCATGGGGGCCATTCACTGGGGGCTGGCGCTGGAGACGCCCGCCATCATCACCCCGGGCCAGACGCCGGGGAAAATCAACAGCTACCGGCTGCTGCTGGGCGCGGTGCCCGCCGGGATCGGCTGGCTTTCGCTATGCGTGGCGATGTTTCACGAACTGGCCGCGCTGCTGATGCTCATGGCCGGATTCGCGGCCACGCTGGCGGTGGAACGCATGGCATGGCGCAGGGGGGCGATGCCACGCGGTTACATGACGCTGCAATGGATCGTCATTACCGTGGTGGAAGTCTGCCTGCTGGCGGTCGCGGTCATGGCGCTGTCATGGAAATACACCGCCTGACACGCCACCTTTTCACATCGGCCGGGCCAGATGCGATCAGGCCCGTTCTTCCTTGGTCAGACGGTCGTAACGCCGCAGGTTGGCAAGCAGGGCCTCCATCTGCGACAGCGGGATCATGTTCGGCCCGTCACTGGGGGCATTGTCGGGATCTTCATGCGTTTCGATGAATACGGCCGCCACCCCGATCGCCAGTGCCGCGCGGCTCAGGATCGGGGCGAACTGCCGCTGACCGCCCGATGAACTTCCCAGCCCGCCCGGCTGCTGCACCGAATGGGTCGCATCATAGACAACCGGGAATCCCGTCTGCGCCATGATCGGCAGGCCACGCATGTCATTGACCAGCGTGTTGTAGCCAAACGACGTGCCACGTTCGCACAGCATGATGCGTTCATTGCCGGTGGAGGCGATCTTGGCCGCGACATGGGTCATGTCCCACGGCGCCAGGAACTGCCCCTTCTTGACGTTGATGGCGGCCCCTGTCTCCCCCGCCGCAAGAAGCAGGTCGGTCTGGCGGCACAGGAACGCCGGAATCTGCAGGACGTCAACCGCCTCGGCCGCGGGGGCGCACTGCTCCGGAAGGTGGACATCGGTCAGGACGGGAATCCCGAAACGCTCCCGCACGCGGGCAAGGATTTCCAGCCCCTTGCCGGCTCCCACGCCACGGGCGCCTGTCAGGCTGGTGCGGTTGGCCTTGTCGAACGAGCTTTTGTAAATCAGCCCGATTCCCAGCCGCTGCGTGATGGCATGGATCGCATCGGCGGTCTCCATCGCATGGGCCTCCGATTCGATCTGGCAGGGACCGGCAATCAGGACGAATGGCCTGTCATTGCCGATCACCAGTTCTCCGACGCGGATATCCACCTGCGGGTTTCCGGACGGCAGGCTCACTTGCGTGCCCCGCGTTCCAGCGCAGCGCCCACCAGGCCCGAAAACAGCGGATGCGGATCAAACGGCTTCGACAGCAGTTCGGGGTGGTACTGGACCGCGATGAACCATGGATGATCAGGATATTCGACGATTTCGGGCAGGATGCCGTCGGGCGACATGCCGGAAAAACGCAGTCCGGTCTTTTCCAGCTGGTCGCGGTAATGGACGTTCACCTCGTACCGGTGGCGGTGACGCTCACGGATGTCCGTCTTGCCATAGATGGCAGCGGCCCGCGATCCCTCAGCCAGATGGGCGGGGTAGGAGCCAAGCCGCATCGTCCCGCCAAGTTCGCCCCCTTCACGCCGGCGCAGCAGTTCGTTGCCCCGCGCCCATTCCGTCATCAGACCGACCAGCGGTTCATCGGTGGGCCCGAATTCGGTGGAAGAGGCATCAGGCAGTCCGGCAAGGTTGCGGGCGCATTCGATGACCGCCATCTGCATGCCAAAACAGATCCCCAGGAACGGGATATTGTTTTCACGCGCGAACCGCACGGCGCGGATCTTGCCTTCGGATCCGCGCTCCCCGAATCCGCCGGGCACCAAGATGGCGTCCGACCGCGCCAGCGCCTGAAGGCTGTCGTCGGATTTTTCGAACGCTTCGGCCTCAACCCAGTTCAGACGCACCTTCGCGCGATGGGCGATGCCCCCATGATGCAATGCCTCGATCAGGGATTTGTAGCTGTCGAGCAGGGCAGTGTACTTGCCCACCACTGTAATCGTCACTTCGCGTTCGGGATGGCGGATGGCATCGACGATGCGTTCCCACCGCGTCAGGTCCGGCTCCTCATCCGCGGGCAGGCCGAAATGACGCAGCACCTCCGTATCCATGCCTTCGGCGTGATAGGAAATGGGGCAGGCATAGATGGTATCGACATCGCGCGCCGCGATGACCGCCTCCGGCCGCACGTTGCAGAAACTGGCGATCTTGCGACGCTCATTGGCCGGGATTTCGCGATCGGAGCGACAGACCAGCATCTGGGGCTGGATGCCGACATTCTGCAGTTCCTTGACCGAATGCTGCGTGGGCTTGGTCTTGAGCTCACCCGCCGCCGCGATCCATGGCAGCAGCGTCAGGTGAATGAACATCGTCTGTTCGGGCGCCAGATCGTTGCGCAACTGACGGATGGATTCCAGGAAGGGCAGGCTTTCGATATCGCCCACCGTGCCACCGATTTCGACAAGGACGAAATCCACGTCCTCGGTCCCGGCGACGACCATTTCCTTGATCGCATTGGTGATGTGGGGAATGACCTGCACGGTCGCGCCCAGATATTCGCCACGCCGTTCGCGCGCGATCACATCGGAATAGATCTGGCCCGTCGTGGCATTGTCGGCCTTGGTCGCGGGCACGCCGGTAAAACGCTCGTAATGCCCCAGGTCAAGATCGGTCTCCGCACCGTCATCGGTCACGAAGACCTCGCCGTGCTGGTAGGGACTCATCGTCCCAGGATCGACATTGAGATAGGGATCGAGCTTGCGCAACCGGACCCGATAGCCACGGGCCTGGAGGAGGGCGGCAAGGGCTGCAGAAGCAATGCCTTTGCCGAGGGAGGACACCACGCCGCCGGTGATGAATACAAACCGCGTCATGGAAGGCCTTCCTACACTGCTTGGCCCTGACATGAAAGGCCCATCATGGGCGCCATCACGCATCATGGGCAAAAAAATATCCGGCCCGGCACCCGACATGGGGCAAACCGGGCCATTGCACGATCAATGGGTCGACGGAGCCGGAGAAGCCGGAGTGGAAGGGGCAGGGGGCTGCGCAAGGATATCATGCCCCACGCCGGAAGAGGCGCCACGGTTCATGATCGCCAGCGTCAGCGACAGCACCATGAAAATGGTGCCCAGGATCGCGGTCGAGCGCGTCAGCAGCGTCGCGGTGCCGCGTCCCGACATGAACGATCCCATCCCCTGGGAACTTCCGATTCCAAGACCGCCTCCCTCGCTGCGCTGGATCAGGATCGTCCCGATCAGTGCCACCGTGACAAACAGATGCAACAAAAGAAGGACCGTGATCATACTTGTTCCCAGTTATCCCCCCGGACGGGGCGGATGAAATCAGATATCGACCGCCGCGCGGACGATCGGCATGAACGTATCCGCCGCCAGGCTGGCGTTTCCGACCAGTGCGCCACCGACATTGGCGATGGGCAGGATATCGGCGGCATTACGTCCGTTGACCGACCCACCATAAAGGATTTTTATGGTTTTACCAGCATCGCCGAACTGCCGTACCAGTTCCTCGCGGATAAACAGGGTCATGTCCGCGATATCCTGCTGGGACGCCGCCGTTCCCGACCCGATCGCCCATACGGGCTCATAGGCCACGATCCCCGTGAACCCCTGCGGCAGGGACCCCTGGATCTGCCATCCCACCGTCTCCTGCGAATCTCCCGCCGCGCGCTGGTCGGCATTTTCGCCCACGCACACGATCGGGGTCAGCCCGGCCGCCGCCGCGGCCACCGCCTTTTCACGCACGATTTCGTCGAGTTCGTTGTGATCGCGCCTGCGTTCGGAATGGCCCAGGATCACGTATTCAACACCCAGGTCGCGCAGCATGCTGGCCGCGATGTCGCCGGTATGCGCCCCGCAGGGATCCTGATGACAGTCCTGGGCGCCGAGCGCGATTCCATGTTCGCGCAGTTTCGGCCCGATCAGGGCAAGCTGCGTGAAGGGCGGGCAGACGACCACCTGCGCGCCGGAGACGTCCTCGGACATGGCCGCGCCGATGTCACCGGCGACCTTGGCGGCGTCGGCCGTCATGCCATGCATTTTCCAGTTGCCGACGATTATCTGCTTCATTGCTGCTTTTTTCCGGTCATGCACATACTGAACTGCGATTCCACCGATCCTCCACCCCGTGGTGGCGCAGGGAACCGGCAGCCTGTTTCCTTCAGCCTACACCATCCCCCCCGACGGGTGGCAAGCCATCCATGCGGCGGGGCAGGGGCGTGCTGAACTGCCTTCTGGTCAAATGTCCGGGGGGGCCGTATGGTGCCGCTGCTGAAAAAGTGGCCCATCCATGCCATGCGCGCATGGGTCATGCTGCGTTACTTGCCGATTTTCGTCTGGGTCTGGTGTCTGCATGCTATCATTCTTGTGCCGTATTTTTGTCGATTCCTGGGTCGGCAGGATTGTCGTGGGGCTGTTTTTCCTGACTTTCGTGGGGTGGGGCGTGGGCGACGTCCTGATGAACATCGGCACCGAACGCGCCGATGTCGTGGCCCGCGTGGGACCGGATCCCATCCTTGTGCCGACCTATGAACAGGCGCTGCGCACGGAAATGCCCCAGATCGCGCAGCAGATGCACCTGCAGGATCCATCCCAGATCCCCGCCACCACGCGTGAACAGATTGCCCAGCAGGTCCTCCAGCGCCTTGTCCTTCAGGCCGAAGTGGCCCTTGCCGCGCGCAACCACGGGCTGCTCGTGCCCGACAGCGCGGTGCGCGCCGAAATCTTCGCCATCCCCGCCTTTCAGGACAAGAATGGCAAGTTCGACCGCGACATGTTCAACAACAGGCTGCGCAACAGCGGCATGACGGAAGGGCGGCTGATCGAGCTTGTCCGGGCGGAGCAGGCTTCCAAGGCGCTGATGGAACCGATTCGCAGCGGCGCGACCGCGCCCGACATCCTGACGCGCCGCATCTTCGACCTTGAGGCCCAGACACGCAGGGTCGACATCGTGCGCGTCCCCTTCGCATCGCAGACGCCGGCCGCGCCCACCGACGCGCAGATGCACCGTTTTTACGCCAACCATCCGTGGCGGTTCCAGGCCCCGGAATACCGGCATGCCCGAATCGTGGTGCTGTCGCCCGAGACGATGGCCCGTTCCATCACCATTCCGGACGCCGACCTGCGTCATATGTATGAACAGCAGTCACAGCGGTTCAACACGCCGGAGACACGCTCCGTGCAGGTCATCACCGCCCCGACCGAGGCCCGCGCCCGCGAACTGCTGACCACATGGCAGCAGGGCGCGAACTGGGATGCGATCCAGAAAGACGCGGGCAGGGACAGCGCCAGCGTGGAAATGAACGACATCCGCATCGCCTCCGTGCCATCACAGGATCTGGGACGGAAGATTTTCGCGGCCCCGGTCGATGCGATCCAGCCACCCGTCCATACCGATGCCGGCTGGGCGATCTTCCGCGTCACGCATGTCACGCCCGCGCATGTTTCGGATTTTGAATCCGCGCGTCCCGCACTGCAGTCGCAAGCCGTCGCCGAGCAGGTGCAGGCACAGATGGGCGATCGGGTCCAGAAGCTTCAGGACGCCATCGCCGGCGGCGGGCTGGATTCCATCCCGGCCGATATCGGGGCGGCCGCCGTGTCCGGCAACGTTGACGCCCACGGCATGACGCAGGAAGGCACGCCCGCCCCCATCCCCGGCAGCGACGCCGTCAGGCAGGCCATCACCGGACGCATCTTTGCCCAGGCCAAGGGCGGCAGCCCCGAACTGGTCCAGGGGCCGGAAGGGACATGGTACGCCGTCACGGTCGATGGCATCACCCCCGCCCAGCCCCAGTCCTATGAAGCGTCCGCCGGCAAGGTGCGCGATGCCTGGATGGCGGATGCGCAGCGCCATGCCGCGGACCAGTCCGCCACCGACCTTTACAACCGGGCGCAGGATGGCGGGGGGCTGGCGCATCTCCAGCCTGCCATTGCCGATGTGGTTCACAGCGCCGAATTCTCGCGCACCCATGATACGCCAGACGTCCCGCACGATGTCGCGGAAATCGCCTTCCGCCTCGACCATCCGGGGCAGAGCCTGATGATAGAGGCCGATGGCGCCTTTTACGTCGCGACGCTGACGGACATTTCGCGGCCCGATCCGTCAACGCAGCGCATGCTGTTCGACCGCATCCGCGCCAGCCTGACGCAGGCCGTGGCCGATGACGTGGAGATGGGCTATGCCATGGCCCTGCAGACCACGGTAAAGCCCAAGCCCAACCCGAGCGCCATCAACGCGGTCATGTCGGCCGTTTCCGGCAAGGGCAATCCAGAGGCAGGACAGTGAGCACGGACCCTTCACAGTTCATTCCTTCGTTTCAGGCCATGCCCGCCCCCGACAGGGAGGATGCGCTGGCGATCCTGCGCCAGGGGCGGCCGACGATCGCATGGCGGGTCGAACCGGCCGACCTGCTGACGCCGGTTGCCGCATTCCTGCACCTGTCGTCCCTGGCCGCCCGGCACGGGGGCGGCAATGGCGGACGCAACGCCTTCCTGTTCGAAAGCGTGGAAGGGGGGATTTCGCGGGGCCGCTATTCCGTCATCGGACTGCTTCCCGACCTGATCTGGCGCTGCCATGACGGCAGGGCCAGCATATGCAGCGACCCGGCCGCCGACCGACATGAATTCGTGCCACAGTCCCAGCCCCCGCTGGACTCCCTGCGCGCCATCCTTCATGCCAGCCGCATCGAACTGCCGGACTACCTGCCGCCCATGACGGGCGGCGTCTTCGGCTATCTGGGCTATGACATGATCCGGCAGATCGAACGCCTGCCGGACATTCCGCCCGATGATCTGGACCTGCCCGAAGGGATCATGATCCGGCCGGGCCTGTTCGCCATTTTCGATACGGTGCGCGATGAACTGCTGCTGGCCGTGCCATTGCGGCCCGATGCCACGCAGTCGCCGGAAGCGATATGGGAAAAGGGGCAGAAACTGCTGCAGGAGGCACGCGCCGCGCTGGCCATGCCCCTGCCTGCGCCACCGGGCTATGCCACGCCGCTGGCGCCACCGGTCCCGCGATCCCCGTTCACGCGGGACGAATTCTGCGCGATGGTGCGTCGCATCCAGGATTACATCGCGGCAGGCGATGCGTTCCAGGTGGTGCCAAGCCAGCGGTTCGAGGCGGATTTCACCCTGCCACCCTTCGCGCTGTACCGCGCCCTGCGCCGCATCAATCCCGCACCCTTCCTGTTTTACCTTGATCTCGACGGGTTCAGCCTCGTGGGATCCTCGCCGGAAATCCTGGTGCGCCTGCGCGATGACACGATGACGGTCCGCCCGCTGGCGGGGACACGTCCGCGCGGACGCACGGCGGCCGAGGACCTCGCCCTGGAGCAGGACCTTCTGGCGGACCCGAAGGAACGGGCCGAGCATCTGATGCTGATCGACCTTGGCCGCAATGACGTGGGAAAGGCGTGCGAACTCGGCTCGGTCAGGGTGACGGAACAGTTCGTCATCGAACGCTTCAGCCACGTCATGCATATCTCTTCCAACGTGGAGGGCACGCTGCGCCCTGAGCTGGAGGGGCTTGACGCCCTCATGGCGGGCTTCCCCGCGGGCACCCTGACGGGCGCGCCCAAGATCCGGGCCATGGAAATCATTGACGAGGTCGAACCCACGCGACGGGCGACCTATGCCGGGTGCATCGGCTATTTCGGGCCGGAAGGACAGATGGACACCTGCATCGGCCTGCGCATGGCCGTCGTGAAGGACGGGAAGATGTATGTGCAGGCCGGATGTGGCGTCGTGGCCGACAGCGTGCCGGAGGCGGAATACGAGGAAACCCGCCAGAAGGCCCGCGCCCTGTTCCGCGCGGCGGAAGAGGCGGTCCGCTTTGCCACGCGCGACCGGCACGGGAACACGGATGAATAGATGTTGTACGAAAATACACACATTTATTTTACCATTCATCCGAACAGGGATTTGACCATGCCCCGCCACAAGGTCATGATATCGACATGATCCTTCTGATCGACAATTATGACAGCTTTACCTTCAACCTTGTCCACTATCTGGGGGATCTTGGGGAACGCTGCGACGTACGGCGCAACGATGCCATCAGCGTTGACGAGGCCCTGCGCCTGAATCCGGAGGCCATCGTGTTTTCGCCCGGTCCCCGTTCCCCGAACGAGGCAGGGATCTGCTGCGACCTGATCGCGCGCGCGGCGGGACAGGTCCCGATGTTCGGCGTCTGCCTGGGGCACCAGTCGATCGGGCAGGTTTTTGGGGGCAAGGTCGTACGTGCGCCCCAGCCCATGCATGGCAAGGTATCGCCCGTCATGCACAACGGGACAGACATATTCGCGGGACTGCCGGATCCGTTCCGCGCCACGCGCTATCACAGCCTGACCGTCGATCCCGACACGTTGCCCGATACGCTGGTCCCCACGGCCTGGACGGCCGATGGCGTGATCATGGGGCTGCGGCATCGTGACCTGCCGATATTCGGGGTGCAGTTCCATCCCGAAAGCATCGCCTCCGAACACGGGCATGACATCCTGTCCAATTTCCTGGCCATCGCGCGCAATGGCGTCACGCCCCGCAAGGCTGCCTGATACGCCATGGAACATTCTTCAGGCCCGTCCTCCCGTGTGGCTGGCAGTTTCCGCCCCGTGATGAAGGACCTGCTGGCGGGACATGATCTGTCCCATGACGCGGCGGAATGTATCTTCGGGCAGATCATGGACGGGCAGTTCTCCGACATCCGCCTGTCCTCCTTCCTTACGGCGCTGCACATGAAAGGCGAAACGCCCGACGAACTGCGCGGGGCGGTAAGGGCGATCAGGGCGCGCATGATCGGCGTGACCGATCTTCCGGATGGATGCATCGACGTCTGCGGCACGGGCGGGGACGGGCTTGGCACCTTCAACGTGTCCACTGCGGTGGCCTTCGTGCTGGCCGCGCTTGGCATCCCCGTGGTCAAGCACGGCAACCGGGCATTGTCCTCGCGCTCCGGCGCGACCGATGTGCTGCGCGAACTCGGGGTCGTCATACCGACGGAACATGACGCTATCCGCGCGCAGGTCCGGACGCGGCGGGTGGCGTTCCTTGCCGCCCCCAACCATCATCCCGCCCTTCGGCATGTGGGTGGCGTGCGCCGGGAACTGGGGTTCAGGACGATTTTCAACCTGGTGGGGCCGCTGTGCAACCCGGGGGCGGTGCGCCGGCAGATGATCGGCGTATTCGATCCGCGCTGGCTGCGCCCGATAATCCAGACCCTGCGTGAGGAAGGATCGCACTGCGTCTGGAGCGTCAGCGGCAACTGTGGCGATGGCCGGTGGGTGGACGAACTGACCCTTGCGGGGGAAAACCGGATCTGTGCCCTTGACGGCGGCGTCGTGCGCGACCTGGTCCTGACGGCGGCGGACGCGGGCCTGTCCCCCGCGCCGATCGAGGCCATCGCGGGTGGCACCCCCGAACATAATGCCCGCGCCCTTGCCGCGCTGCTGCAGGGGGCAGATGGTGCCTATCGCGATACCGTGCTGTTCAATGCGGCGGTGGCGCTGCATGTCGCCGGACATGGAAATATCATTCGGGACGACAGGATTGATATTGTCGCCCTGCGTGCGAACGTTGCCTTGGCCGCCAACGTTCTCGACAATGGCGCGGCGCATGCCGTGCTGCACTCCGTTCGTGAAGACCGGGCGGACAGGCCAGAATAGAGTAACACAGGGTAAAAAATGAACGACACGCCAATGATGCCGCAACAGACCGATTCTGTCCCGGACCTGGATGCCGATGATTTGCCCGATGTGCTCGACCGGATCTGTGCCCGCACCAGGGTAGATGTCGCACAACGCGCAACCATCACGCCGCTGAAGGAAATCACGGCCCGCGCCAGGGAGGTCGCAACCCCGCCGCGCGGGTTCGGCCAGGCCCTCAAGCAGCGCACCGCCGATCACCAGATCGGCCTGATCGCCGAAATCAAGAAGGCATCCCCGTCGGCGGGTATCCTGCGTGCCGACTATCAGCCCACCCTCATCGCCCAGCAGTATGAACAGGCGGGCGCGGCCTGCATTTCGGTCCTGACGGAAGGGTCGTGTTTCCATGGCAGCGCGGAGGACCTGACCCGCGTGCGGGAGGCGTGCAAGCTGCCCATCCTGCGCAAGGACTTCATCCTCGATCCGTGGCAGGTCCATGAAAGCCGCCTGATCGGCGCGGACTGCATCCTGCTGATCATGGCGATCCTGACGGATGCCGAGGCCGCCGAGCTTCTCGATATCGCACGCGGACTTGATATGGATGTGCTGGTCGAAGTGCATGACGAGCATGAACTGAACCGCGCCCTGGCGCTTGATACATCACTGATCGGCATCAACAACCGCAATCTCAAGACGCTCAAGACCGATCTGAACACCACACTGGAACTTGCGCCGATGGTGCCGCCTGACCGTATCATCGTCTCCGAAAGCGGGATCCGCACGCATGAAGACATCATGAAGCTGAACGCCGTGGGCGCAAGCGGCTTTCTGGTCGGCGAAAGCCTCCTGCGCAGCGACAACCTGGAAGAGGCGGTGCACGCCCTGCTGGGAACCACGCCCGCATGACGAAGGCCGGTCTTTCCCATCTGGACGCCACGGGCAACGCCATCATGGTGGACGTGTCGGACAAGGCCGAAACCCGCCGCGAGGCCGTGGCGCGGGGGCGCATCCGCATGCGCGCCTCCACGCTGGACATGATCCTTTCGGGCACGGCGCCCAAGGGTGACGTGCTGGCGACGGCGCGCATCGCGGGCATCATGGCGGCGAAACGGACATCGGACCTGATCCCCCTGTGTCATCCGCTGGCACTGTCATCGGTCAGGGTGGAGCTTGTGCCCGCATCCGACAGGTCCGGCATCGAGATTACGGCACGCGTCCGGACCACCGGGCCGACCGGCGTGGAAATGGAAGCCCTGACAGCCGTTAGTATCGCGGGGCTGACACTTTACGACATGTGCAAGGCTGTCGATCGGGACATGGAAATCGGTGACATCTGCCTGCATCACAAGTCAGGCGGCGCATCAGGAACCTATGAAAGGGCGGCATCACCATCCGGATAACTGAACCGCAACAGCCGGTTACCGCGCAATGACCTGATCCGGTCCGGTTCCCGGTCGATACGTCATGTAAAATGCAAGGACGCTCAATGAGTGAAAAACAAGATTCCGACATAGGCGGGCGCAACAGTCAGGGCATGACCCAGACCGATCTTCAGGAAGCCTATTACCAGATGGTCCTGATCCGCCGTTTCGAGGAACGCGCCGGACAGCTGTATGGAATGGGACTGATTGGCGGTTTCTGCCACCTTTACATAGGGCAGGAAGCCGTCGTGGTCGGCATCCAGATGGAGCTCAAGGACGGTGACAAGATCATCACCTCCTACCGTGACCATGGGCAGATGCTGGCGGCCGGGATGAACCCGCGCGGCGTCATGGCGGAACTGACCGGACGCGAGGGGGGATATTCCCACGGCAAGGGGGGATCGATGCACATGTTCTCCCGCGAGAAGAATTTCTATGGCGGCCATGGCATCGTCGGCGCGCAGGTCTCGCTGGGCATCGGGCTGGCCTTTGCCAACAAATACCGCAACACGGACGAGGTCGCGGTCACCTATTTCGGCGAAGGCGCGTCCAACCAGGGACAGGTTTACGAAAGCTTCAACCTCGCCGCGCTGCACAAGCTGCCCTGCATCTTCGTGATTGAAAACAACCGTTACGGCATGGGCACGAGCGTCGAACGCGCCTCCGCCTCGCGTGAGCTGTGGCGCAATGGTGAGCCCTGGGGCATTCCCGGATTCCACGTCGACGGCATGGATGTGGAGGCCGTGCGCCACGCCGCGCACGAGGCCGTCGCCCATTGCCGCGCGGGGAAGGGGCCGGTGCTGCTGGAGGTCGACACCTATCGCTATCGCGGCCATTCCATGTCCGATCCCGCAAAATACCGCCAGCGTTCCGAAGTGGACGAAATGCGCAAGAACCACGACCCGATCGACCGGGTGCGCCGGGAACTGCTGGCGATGGGCACGACGGAAGACGAACTGAAATCCATCGAGGCGAAGGTCAAGGCCATCGTCACGGACGCCAGCGATTTCGCCCAGACCAGCCCCGAACCAGATCCGTCCGAATTGTGGACCGATGTGCTTGTCGAAAGCTGAACAGAGATGCCCATACAGATACTGATGCCTGCCCTGTCTCCCACGATGACGGAAGGCAAGCTTGCCCGCTGGCTGAAAAATACCGGGGAAAGCGTGGCGCCCGGCGATGTGATCGCCGAAATCGAAACCGACAAGGCCACGATGGAAGTCGAAGCGGTGGAAGAGGGAACCATCGGCCGGGTCCTGGTGCCCGAAGGGACGGAGAACATCGCCGTCAACACCCCCATCGCCATCCTGCTGGCCCCGCATGAGGAAAGTACTGCCATCGACACGCCGGCTGCCGAACCCGCGCCGTCCACGTCGGCGACGCCAGCAGCACCTGTCGCGACGGCGCCGATGCCGGCACCCACCGCGCCGCCCCAGCCCGCAGCACGGCCGGCCGGGGAAAAGGACTGGGGCGAGACACAGGAAATCACGGTGCGCGAGGCCCTGCGCGATGCCATGGCCGCGGAACTCCGCCGGGACGAGGATGTCTTCCTGATTGGCGAGGAAGTCGCCCAGTACCAGGGCGCCTACAAGGTTTCACAGGGGCTTTTGGATGAATTCGGCGAAAAGCGCGTCATCGATACCCCGATTACCGAGCAGGGCTTTACCGGCATGGCGGTTGGCGCGGCCCTGACGGGGCTGAAGCCGATCGTGGAATTCATGACGATGAATTTCGCCATGCAGGCCATTGACCAGATCATCAACTCCGCCGCCAAGACCCGTTACATGTCCGGTGGCCAGATGTCGTGCCCCATCGTTTTCCGTGGCCCCAACGGGGCGGCAGCACGCGTCGGGGCCCAGCATTCGCAGTGTTATGCAAGCTGGTATGGACATGTGCCGGGCCTGAAGGTCGTTGCCCCCTGGTCCGCCGCCGATGCCAAGGGCCTGTTGCGCGCGGCGATCCGTGACCCCAACCCGGTCATCTTCCTTGAGAATGAAATCCTCTATGGACAGAAATTTCCCTGTCCCGTGGACGAGGAATTCATCCTGCCGATCGGCAGGGCCAGAATCGAACGCGAAGGGACGGACGTCACCATCGTCACCTTCTCGATCATGGTGGGCGTGGCGCTGGAGGCTGCGGCGCAACTGGCGGAACAGGGCATCAGCGCTGAGGTCATCAACCTGCGCACGATCCGCCCGCTCGATACCGAAACCGTCGTCAGCAGCGTCCGGAAAACCAGCCGCCTTGTCTGTGTCGAAGAAGGGTGGCCCTTTGCCGGGATCGGGGCGGAAATCGCGATGCAGGTCATCGAACATGCGTTCGATTATCTCGACGCGCCGCCCGTGCGCGTGGCCGGGGCGGATGTGCCGATGCCCTTTGCCGCCAACCTCGAAAAACTGGCGCTTCCGAATGTCGAATGGATCCTCAATGCCGTCCGCAAGATCGTCTGAGGAAACAACGCGATGTCCATAAATATCCTGATGCCGGCCCTGTCTCCCACCATGACGGAAGGCAAGCTGGCGCGCTGGCTGAAAAAGGAAGGCGAGGCGGTCGCCGCCGGCGATGTCGTCGCCGAAATCGAGACCGACAAGGCCACGATGGAGGTCGAGGCCGTTGATGAAGGCATAATGGGCCGTATCCTCGTGCCCGAAGGGACGGAAGCCATCAAGGTCAACGCCCCGATCGCCATTCTGGTCGCGCAGGGCGAGGCCGTGCCGGACGCGGTTACCGCCACGCCACCCGCAGCCCCTATGTCCGAAGCACCTGCGGCGGCCACCACTGCCTCGCCCCCCACGACGGATCATGCGGCGCCCCGCAAATCGACGGAGCCTTCGTCACAGGGAAAGGGGAAGCGCATCTTTGCCTCCCCCCTCGCGCGGCGCATCGCCAGCCAGAAGGGCATTGACCTGTCCACCCTCAAGGGCAGCGGTCCCAACGGACGCATCGTGCGCCGCGATGTGGAGGAGGCGGCACGCCAGCCCGCGCCGGTCCCGGCAACCGCCCCCGCGCAACCCACGACGGCCACCCCCGCCACGACCGCGCCCATCGCGGCCGACAGCGCGCATCACACGGTTGCGAATTCGACGATGCGCAAGGTGATCGCGCGCCGCCTGAGCGAGGCGAAATCGACCATTCCGCATTTCTATGTCGAAATGGATGTGGAACTGGATGCGCTTCTGGCCCTGCGGTCACAGCTCAACGCGGCATCGCCTGCGGAAGGGGCGGGCGCGTACAAGATTTCGGTCAACGACATGCTCATCAAGGCCGCAGCCGTCACGCTGCGCCGGGTGCCGGACGTGAATGTGTCGTTTGGCGACGATGTCACGGTTGTCTATGACGATATCGACATCTCCATGGCCGTCTCCATCCCCGACGGGCTGATTACGCCCATCGTGCGGCAGGCCGACCTGAAAAGCCTGGGTCAGATCAGCACGGAGACACGCGACCTGATCAAGCGTGCCCGGGCGGGTAAGCTCAAGCCTCAGGAATTCCAGGGGGGTACCTTCTCCATCTCCAACATGGGGATGATGGGGGTGAAGGCATTCTCGGCCATCATCAATCCGCCCCAGGCCGCCATCCTCGCCATTGCCGCGGGGGAGGCACGTCCGGTGGTCCGTGACGGTGAAATCCGCGCGGCGACCGTCATGACGGTCACCCTGTCGGTGGATCATCGCGTGGTGGACGGGGCACTTGCCGCGCAGTGGGTGTCCGTTTTCCGCTCCGTCGTGGAAAACCCGCTAAGTCTCGTGGTCTGAGGTGACGTGACATGAATGGAACCAAATTCGACGTCATCATCATTGGCGGCGGCCCCGGCGGTTATGTCAGCGCGATCCGCGCAGGACAACTCGGCCTGAAAGTTGCAGTGGTGGAGGCCGCGCAACTGGGCGGCATCTGCCTGAACTGGGGATGCATCCCGACGAAGGCGCTGCTGCGCGCGTCGGAAATAAACCACCTGCTGCATAATCTGGCGGAATTCGGCTTTGCCGCCGATAATGTGCGCTTTGACCTTGAAAAGGTGGTCAAACGCTCACGCGCCGTATCGGCGCAGCTTTCGGCCGGGGTGGGGCACCTGCTCAAAAAGAACAAGGTCACGGTCATCAACGGCTTTGCCCGCCTCGACGGGCGCGATGGCGACAACCGCAAGGTGGCGGTCACGCCGACGACGGGCGGACAGGCCATGACGGTGCTGGCGCCCCACGTCATCATCGCCACGGGGGCGCGAGCACGCGTGCTGCCCGGGCTTGAGCCGGACCAGAAGCTGATCTGGTCCTATCGCGAGGCCATGGTGCCGACATCGCTGCCGAAACGCCTGGTCGTGGTCGGATCCGGCGCCATCGGGGTGGAGTTCGCCTCCTTCTATCGCAACATGGGCTCCGAAGTGACCATCGTGGAAGTAGCCGAGCGTATCGTGCCGGTGGAAGACGAGGAAATAAGCGGGCTGGCGCGCAAGGCCTTTGAAAAACAGGGCATGAAAATCCTGACCGGGGCCAGGATCGTGTCGGTCGACAGGGGCAGCGAGACCGTGACCCTGAAGGTCGAGGCCGGCGGCGCGACGCACGACCTGACCGTCGATCGGGTGATTTCGGCCGTCGGCATTGTCGGCAATGTCGAAAATATCGGGCTGGAAGGCACGGCGATCGAGGTGGACCGCACCCATATCAAGGTGGATCCCTATTGCCGCACGGCGGAGAAGGGGGTCTATGCCATCGGCGACATCGCCGGGCCGCCATGGCTTGCCCACAAGGCAAGCCACGAGGGCGTCATGTGCGCGGAGATGATCGCCGGGCGTAAGGTCCATCCGATGGACCCGCTGAACATTCCCGGCTGCACCTACTGCCGTCCGCAGATTGCCTCCGTCGGTCTGACCGAGGCGAGGGCGAAGGATGCCGGGTACAAGATCCGGGTCGGGCGCTTTCCCTTCATCGGCAATGGCAAGGCCATCGCGATGGGCGAGCCCGAGGGGCTGGTGAAGACCATCTTCGACGCGCAGACGGGCGAACTGCTGGGCGCGCACATGATCGGCGCGGAAGTGACGGAAATGATACAGGGATATGTCATCGCCCGGACATCCGAACTGACGGACGAGGAACTGAAGGAAACGGTATTCCCGCATCCCACCATTTCCGAAACCATGCACGAGGCCGTGCTTGCCGCCTATGACGGGGCGCTGCATTTCTGAGGGACTGTTTGAAAATAACTCGCTGATAAAAAAGATAAAAGTTTTTGGATATCGTCTTTCGAAGCTTTTCATAAAAAAACTTCGCCAAAAACTTTTCATTATCCCAGTGTGTTGCCGGGCCTGCCTTTTCAAACGGTCCCTGTGAGCCGGGATGGCGTTCGCATGCGTGTCAGACAGGGGAGACATGCCCCGGCTTCCCTGTTTCCCGACCTTGTGATTGCGGCCCGGGTTCCGGCACGCAAGAATGCTTGACGCATGGAACGACGCGTTCCACTTGTGAATATCTGCCTGTTTTTCGGGGTTTTACCGTTATGTCCGTACGTGTCCTGATCGATCATCGCAAGGAGGGTTCCCCCGCCGCGCGGCACCCGGAAAAAGCGCACCGGCCCGACAATCCCATTGCGCGCAAACCGGACTGGATCCGTGTGCGCGCGCCGACCAATCCCGTGTACCATGAAACGCGCAAGCTGATGCGCGACCAGAAGCTGGTCACGGTGTGCGAGGAGGCGGCCTGCCCCAACATTGGCGAATGCTGGTCGCAGCGGCACGCGACAATGATGATCATGGGCGAAATCTGCACGCGCGCCTGTGCCTTCTGCAACGTCACCACCGGCCTGCCGAATGCCCTAGACCCGGACGAGCCCCAGCGCGTGGCCGAGGCGGTGGCCACGCTGGGACTGCGCCATGTGGTCATTACCTCCGTCGATCGCGACGACCTGCCCGACGGGGGGGCGCATCATTTCGCGCGGGTCATCACCGCGATACGCAACGCCGCCCCGGCGACGACCATTGAAATCCTGACCCCCGATTTCCTGCGCAAGCCGGGATCACTGGAAATCGTGGTCCAGGCGCGGCCGGACGTGTTCAACCACAACTTGGAAACCGTGCCGCGGCTGTATCCCTCCATCAGGCCGGGGGCGCGCTATTACCAGTCCATGCGTCTTCTGGACGATGTCAAGCGGCTGGATCCCTCCATCTTCACCAAATCCGGGCTGATGCTGGGACTGGGGGAGGAAAAGCCGGAAATACTTCAGGTCATGGATGACCTGCGTATTGCGGACGTTGATTTCATCACCCTGGGGCAATATCTCCAACCTACGGTCAAGCATGCCGCGGTGGCGCGTTTCGTCACGCCGGAGGAGTTCGCGGACTATGCCGCGATGGCCCGCGTAAAGGGATTCCTGCAGGTCAGTTCCTCGCCCCTGACGCGGTCGTCGTATCATGCGGACTCTGACTTTGCGGAACTGCGGGCCGCGCGACAGAAGCGTCTGGAAACCCAGAACGGCGCAAGGGAGACGAAGTAATGCCCACCCATGCCGAACGTCGGTTGATCGCCTATTCCCCGGATCAGCTGTTTGATCTGGTGGCCGACGTCGGAAAGTACCCGCAGTTCCTGCCGTGGTGCGTCAATGCGATGGTCAGGACCCGGACCGCGACACTGCTGGTCGCGGACCTGACGATCGGTTTCGGACCCTTCCGCGAAACCTTCACCAGCCGCGTCACCCTGGACCAGCCCCGGACCATCCGCGTGACCTATGAAAAGGGGCCGTTCCGTTACCTGAACAATGTCTGGACCTTTACGCCGGACGAACGCGGATGCCTGATCGATTTTTTCGTCGATTTCGAGTTCCGTTCCCGCCTGCTGCAGGCGGCGATCGGTGTTGTGTTCAACGAGGCCGTTCGCCTCATGGTTTCGGCCTTTATCCGGCGGGCACGCGAGATCTATGGACCACCCACGATCGTGCCGCCCGCCAAACCCGCGACCATACCCGCCAAGATGGGAAATGCCTGACTGCGGATATGCCTACTTCCCGGAAAAACGTTATAATGAAATATTCCTTTATCCTGTTGTCCCTGCTGATCGGACTGGCTGGGGGAGGGACGGCGCATGCGGCCGCCTCTTCCACGGGGCACAGGCATCATCATGCATCCACGACCACGCCGGCCCCCGGCAGCGACGCCGAAACGGCCGATCTTAATGCCATCAGCCTGAAAAAAGCCCGCGCAAGCCTGGCAGCCCCGCCCGCGACAGCGCAAGCCACCCGGACCGCCAATGGCAAGCCGCAGGCTGTCCAGGCGGCAGGAACGGGGACGACATCCCCGCAGATCCGGATACCGGAAACCAGCGATACCGTCGCGATGTATTAATCGGCAGGCAAATTTTCCAGCACCAGATTCTGTGCAAAATTGACCGCCTGCATCCGGATGGCCGTGCGGTCACCGGAAAACCGGGCTGATATCGTCCGGGTCCGCTGCTGCTTTAGCGCAACGGCAAACCAGACCAGCCCCACCGGTTTTTCGGGACTGCCGCCATCCGGACCCGCGATCCCGGTGATGGACACCGCGATATCGGCATCGGGCGCCGTGGCGATGGCGCCATCCGCCATGGCGGCGGCGACCTCGCTGCTGACCGCCCCACGCAGGTCAAGCAGCACCTGCGGGACCTGCAGCACGCGCATCTTCATCGCGTTGGAATAGGTCACGAACCCACCGGCCACGAATTCGGACGCGCCAGGTGGCTGTGTCAGGGCGGCAGCCAGCAGTCCACCGGTGCAGCTTTCCGCCGTGACGATACGACGCCCCCGCGCGGCCAGCGCCTCCAGCAACAGCAATGTATCGCGCGATATCGCAGCCGGTAATGATGGTTCCATGTCCTGCATCCTGTCGTGTTGTTGCAACCCGTGTTCAGGCAATGGCATGCAGCGCCATGACAATCAGGCCCGCGCCCATGCCCGCCACGATATCGTCGCCCATGATCCCCACCGCATCGTGACGCCTGTCGAACCACCCGACCGGCCCCGGCTTGGTGATATCGAACAGCCTGAAAAGCGCGAAGGCAAGCACAAGCCAGAAAATATCGGCCCAGCGCAGGGAAAAAAGGGAAAGGGGCGCCAGCGGCCACATCGACAGCCACATGCCCGCCACCTCGTCAATGACGATCCATCCGTGATCTTCACCCCCGGAAACCGTGGCGGTCGCCCAGTATCCGATGACGCAGCACAGCGCGATGGCAATCCCCATCCATGCCGCATGCTGCAGCAGGGGAATCCCCACCAACAGCGCCGCGAGCGACCCGACAGTGCCCGGCGCGCGGGGGGCAAAGCCACATCCGCCGAAACTGGCGATCATCCGTGCAACCGAACGCATTATCGCGCAGCCTCGCGCTGGGCCTCGCGGGCCTGATAGACAGCCATGTTTTCCTCGACACGTTCGACGTAATTGCGCGTCTCCTCGAACGGGATGCTTTCGATCCAGTCCAGCACCGCCTCGCTCGATGGATGATCGCGCACCGGATCGCCCAGCGACGCCAGCCACGTATCCACCCGATGCGGCCCGCTGTTATAGGCAGCCAGCAGATAGGGCACGCTGCCGCCGAAACGTTCCATCAGCTGCTGGAGATAGAGCGCCCCCAGCGTCATGTTCACCTGCGGATTGGTCAGGGTGGCGGCAGTCACGTTGCCAAAGGGCTGGTGCGTGCGGCGGGCAAGTTCCTGCCCCGTCGCGGGACGCAGCTGCATCAGGCCCACCGCATGCGCCCCGCTGACGATCGCGGGATCGAAGCTGCTTTCCTGCCGCATCACGGCAAGTTCCAGCCCCTGTGGCAGGTCATGTTCCGCCGGGACGTAGGGACGGGGCCATCCATCATCCACCAGCGCGATTCCGTCGCGTCCGGCACGCCGCGCGATAAGCACCGCGACATCCGGCAGCGCCAGCCGCGTCGCAAGGCGCGCGGCCAGCACATGCTCCACCGGCCGCGTCGCCTGCATGTCAAGCTGGATGACAAAGTCGCGCGCATGCTGAAAGTCGTTCCATGATACAAGGATCTGGGCCGCGCGCGCCATGTCCGACGTGTCAAAACGCACCGATTCCTCCACCGTGGGTTCGGGCGTGCGCAGGCGCATCAGATATTCACGCACCGGCTGTCCCGCCTGGCTGGGGGCAAGCAGCCCGCTGGTCGCGTTTCCCTGCAGGGCGGCAATCGACATCTGGCCATAGAAAGTGTTGGCCAGTTCGGCCGCAGCACCCCAGTTTTCACGTGCCCCCGCCCGGTTGTGACGAGCCTCCTGCGCGCGGCCGCTCCAGTACAGTCCGCGACTTCGGGTAATCAGCGCGGTCGCTTTCGTCAGCGGCTCGAACTGCGCCAGCGCCCTGGCGGGCTGGTGCAGCCGCTGCAGCAGTATCCAGCCCGTCAGGAAACGCGCGTCATAGGTGCTGACTTCCGGCAGTGAAGAATGATCGTCCGCGATTTCCAGCGCATCGCGATTTCGCCCCTGCGCCAGCAGATCCCGCGCCAGGGCGTCACGGGCATGCCAGAACAGGGCGGCGGTCGGGCCGTCCTGATGCTGTTCGGTGGCAAATCCCGTCCGTTTCCATAATGCCACGGCCTCGTCCAGCCGTTGCGCATGGTCCAGCCAGCGCAGGTGATCAAGCACCAGCATGGCGTCATTACGCTGCCCGGCGGGAACGCCCGCCAGCAGGGTCTCGGCATTCGCGTCATTGCGGCGCAGGGCCAGCCGCGCACGGGCCAGCGCCTGGTACTGCGTATCCAGCATCGCGACCTGCTGGTCCGCCGCGCCAAGATGTCCCGCGCGTTCCTGCCGTTCAAAACGCCGCCACTCATCATCGGCGGTAAATAACGCACCAAAACGTTGCGACAGCAGCCGCGCGTCAGCGGGCTGATCCGCGCCCACGATCCACGCGGCCCGCGCCCATTCCCCGATGCGCGGCGGCGGTGGCACAGCCGCATCGGCGCAATGCGCCAGGGCCTGCGCCGTCGTCAGCTGCCAGCGTCCGCACAGGCGCGACAGGGTGGCGGGATCGCCCTCCTGTGACAGGGCACGCTCGAAACGCGCGATCATGACGTTGCGTTTGGGCCAGTCGGGACTTTCGGTCAGGAAATTGGCATATTCGTCGGCCGTGCCCCCCGCCGGGGACAGCAGTCGCAGATAGACCGTAAGGCGGGCGGCGACGGGACTGTCATCCGCGTTGCCGGTCCCGGCCTGCTGCTCGGTGGGCCAGCCGCCCGCATTCGTCATGACAGGGGGGGAAGGGGCGGCCGCGCCAGCCACCGTTCCGCCAACCGTCAGGGGCAGCAGAAGTCCCAGCATCCCCACCACCGGGGCGAACATGCCCGCGCGTGGGCTGCGGGCATGACGTGTCATGCGTCCACCCTTCAGGAAATGTGGGTCCACACTTCACCTCCTCCCTTGACGATCAGCTCGATCGCCACGGCAAGCACCACGAGCAGGCCGATCCACGAAATCCAGCGGTAACGTTCCAGAAGACGCGCGATCAGCGATGCGGCGATGGCCATCATCAGTACCGATACGACAAGGCCCGTCACCAGAACGCCCACATGTTCCCCCGCCGCGCCCGCGACCGCCAGCACGTTATCGAGACTCATGGACAGGTCGGCCACGATGATGCGGACAATCGCATTGCGCAGGGACCCCGGCGCGGGGGCGGCGTCGGCATGCTCCGCCGGATTGCCACGCATTTCGCGATACATGCGCCAGCACACCCACAGCAGCAGAAGGCCGCCCGCCAGCGTCAGGCCGATGATCGCCAGCAGCCTGACCGCCACCAGCGCAAGGCAGATACGTATCAGCGCCGCGCCAAGGACACCCGCCAGAATCGCGATACGCCGCTGCGGGGCGGGCAGGCCACGCACCGCCATTCCGACAACAATGGCGTTATCGCCCGCAAGCGTAAGATCGATAAGGACAACCTGCCCCAGCGCATAAAGGGACGAAGCGGAAACGGCAAATGACATAAGGCAGGGATATCCCGTTGTACTGTCCACGCTGGACATGAATATGAACCGGTCTGTCGGATAATATGCCGTGGGATGCCGACACCATGCAATCGCGCGTATCGGGATTTGAAATATGCACGAAAGGGAAGACGCGCGACGCGGAATTGGCTAGGAAAGGACCCACATTCCCGTACCGCCCATTTTGTTAAGGAAATCCACCTCAATGGTCCCGCGTTATACCCGGCCGGTGATGGCCGCCATCTGGTCCCCGGAGAACCGGTACCGTATCTGGTTCGAGATCGAGGCCCTGGCCTGCGAAGCCATGGCTAAATATGGCGCCATCCCTGAACAGTCCGCGCGCACGATCCGTGAAAAGGGCGATGCCGCCATGGCGGCGTTCACCCAGGCCGACCTGGACCGGATTGACGAGATCGAGGCCGTGACCCGCCACGATGTCATCGCGTTCCTGACATGGCTTGCGGAAAAGGTCGGGCCTGACAGCCGCTTTGTCCATCTGGGGATGACCTCCTCCGATGTGCTCGATACATGCCTGTCGGTGCAGATGGTGCAGGCGACCGACCTGCTGCTGAAGGATCTGGACGCGCTGCTGGAGGCGCTGAAGGACAGGGCGTTCGAGCACAAGCATACGCTGACCATTGGCCGCAGCCACGCCATCCATGCCGAACCGACTTCCTTCGGGCTCAAGCTGGCCGGGCATTACGCGGAATTCGCCCGCAACCGTGAACGCCTGCTCCGCGCGCGTGAGGAAATCGCCATCTGCGCGATTTCGGGCGCGGTCGGCACCTATGCCCATATCGACCCCCGGGTCGAGGAATACGTGGCGGAAAAGCTCGGCCTGCAGCCCGAGGGCGTTTCCACACAGGTCATTCCGCGCGACCGGCATGCCGCCTATTTCTGCGCGCTTGCCGTCATCGCCAGCGGGATCGAGCGCCTGGCGGTCGAAGTCCGCCACTTGCAGCGTTCCGAAGTGCGCGAGGCGGAAGAATTCTTCCATCCGGGGCAGAAAGGCTCCTCCGCGATGCCGCACAAGCGCAATCCCGTGCTGTCGGAAAACCTGACGGGACTTGCCCGGCTGGTGCGTTCGCATGTCATCCCCGCGCTGGAAAACGTGGCGTTGTGGCACGAACGCGACATCAGCCATTCGTCGGTGGAGCGCAATATCTGCCCCGATGGCACGATCGGCCTTGATTTCGCGCTCGCCCGGCTGACGGGCATGATGGAAAAGCTTGTGGTCTATCCCGATCGCATGCAGGCCAATATCGAAAGCCTGGGCGGCGTCGTCCATTCGGGCGAGGTGCTGCTGGCGCTTGCGCGCGCGGGGATCCTGCGTGAAGATGCCTATCGCATCGTGCAGCGCAACGCGATGGAGACATGGACCAAGCTGGGACAGCCGGACGGCAGAACGTTCCGCGAAAACCTGGACGCCGATCCGGAAGTCGCGGGCCGTGTTCCGGCCGAAGTGCTCGACGCGGCAATGGACAGCAGGGCGCACCTGCGGCAGCTGGATCATACCTATCGTCGCGTCTTTGGTGAAACTGGTCCCAAATCCGCCTGAACACGGGACCATGGATGCGGCGGCGGCGGGCATCGCGGAAACCGGATGCGCGCCGCCGTCCGCCCACCGGGCCTGACCGCAGGCCCCGACATACAGGATCAAAGGCGTGTGTACTGTCGTTATCTCCCACCAGCCGGATCAGGCATGGCCGCTGCTGCTGGCGGCCAACCGTGACGAACGCCTCGACCGTCCATGGGAACCACCGGCTCGCCACTGGCGCGAACACCCGCACGTCGTGGGCGGACGCGACTGCGTGGCAGGGGGATCATGGCTGACCATGAACGACGCGGGCGTGATCGGGGCGATCATGAACCGCGTCGGCAGCCTTGGCCCCGCGCCGGGCAAGCGTTCGCGCGGGGAACTGCCGCTGATGGTGGGGGATCATTCCAGCGCGCGCGATGCTGTCGCGCGCATCGCCACGCTGGATGCGGGGGAATGGCGGTCGTTCAACATGATCGTGGGCGACGGCACCGACGCCTTTTTCATCCGTGGGCCGGGATACGGCGCCCCGCAGGTCATCGCGCTTGGCGCGGGCGTGCACATGGTCGCGACCACGGACCCCGACGACATGTCCATGCCCCGCATCGCACGCCACCTGCCGCGTTTCCGTGACGCCACCCGCCCGGTCCCCCCGCAATGGAGCAGCTGGACGACGCTGCTGGCCGACAGGTCGCTTCCCGCAGGCAGCGAACTGAACATCCCGCCGCGTTCAGGCTTCGGGACGTGCAGTTCGTCGGCGCTGGGCGTCTCGCGCGATCCGGGTGCTCCGGGGGGGCGGTCATGGTTCTTCGCCGCGGGCGCGCCCGACAGGGTGGGCTATGCGCCGGTTGACCTTGACACGCGCCGTGATGATGCCGACACGACAGGAACATAGAAACGTTATGGTATCTTCGCTGCGCAATCGCTGCTATGGCATGCGCATCATTCTGGGTCCTGTTGCGGACCCGCAGGGAGGGATGCCTGCGGCATGCTTCCCACAGCCTTATGTGAAGGACGAGTATGGGCCGCCGCCGCCAGCTTTATGAGGGAAAAGCGAAAATCCTTTTCGAGGGGCCGGAACCGGGCACCCTGGTCCAGTATTTCAAGGACGATGCCACCGCCGGCAACGGCGCCAAGAAGGGCGTCATTACCGGCAAGGGCGTCCTGAACAACCGGATCAGCGAACACCTGATGCTGCGCCTGCATGAAATCGGGATCCCCACCCATTTCATCCGCCGACTGAACATGCGCGAGCAGCTGATCCGCGAGGTGGAGATCATCCCGCTGGAGGTCGTGATCCGCAACGTCGCCGCCGGCAGCCTGAGCAAGCGCCTGGGCATCAAGGAAGGCACGCGCCTGCCGCATCCGATCGTCGAGTATTATTACAAGAACGACAGCCTGCATGACCCGATGGTCAGCGAGGAACATATCACCGCGTTCGGCTGGGCCTGCGCCCATGACCTTGAGGATATCGTGTCGCTGAGCATGCGGATCAACGATTTCCTGTGCGGGCTGTTCATCGGCATCGGCATCACGCTGGTTGATTTCAAGCTCGAATTCGGCCGCCTGTGGGAAAACGACAACATGCGCATCGTGCTGGCGGACGAGATTTCGCCAGACAACTGTCGCCTGTGGGATGCCAAGACCAGCCAGAAACTCGACAAGGACCGTTTCCGCCAGGACATGGGCAAGGTCGAGGAAGCCTATCAGGAAGTGGCCATGCGCCTGGGTATCCTTCCCGAGGCCACGAATTCCGACATGAAGGGACCGGAGGTAATGCAATGAAAGTACGCGTGACGGTCATGCTCAAGGACGGCGTGCTGGACCCGCAGGGCAAGGCGGTGGAACATGCGCTGCATGTGCTGGATTTCAAGAATGTCGGCGATGTACGCATCGGCCGCGTGATCGACCTTGAAATCGCCGAAAGCGATCCGGCCCGCGCCATCGTGCAGGCCAATGAAATGGCGCGCGCGCTGCTTGCCAACCTGGTGATCGAGGATTTCGCGGCGGAGGTCGTTGAATGAAGACGGCAACTGGCATTTTCCTTGCCGCCTGCGCCGTGGGCGCGGGACTGCTGCCCCTGTCGGGCGCGCAGGCACAGCGGGTTTCGCGCATGCCCGCGTCCCAGCTCGGGACGATGTGCACGCGTGCGTCAGGCACAGGACTGTGTGATTCCTATATTTCCGGCGTGGCGGACGCGGTGGCACTTGGCCACCTGTTCGAACGCAACGCGGAAAAGGATGACAAGGACGTCGCCGCTTTCTGCATCGCGCCCGCCACGACATTGACGGAAATGCGGGGCAAGGTGGTTGGATGGATGAAGGACCATCGTGACCAGCTTTCCCGCCCGGCGGGGGAGGCGGTGTTTACCGCGCTTCATGAATCCTATCCCTGCGGCGATCACAAATGAAGGCGGGCATCGTTGTTTTTCCCGGCACCAACCGGGAACGTGACATGGCTATCGCGCTGCGCAGCGTGACCGGCGTCGCCCCGCGCATGATCTGGCACCGCGAAACGGAACTGCCGGATCTGGATCTGGTCGTGCTGCCCGGCGGGTTCAGCTATGGCGATTACCTTCGCTGTGGCGCGATGGCGGCACATGCGCCGATCATGCTCGCCATCCGCCGCTTCGCGCAGGCGGGGGGTCATATCCTTGGCGTATGCAACGGTTTTCAGATCCTGACGGAGGCACAGCTCCTGCCGGGCGCGCTACTGCGCAATGCGTCGCTGCGTTTCCTGTCGCAGGACTGTTTCCTGCGCGTTGAACGCAATGACACGGCCTTTACCCGTCACTGGAAACGCCATGACGTGTTCCGCACGCCCATGGCGCACGGGGACGGCAATTACATCGCCGATCAGGAAACGGTCCGCATGCTGGAGGGGGACGGCCGCGTCGCCTTCCGCTATGTCGCGCCGGACGGACGTCTGGATGCCGCGGACGTCACCCTCAACCCCAACGGAAGCATGGGGGCCATTGCCGGTGTCTTCAGCGAAAACCTGCGGATCTGCGGCATGATGCCACATCCCGAGGACCTGGTTGATCCCCTGATGGGCGGCGAGGACGGAAAGCCCCTGTTTACAGGTCTGGTGGAGGCGCTGGTCGGATGAGCAAAGCAGCACAGAAGCCCGTCGACGCGGCGCTGGCAAAGGAATTCGGCCTCACCGCCGAGGAATATGGCAACGTGCTGTCCATCATGGGACGCACGCCCAGCCTGACCGAACTTGGCATCTTTTCCGTCATGTGGTCGGAGCACTGCTCCTACAAATCTTCGCGCGCGTATCTCAAGACGCTGCCGACCAAGGCGCCGTGGGTCATCCACGGACCGGGGGAAAATGCGGGCGTCGTCGATATCGGGCAGGGACTTGCCGCCATCTTCAAGATGGAAAGCCATAACCATCCCTCCTTCATCGAACCCTATCAGGGGGCTGCGACAGGGGTGGGCGGCATCCTGCGCGATGTCTTCACCATGGGCGCGCGGCCGGTCGCCAACCTGAACGCCCTGCGCTTTGGCAATCCCGACAACCCGCAGACGCGGCGCATCGTCGATGGCGTGGTGCGCGGCGTCGGCGGTTATGGCAATTGCGTCGGCGTGCCTACGGTGGGCGGGGAAATCAATTTCCATCCGGCCTATGACGGCAACCCGCTGGTCAATGCGATGACGGTCGGCGTGGCCCGGCAGGACCGCATCTTCCTTTCGGCCGCGGCCGGGGTGGGCAATCCGGTCATTTATGTGGGATCCAAGACGGGACGGGACGGCATCCATGGCGCCACCATGTCCTCGTCCGAATTCGACGAGGACGCGCTGGCGAAGCGGCCGACGGTGCAGGTTGGCGACCCGTTCGTTGAAAAGCTGCTGATCGAGGCATGCCTTGAACTGATGGCCACCGACGCGATCGTCGCCATTCAGGACATGGGTGCGGCGGGCCTGACCTCATCCGCCGTCGAAATGGCGGGCAAGGGCGGGGTCGGCATCGAGCTTGACCTCGACAATGTGCCGCAGCGCGAACGCGGGATGACAGCCTATGAAATGATGCTGTCGGAAAGCCAGGAGCGGATGCTGATCGTCATCCGTCCCGACCGCACCGAACAGGCCCGCGCCATTTTCGAGAAATGGGAACTGGATTTCGCCGTTATCGGCCACCTGACCGATACGGGCCGCATCGTCCTGCGCCACAAGGGCGAGACGGAGGCCGACATCCCGCTCGCGCCGCTGGCGGATCAGGCCCCTGTCTATCACCGCCCCACCGCGCCGGCCCTGCCGCCTGTGCCGCTGGAGGCGATTTCCGATCCGGTGGGAATCGAACAGGCGCTGCTGCGGCTGATCCGCTGCCCGGACCTTGCTTCGCGCGAATGGGTCTGGAACCAGTACGACAGCACCGTTGGCGGCCAGACCGTCCGCCGGCCCGGCGCCGCCGATGCCGCCATCATTCAGGTCGAGGATACGAAAATCGGCCTTGCCATGACGACGGACTGCACGCCGCGTTACTGCCGCGCGAACGCGAAGACGGGCGGGGCGCAGGCCGTGGCCGAGGCATGGCGCAACATTACGGCCACGGGCGCGCGGCCGCTGGCCGTGACGGACAACCTCAACTTCGGCTCCCCTGAAAAGCCTGAGGTCATGGGACAGTTCGTCGATGCCATCGCCGGAATGGGCGATGCCTGCCGCGCGCTCGACTTCCCGGTCGTCAGCGGCAATGTCTCGCTTTACAACGAGACGCGTGGCCCGGACGGGGAGTCCGTGTCCATCCTGCCCACGCCCGCGATCGGCGGCCTCGGCGTGCTCGACGATGTATCCAAAGCTGTCGGGCTGGGCATGCCCGATGGGTGCGAACTGTTCCTGATCGGCGAGACACGTGGCGAACTGGGACAGTCCCTGTGGCTGCGTGAAATCCACGGCAGTCAGGATGGCGAACCGCCAGTGGTTGACCTGCAGGCCGAACGCCGCAATGGCGATTTCGTGCGCGCGGCCATTCTGGACGGCACGATTACGGCATGCCATGACATCGCGGATGGTGGCCTGCTGGTGACGGTGGCGGAAATGGTCATGGCGGGGGAGGCGGGCTGCACCCTGCTGGCCCCGCAGGCCGGCATGCGTCCCGAAGCTTTCTGGTTTGGCGAGGACCAGTCCCGCTACGTTGTCGCGGTCCGTGATGGCCAGTCCTTCATGGACCGGGCGCAGCAGGCCTCGATCCCGTGTCGCAGGCTGGGCCAAAGTGGGGGGGATGGTTTGACATTGCCCAATGGCTCCACAATATCAAAGGCACGTCTTGTGGCGGTGAATTCGGAATTCTTCCCGCGACTTATGGACCGTTGAGCCACAGGAACAGGCAGGAGAACAGTCGATGGCCATGACGGCCCAGGAAATCGAGACCTATATTCGCACGGCGCTGCCCGATGCACAGATCCGCATCGACGACCTTGCCGGTGATGGCGACCATTATGCCTGCAAGGTTGTAAGCAACGCGTTCCGGGGCCTGTCGCGCGTTCGACAGCACCAACTGGTTTATGATGCGTTGCAGGGACATATGGGGGGCAAGCTGCATGCGCTGGCCCTTCAGACCAGCACGCCGGACTGAAGCTTAAGGCAGAAATCCAGCTTTCCAAACGAGGAGTCCATTATTATGGCCGAAACCATCACGCAGCAGATCCAGTCGCAGATCGACGCCAATCCGGTCATGCTGTACATGAAGGGCGACGCGACCTTCCCGCAGTGCGGTTTTTCCGCGCGTGTCGTGCAGATCCTCAAGCATCTGAACGTGCCGTTCAAGACCGCCAACGTCCTGGAAGATCCGGCCCTGCGTCAGGGCATCAAGGATTTTTCCAACTGGCCGACGGTGCCCCAGCTGTACGTAAAGGGCGAGTTCATCGGTGGATGCGACATCGTGACCGAGATGTACCAGTCCGGCGAACTGGAAAAGCTTCTGGCTGAAAAGGGCATTGTTCCGGCATCTGCCTGAACACGGCGGCTCAAAGCCTTAAAATCATGGAAGCGGATGGACACAGGAGACGTGTCCATCCGCTTTTTTTTGTTTCAGCCGGTCCAGAGCCTTGCCTTGCATGCCCTGTTTTGCGTAGCTTCGCTGCAATGACTGAATTGGAGTGTCAGATGCGTCATACGTGCTTGCGAATCACGACATTGTCGGTGGTTTGCGCGGGTTTTTTCTACAGCGTCACGCCGCAGGCGCAGGCACGTAGCCATGCCATGACAGAGATGGAAGCAGATCGCCTGACACTCAGCGCGCTGACCGCGCCACCGCCGCCGGTACGCCATGTCGTTTACCGCCATGCGATTTCGTCGGGCCACCATGCCGCTGTCACGCGCGTCCATCATGTCACGTCATCGCCTGTGCGTCGTTCGCTGGTGCATGAAGTCGCATATCGCCCGCATGCCGCCAGAACCAGCCATCACACGCGCGCCAGCATCCATCACCGGACCTGATACCGGGCACATCGCGACGGATGCTTCATTCCATGCGGAATGCATCCTCGATGCGATGTACGTTCCCATCGGGCAGGACAACGACGACATCAAAACGCATTTCGTCGTAATTCCAGCTGCTGTTGAGCATACATAACGCCTGCGCCGCATTCATGAGCCGCCGCATGGTCCTACGGTCGATGGCGTCTCCTGCCTGCATCACGGACCGGCGGGCCTTGACCTCGGTAAAGACCAGCATCCCGCCGCGCGTCGCGACGATATCGATTTCCCCCCATTGCGTACGCGCGCGATGCGCCAGAATGGTCCATTCCTCCTGCCGCAACAGGGCGATGACCTTTCGTTCCGCCTCCAGCCCGGCATGATGGGCGCGCCGTCCCGCGACACGCCTGCGCCATGATGGCGGAGCAGGGGAGGAAACCGTCATTCCTTCATCCTTTGTCACGGGAAGATATCAGCAATACCGCCATCCGATATTATCGGGGTCTCCGGCGCCTGATATGACATTCCTGTCACGTTTTTCATATTTCAGGTCCTGACGCAGTATCATCATCGCCCGTGGCATGCATGGAATCATCATTGGCTCATGATTTATACCTATACCGCTTTTATTGATCCACTTGTCCTGGCATGCCGTATCTGTGTCATCGCAGTAGTGGTCATCCATGTCCTGCTGACCAAGCGCGACGTCGGTGCGTCCATCGGCTGGATCGGGGTGACGGTCCTGATGCCCTTTACGGGCGGCATCCTGTATTCGATGTTCGGCATCAACCGCGTCAGGCGCCGCGCCAAACGCATGATCGGCCTTCATCCGTGGCACAGCCGCACCATGACATCGCGCTGGCGGCGTGCGGAGGAAGGCCGTTTCGCCCCGCTGGCGGAAATGGTCAGCAAGCTGACCCAGCGGCCATTGCTGGCGGGCAATCTCGTAACCCCCCTGCATGACGGGGACAGCGCCTATCCCCAGATGCTGGAGGCCATTGGAAACGCCCAAAACACGGTCCTTCTGTGTTCGTACATTTTCCGTTCCGACGATATCGGCCACAAATTCTGCAATGCCCTGATCGCGGCGCACCAGCGCGGCGCGCAGGTACGTGTGCTGGTCGATGGGGTCGGCAGCGGCTATTTCCATTGCGGCGTCGCCCGTATCCTGGAACGGGCCGGCGTTCCGGTCGGGCGGTTCATGCATTCGATGCTGCCATGGCGCATGCCCTTCATCAACATGCGCGACCACAAGAAGATCCTTGTCGTTGACGGACGGGTCGGCTTCATGGGGGGGCTGAATATCGGGGAGGAGAACCTGACCGCCCTGCATCCCACCCATCCCGTATCGGATACGCATTTCAGGATCGCGGGGCCGGTCATCCACCAACTGAGCGAGGCGTTTGCCCGCGACTGGACCTTCACGACCGGCGAGGAACTGACGGCGGACATATTTTTTCCCGAACAGCAGTCCCACGGCGACAGCCTGACGCGCATCGTGACGGCGGGGCCTGATTCCGATCTGGAAAAAATCGAGTACACCATGCTTCAGGCCATTTCCATGGCCCGCCATTCCGTCCGCCTGATGACGCCTTATTTCCTGCCCGACGACAGGTTCCTGACGGAACTCGCCCTTGCGGCGCTGCGGGGGATCGAGGTCGATATCGTCGTCCCCCACCACAGCAATCACGTCATCATCGACTGGGCGCGTTCGGCGAACCTGCCGCGTTTCCTGGATTCCGGCTGCCGCGTATGGCAGGCGAGACCGCCCTTCAACCATTCGAAACTGATGGTGGTGGACCGCCACTGGTCCTTTGTGGGCAGTTCCAACCTTGATGTGCGCAGCCTGAGACTGAATTTCGAAATCAATCTGGAGGCCTATGACGATGCACTGGCCGCGACGATTGACGATTTCATCGCCAAGCACCGCCATGAACGCCTGACCCATCACGATCTGGACCGGCGTCGCCTGCCGATCAAGCTGCGCGATGCCTTCGCGCGGCTTCTGCTGCCCTATCTGTGAGGGATGATCTCCAGCCGCACGGAAATCGGGCGGTGATCGGACGCATAATTATCGATGACGCGCTGCTCCACGCAGGTCAGGCCCCGGATCAGGCAGCGGTCAAGCCGGATCGGCAGGACGTCGGCCATGCGATGGGTGGGGGCGCGCGGCCCGACATCACGGAAATGCCGGATCAGGGTTGGCCCCACCAGATTGAAATCACCAAGGATCGCCGCGCGATACGGCAGAAGCTGTGACATCCGGCGCAACTGCCGCCGGTTCAGGAGCTGCCCATGGGACAGGTGAACGTTGGCGACGGTAAAGGGGCCGCATTCGATAATCTGCGCCACACGGCGGATCAGCGTGCCAGAGGGCAGGGTGCAGGTCATCGGTGGCCGCCTGTATGGCCAGGGGCTCCAGCAGGCCACGCCATGGATCCGGCCGGGCAGGGGGGAACGGGCGTAATGACCGCCGATGAGGGTCGGCAGAGCATCGATATCGACCGTTGCCTCCTGCATCAGCAGCAGGTCGGGTTTTTCCTGATGGATCAGGTGCACGACATCGCGCACCGTCGCGCCAATCAGGCGCAGCAGGTTCCAGCTGATGATCCTGATGCTGTTTTCCGGTCGGAACCGTGGCTGGTATCCAGGCAGGGGCGTTGTCCCGGGCTGAACCGCAACCGCCGGCAGACGCAGGTACGGACGCGCAAGATTCATGGTTCGACAAATGGCTCCCTGACCTCTGGCGACATGCGTGTCGCCGGATCGCCCGCGGCAAATTCCGCCGTCAGCGTATATCCCACACCAATCAGCACCGGCCCCAGGAAAATACCCAGGCCCCCGAAGGTCCAGATTCCCCCCAGTACCCCCAGCACCGTCAGAAGATAGGGAAGCTGCGCGCCACGGGCAATGAACATCGGGCGCATGATGTGATCGGCCCCGGACACGATGATGGTTCCGTAAAGCAGAAGGAAAACGCCCCAGCCGGGATGATGCCCGATGAACAGGAAAACCGCTGCCGGAATCCAGATCAGCGGCGCACCGATGGGCAGGACGGAGATAAAGGCGGTAATCCCGCCCCACAGCACGGGATTCGATATCCCCGCGATGGCGAAGCCCACCCCCGTCAGCACGCCCTGCAGAAGGGCGGTCCCGATGATCCCGTAAACGGTACCCCGGATGGTGCGCCCGATAATCCCCAGGATGCGGTCCGCATAGATCCCGGCGATCCGCCGGATGACGGACACGAACGTATCGCCAAGCGCCTCTCCCCCCAGCCAGAAGAAAAACGCGATGAACAGCGCCATGCCCAGATGCGCCAGGCCACTGGCCAGCTGCATGGCGCCCGACAGGACCGACTGCACGATGCGTCCGCTGTAGGGACGTATCATCTGGTCGATGTTCCCCACGTCAACGCGCCATTTTTCCCATGTTTCATTCAGCTGCGGACCGATATGCGGAACATGCTGCAGCCAGGCGGGCAGGGAAGGCAGATGGATCAGGGTCGTGATGCTGTTGATGGCATAGGGCAGCGTCTGCGGCAGGTCGACGACGCTGCTGGAGACCACAAGGGTCAGCGGCACGACCAGTACCAGCGCCGACATGACCGTCATGCCCAAGGCCGCAATCAGCGGGTTCGTATGGCGCCGGAGGCGGACATAAATCGGCCATGTCGAAAAGGTCAGGATCGCCGCCCAGAGCAGGGCCGACATGAAAGGATAGAGGACAAGCACGCAGCCAAAGGCGATCCCCCCCAGCATGAGCCCCATCATTATGCGTTCGACCATAATCCGTCGCGATCCGTTTTGTGGCAATGCACAGGCAATGCGTGGACAATGCGTTGCCCCGCTTCCGTCATGGCGCAATATGCTGCACCTTATCGCAAAGCATACAAACACCAAAGATTGGCCACAGACATGCATCCACTGATTTGCGCCGAGGAACTGGCCCGCAGCCTGCCGCGTGACGATATCGTCGTGCTCGACGCGACGCAGGCCCTTCCGGGGCAGACATTCGATCCGCAGACATGTTTCCTTTCGGGACATATCCCCGGCGCGCGCCGCTTTGACATCGACACATTTTCAGACCCGGATTCCCCCTTGCCGCACACCGTGCCGGGCCAGGCGCGCTTTGCCCGCCTGGCCTCGGCCCTGGGGCTGCATGACGGGGCGCGGATCGTCTTCTATGACCAGAAGGGGGTGCCCTGCGCCGCGCGGGGATGGTGGCTGATGGGGCTGTTCGGCCATGACAGGACTCAGGTGCTTGATGGTGGACTGCCCGCATGGATGGGGGCGGGGCTTCCCCTTGAAACCGGGCCAACGCCCGTCATGCCGGACACCACCCATCCATTCATCGCGCGCCTGCGCACCCGGCGCCTGAAGGGGCTGGGCGACATGCTGGATATCGTGCATGCGCCGCGATCGTCGGTAATTCTTGACGCACGCGCGCACGGACGTTTTACCGGCGAACAGCCCGAACCCCGTCCCGGCATTTCGTCCGGTCACATGCCGGGCGCGGCCAACGTACCCTATACCACCGTGCTGGGACCTGACGGACGCATGCTGCCCGCGCATGAGCTTCGCCAGATATTCGCCGCCGCGGGTGTCCGTCCCGACAGCGAGGTCGTATGCAGTTGCGGCAGTGGCATGACCGCCTGCGTGCTGGCCCTTGGCCTGGCGGCGGCCGGATTGGGACTGCATTCCGTCTATGACGGTTCATGGGCGGAATGGGCATCGACCCCCGGAACGCCCATCGTGACGCAGCGCGGATGACCGGCCCGGGCAAGGAAGACATCATGGATCACGAAAATCTGCGCAATGCCGTCTCCCACGGATGGCGGGACCTGGCATCGCTTGCGGTGCGGATTGCCCGCGATACCCCGAAAGGGGATGAGGGCGTATTTGTCAATCCGGCGGTCGCCCGTGGCTCGACGGTCCTGTTCTCCTCGCTGGAGGCCATGGAAAAGGCCGGGCACGGACGTTACGACGATGAGCTGATTTATGGCGCGATGGGAACGCCGCTCCAGCACCGGCTGGAACACGCCATCGCCACGATCGAGGGGGCCAGCCATACCCAGATCGCGCCTTCGGGCCTTGCGGCATGCATGCTGCCTCTTCTGGCGTTCCTGGATAATGGCGGCCACTGCCTGATCTCGGACTCCGTCTATGGTCCGACCCGGCGCTTTGCCGAAAAAATCCTGCGTCGCTTCGGCGTGGACATCACCTATTTCCCGCCCTGCGCCACCGAATCCGAAGTGCGGCAGCTGTGCCGGGCCAACACCCGGATCGTCTTTAGCGAAAGTCCCGGCAGCCATTCATTCGAGGTACAGGACATTCCCATGCTTGCCCGCGTGGCCCATGCATGCGGCGCGCGCCTGATCGTGGACAATACATGGGGCATCGGCATCTTCCAGCCGTTCCGCCATGGCGCCGACATTTCCATACAGGCGCTGACGAAATATCCGGCCGGGCATGCCGACACCGTCATCGGGGCCATTTCCGTCAATAATGAACAGGACTGGCGCATCCTGCGCGACACCGCGATCCAGACCGGGCAGGTGGCCGGGCCGGACGACTGCGCCCTGACATTGCGGGGGATACGGACATTGCCCGTGCGGCAGGAACGCCAGTCGCAATCGGCCATCGATATCGCCCTGTGGCTTCAGACGCGGCCCGAAGTGACCCGCGTCCTGCATCCGGCGCTGCCGTCATGTCCGGGGCATGAATTCTGGAAACGCGATTTTTCTGGCGCGTCCTCGCTGTTCGGGGTCATCCTGCGGTCCGATTTCACGCTGATCCAGCTGGAACGCATGATTGATTCGCTGCGCATGTTTGGCATCGGCGCATCATGGGGCGGATATGAAAGCCTGGTCCTGCCCACCACCCACGGCATCACCCGTTCCTGCGACAGCGTCACGCAGGCGGGACCGACGTTTCGCATCCATATCGGCCTGGAAAATACGGACGAACTGATTGCCGATCTGGCGCAGGGACTGGACGGGCTGGCAGGGGACTGAGACACCCGGCAGGCTGACCCACATCAATGCGCGCGGGAACATCTTGTGACAACATGCGCTGACTGAACAAGGCCGCGTCGAGTCAGGGCATTGGGAGGCAGGGCAGGGGGGATTTCCCCTGACCCGCGCATATGTGCCTGACGCGCGCGGCGTACTGCGAAAGAGGGTTAAATGGCCGGAAAGATGAAAGCGGCGGTTGTCCGCGAATTCGGTAAACCGCTGAGCATCGAGGAACTCGATATTCCCTCGATCCGCCCCAACCAGATCCTGGTCAAGGTCGATGCCTGTGGCGTGTGTCATACCGACCTTCATGCCGCGCGCGGGGACTGGCCCGTCAAGCCGAAGCCGCCTTTCATTCCCGGGCATGAAGGCATCGGCCATGTCGTGGAGGTCGGGTCGTCCGTGGACTGGATCAAGACGGGCGACGTGGTGGGCGTGCCGTGGCTGTATTCGGCCTGTGGCCATTGCGAACATTGCCTGGGGGGCTGGGAAACCCTGTGTGAAAAGCAGGAAGACACCGGATATTCGGTCAATGGCTGCTTTGCGGAATATGTCGTGGCCGACCCGAATTACGTGGCGCACCTGCCCAAGGACATCGATCCCATCCGCACCGCGCCCGTCCTGTGCGCTGGCCTGACGGTCTATAAGGGCCTGAAGATGACCGATACGCGCGCGGGGGAATGGGTCGCGATTTCGGGGGCGGGCGGACTGGGCCAGATGGCGATCCAGTACGCCGTCGCCATGGGGCTGAATGTCGCGGCCGTCGATATCGACGACGGCAAGCTGAACGAGGCCCGCAGGCTTGGCGCGAGCGTTACCGTCAATGCCCGCACGACCGACCCTGTTTCCTATATCCAGCAGAAAACGGGCGGCACCCACGGCGTGCTTGTAACCGCAGTATCCAACAGCGCGTTCACGCAGGCCATTGGCTATGCCCGGCGCGGGGGGACGATTGTCCTCAACGGCCTGCCGCCAGGGGAATTCCCGCTGTCGATCTTTGACATGGTCATGAATGGCACGACGGTCCGTGGCTCCATCGTCGGTACGCGGCTGGACATGATCGAAGCCCTATCCTTCTTTACCGAAGGCAAGGTTTCAACAGTCGTCGCGCCCGACAAGCTGGAAAATATCAACGATATTTTCGACCGTCTCCAGCATGGAAAGGTCGCGGGCCGTATCGTCCTCGATTTCCGCAAATAAGTTCCATGCAACCGGAGGGCGTATCCGGCGTTGAACGCAGATACGCCCCTTCCATGGACTG
Source organism: Novacetimonas pomaceti (assembly GCF_003207955.1). NCBI lineage: Bacteria > Pseudomonadati > Pseudomonadota > Alphaproteobacteria > Acetobacterales > Acetobacteraceae > Novacetimonas > Novacetimonas pomaceti. The sequence goes on from NZ_NOXG01000005.1 coordinate 73,860, forward strand.
TATAGCCGGGGACATGGAAGGATCCTTCATTTCATGCCTTCTGTCATTTTCCATAACCGAAGGCAGGATATCTGTCCGGCGGGATTACACATTTCAGGCAGATATCCACAAGTACAGGGTGGATACTGGAAGATATGAGAAAAGCATTACTGGTTGGATTTGGTATTCTGGGCCTGTCTGGCATGGCCGTGACCTCTGCCCATGCCGATGATTGCGCCCAGGCGTCGGATTACGATGCATGCGTGGCAAAGCAGAAGATGCGCCACGAAGGACATGTGGCGCGCGAAAAGGCTCATACAGCCCATGACGAAGCCTCCAACGACACGCGGGACGTCAAGGACTGGGGCAACCGGACCGGCAAGAAGCTGGATAACTGGAGCCACGACACAGGCAACAAAATGGACCGCTGGAGCCACAAGACCGGCTCGGATATGAGCAAGTTCTTTACAGGAAAGTAAATCCTGTTCGTGCCACCATAAGTCAGGCACGCCTTGCATGCGGCATCCGGGTTCCGTTTACCCGGATGCCACGGATCATCGGTTCTTATTTATGATGATCGCCGGCTTCATGCTCACGCCAGCCTGTTTCCAGCGTATGCAGGAAAGATTTGAAATGCGCCTTGATTTCGGTCGGGGACGCCTTTTCAATTATTTCCTTCTTGGCCGCAGTCAGGGTCGCCGCAGCGTGAATCAGCGCGGCATGGATAACTTCCGACGGTTCCTTGCTCATCATCAGGATCCTCTTCCTTTGTTGGAGACATTCCACGATGGAAGGCACCGCGGCCCCTGACAACTGTTATCCCTGCATATCGGGAAAACACATTCTTACCCCACAAAAAACTCATGGCTTGCACTGCCTGCGGTCCGCCGCGCGCCGGCCTGCCGGCTGTCACGGAACCACCCCCGGGCCGACGTGTTAGGGACATGAACAAACAGGAAAACAACCCATCATGAAGCTTAAATCCGCCTTTTACGCCCTGCTTGTCTGTGGGTTCGCATTGCCGTCCTCCCTTGCCTTCGCGGAACCGGGTGGGTGCCTCAAGGGGGCGGCAGCGGGTGGCGTTGCCGGTCATTTCGTCGGAAGTGGCCATGCCAAGGGGGGTGCTGCCGCAGGCTGCGCTGCCGGCATGATGCGTCGCCACAAGGCCCGCAAGGATGCCGCGGCCGCCCAGAAGGCACAGGAAAACCAGCCGTCCCAGCCTGCGGGGGAACAGTCGGGGACGCCGGCGAATTCACCGTCATCCCCGCAGTAAGGCCATCCTGTCCGCAAATGGACAGGCAGCGTTCATTCAGCCTCTGAATGGACGCTTTTGACGCCAAGTGCCCGCGCGAAACAGACATTCATCATGCTGTGCGGATCGGGGGAAATCCCCACGAAAATAATATCCTTGTGGACATAAAGCAGTTTATGCCGTGGCCCCATGGTGACACGTGGCAGGGTGACATCGTCATAACTGTCGCTGTGGGGTGTCGTCAGGCTGACCCAGGTCCGGCTGATGCGGGCCAGATACACAAGGTCGGGCACGCATATCCACATATGCCATATAATCATCCCGAAGATGCCGGCCCTGACCGCCATGTCGCGGGCTGCGGTCGCATCGGGCCGGTTGACGAATAACGTTCCCAATACGCACACAAGATAGACACTGGCCGGCAATGACACCCGGGCGGCCAGGGACGAGCGTGGGAACAGCAGCAGTCCCGCCATGTAAATCAATGCAAGCCCCGTGAAAAAGCCAACCTTCCCCGACAGTTCGGGGGAGCGCCATCCGACATTCCCCGCCTTTCGCGATGATACGTACCCCACAAGCAGAATGGCGATAAACGGCAGCCAGTACAGGTCAAACAGACTGCCGAAATTGCCGAAAAGCCCATCAAGGCGGTGCAGGACCGTATCATGTTCCATGACACGGGCACGGACATAATTTCCCGGCGCCAGCCATAAAAATATGGTCCCCGCCACATGGGCGATAATAAAACCCCAGGGGACGGACACCCTGCTGCGGTAATTTCCGATCCCGTAGCAGATCAGGACAATACTCATCAGAAGGGAAAGCGGTTCCAGAAACGTCGATATGAAAAAGGCGAAGCCGCATGCCGCCAGTCCATAATGCATACGTTTTGCAAGAACCTGCCGTAAAATCCACAATTCCCCCGTAACAGGCCACAGATACCCGATGGAACCTGTTTTCCATAATGCGACTTCGGCAATATCGCGGGGGATCCACCATAGCGCGAGGAATATGAACAGGATATTTATCGCGGACATCCTGTCCTTATCATCCGCCATTCCACGCGGAATCACATTTTCCGATATCTTGCAGCAGTTGAATACAAGGCAACAGAATATGACGGAATTCAGAACATCAAACAGAAATATTGAATGGTATTCTTTTAATTCCATGAAAAAGAAGGTGATGATTGTCGTAAAATATCTACCCGTCCAGTAAAAATAGTTTCCATAAACAATATGGAATGTATTTCGGATATCAAAAGGAATGCTTCGGCAGTAATCATCCGCCCATAACGGGGTGATCAGGTTGGCCCACAGCACGAACGCGAAAATCGCCCCGAAAGCCCCCGCTTCCTCCTTGCGGCTGATGACGGAGCGTATGAGATCAGATGGCTTCATGAAACACTCCATATGGAGGAGCGTGCCGACGCCCATTCCCCCGCCCATCATACGACCACACCACGCCCCGTGTGGACGGGGCCATGCGATTCAATAATTGTGTCAGAAAGTCCGTCGTTCGGGGTTGCATCATGGATGGATGCCGTATCGGTCATTATGACGTCAACATGGACCTCGAAAAACATTCCCCCCGGAGGAAAACAGAACGTGTTTCCCACCACAGCATCCCCTGAACATCGTTCCCCCACGCATCAGAAAGCCTTTCGCATCGGATTGATCACCGCCTCGGCCGGGCTGCTGGTCGGGCTGGATACGGGACTGATTTCCGAAGCACTCGGATTTATCGGGAATGATTTCCATGCCTCGATCCGCGATCAGGAATGGATCGTATCCGTGCTGATGATCGGGGCATCGGTCGGGTCGCTGGGGGCAGGGACGTTTTCCGCCCGTTTTGGCAGGCGCCTGGTCCTGATGATGGCCATGGTCCTGATGTTCATCGGGGCCGGCCTATGCGCGGATGCCTTTCACCTTTCGCAAATCCTGGTGGGACGCCTGCTGATCGGCGTGGCCATCGGCATATGCACCTTTACCGCGCCGCTCTATATCTCCGAAACGATGTCTGGCCATTTGCGTGGCAGCATGGTTTCGACATTTTCAATGCTGCAGTCTGCTGGAATCCTGGCGGGATATCTGCTGGGAAGCATCCTGTCGTCAGGGGGGCACTGGCGATGGATGGTCAGCATGCCCATGCTGCCCGCAGCGCTGCTGTTCACCGGTTGCCTTTTCCTGCCCCCAAGCCCTTCGTGGCTGATCGCACGCGGACAGGATGACAGGGTCAGGGAAGTCCTGCGTTCCCTGCGCGATACACCCGCCGAGGTCGAGCAGGAGTTCAACAGCCTCAAACAGGAAGCCGGCAAGGGACATGTCAGTGGCCTGACGCTCCTGCGACAGCAGCCCAATTTTCGCCGTTCCGTGCTGCTGGGCATCTGCCTGCAGGTCATGCAGCAGCTGACCGGCATCAATGTGGTCATGTACTACATGCCCAAAATCCTGCAGAACGCGCAATTCGGCATATCTGGCGCGGCATGGGCGACTGTCCTGATTGGCGTCATCAATACGGTCGTGGGCATTGCCGCCATCTTCCTTGTCAACAGATGGGGCAGGCGGCCGCTGCTGTGCACCAGCGCGGCCATCATGGCGATTTCCCTGACCATCGCCGCCATCATCACCGGCCTTCACCTGCCCGGCATGTCCGCGACCCTGTGCCTGCTGTGCGCGCTTCTGGTTTTTGTCGGGGGATTCGGGCTGGGGGCTGGCCCGCTGGTATGGACCTTATGTTCCGAAATCCAGCCGCTGGAGGGAAGGGATTTCGGGGTAGGATGCTCCACCCTCGCCAACTGGTGGGCCGACTGGGGCGTCAGCAATACCTTCCTGAGCCTCGTCTCCGTCATCGGATTTGGCCAGACCTTCGCCGGCTTTGCCTTCATGAATGTCGTGTTCATCGTCTTTACGCTGATGTTCGTGCCTGAAACCAAGGATGTCTCCCTGGAAACCATCGAGACGAACCTGCTGGCCGGAAAAAAACTGCGCGATATAGGGCGATAGGGTCCGGACGTCTTTTCCTCATCCATCATCACATTTATATGTTGCATGCCTGATATGCGTTGTGGTTGTAATGCGCTGGGCTCCGGCACCGGATGCCACGTCATATTTTCATGCCTGGATGAGGATAACTGTATGACCACTTTCAAGAACATTGTTTTCAGCGCGGCAAACATCATTGCCGGACAGTTAAAGCAGGAGATCGGTTACGTTACGGGAAGCCGGAAAATCACGCGCAGCGGCGTCGCGCAGGAAATGAAGGGCCACGCCCAGAAGGTCGCATCCAGCCGCCCCACGGATTACTGACCCGATCACCACGATCGGGCATCAGGCCATCTTGTAAAGAATTCCAGGTCGCCCGCATGAAATGCCGGCAGGGATTACGGATCATCACCCCTGCCGATTTATATTAATGTTTTTTTTACCCTTGGCAGTTAGCCTGTTCATGCCATGTGAAGAAAATTATCAGTCAAATAAAGATAATTTTCAGGCAATCACTGAAAATACATTCCACGACAGACCGTGAAATGTGGTTTTCTTTATTAAGGGGCAAAATACTATGTCAGTAAAAAAAAGCGCTCCCATGTCCGCCAAACAGATGCTGGTCTACGAAGCCCACATTTCGGGGCTTGAGCACGCGCTGGCCGCCGCCGTGGAAATGCTGACGCCCATGCAGCAGGCGGTCCTTCTGAACATGGTTCAGAAAGCCGCCAGCGAGGATAGCCAGTGCGATACGCTGGGCACATGTCCCGCTGATGAACCCTGCATCCAGCCATTTGCAAACGGCCACCTGATGGCCGCCACATGCATTCAGCACGCCGCCTATCCGGCGACGGTCTGAATCTTCAGCCTGTTTCATGATCGGGGAACCCCACGTCCGGGCGTTCCCCTTTGCTGTCGTCAGGCTTTTTTGATGGCCACGGCCGGGCAATTCGCGCCCTGTTTCGCATAATCACTGATGGTGCTGACAACTGCCGGGACCGGATCCTTGGCGGTAACGCGTAACAATGTACCCGTGAACGACCACGCCACGATAATCTCATACGACGTCTGGCTGCCCGGCAGGACCGCGTTGGTAATTATAAACCGTTCTTCCTGCAGATCATGCCGCATGAGGGGCTTTGTGCCATGGGTATTGCAGGCCAGTGAACGACGGATGTTTTCCGCCGCGATATAAGGCTCGATCGGGACATAAGCCGCATTCTGGCCCAGTCCATAAGCAAGATACGGTCCCCTGTTGAAGGTCCTGTGGGAAGAGGAACAGCCTGCGAGCACCATCATGATCCCGATACCAGCCACCCATTTACGACAAGAAACTAGGGTGTTTTTTTGTATCTGGTTTTTCATCGACAAGCCCATGAAAGAAGAAAACGAGGGAGAATACACGAGAGGAGGGATAGACGCCTCCCTTAAAAATAACCAGAGTGCCGGCGGCGATCCGGGCATACAATTCCAACCGCAGCATATCCCGCACCCTTCCTTGATATGGACGGAACATACCCCCTGTCCGCAGCCTGGGGTCAGCAGGCTGTTCCTGACAGGATTTACCCCACTGAATGAACGCCATTCCTGTCACATGCACGAAAGGAAAGATATCCTACTTTTTCGGTCAGCATAGCCCCCAAATCAATTCATGTTTATTTATTATATTATATATGAGTAAAATTCATCCTTAATTTATAAAATCAATTTCAACTTCTGAAATTATAATATTCGCCTTAAGGAAACTTATAATACACAAGAAACGTTCATGGACCACCCTCAATCAGGACAACCCCCATGAGCACCAATTTCAGACGTGGCAGCGAACCGCCACCCCTGGCTGACAAAAGCCTGAAACCACCGTTTTCCACGCCATTGGAACGAAAACACGCCATGCTGACAACAGCCATGGTCATTCTTTTCCTGGCGGGGATCGCACTCGGATGCCTGTTTTCGCCGCATATTCCACTCCCCAAGCTTTGACATGACCCGATATTTATAATTTCAGTCGTATTTACATAAGGGCATCAGTCATGAAACATGATGATGAGGTCTGCTTTTATACAATATGCGATGAACATTATTTCGAAGGACTTGTCGCTCTTATAAATTCCCTTGTCCTTACAGGCCACCACCAACGAATACGGGTTGGGGACTGTGGCCTGAACGAACGGCAGAAAGCATTGCTCAGAACCTATGGGCAGGTGGAACTGTTCTGGCTCGATCCCAGTAAAATAAAGAACCCCGGCCAATACAAGGCATTCGCGCACCTTGCCAATGCCTCCGGAATTGTCGTGATCATTGATGCCGACATGATCATAACCGGATCGCTGGCCCCGCTTATCAATCAGGCGCGGGCAGGGGGCATCTGCGCGTTTCCCAATCCGATTGATGACCGCTGGTATGCCCAGTGGGAAGATATCTTCCAGCTTCCCCGGCCACCACGGCGCCAGACATACATATGTTCGGCATTCGTGGCATTTTCGGTCGATCGCTGGCCCCGGCTGCTCGGGCAATGGTGGAAGGCCTGCGAGGCCATTCATTCGCATCCCACCTATCAGGAGGGCACCGACTGGGACGCCCCGACCGCCCAGTCCGACCAGGATGCGCTCAATGCGGTGCTGATGAGCGAATATGCCGAAGACGCCCTGTCGCTCGCCCCGGTGGAAGATCAGGTCTATCGATGGGACTTCCGCCTGCTGGAGACGCTGGACGTACGCAATCTACGCTGTCGCTTTCAGGGGAAAACGCCCCTGATCCTGCATGCGGCACTCACCCCGAAGCCGTGGGACGAGGGCGGGGCAGGCAACGATACCTATTTCAAATTCCTGCGCCGCCTGCTGCTGGGACGTGACGTGACACTCCGTGTTCCGGTTGACATGCTCACGCCTGTTACCGCTCCGGGGCTTATGGGCTGGATGCGCAGGCAGCAATATTTCCTGAAGAACATGGGAATTGTCGAACTGGCGCTTTCCTGTCTTCCGCCCCCGCTGGGTATCCGGGCGAAACATGCCAAGGACTGGCTGCGTCATAAATTGCTTGCCCTGCGCAACAGGGGCGTCCGGCCCTCCGCGCAACCGGCACAGGCCGGATGGTCAACCGAAACCGGCACGGGCGACTGAGGCCGGTGCCGCCGGCCTGCCTATAATCCTGCTTCCAGGCTTTCCTCATCCTCGTCCGCGCTCATGACCTGAATGAGGGCCTGGGCATCTGCCTCATGCGACTGGATAAGCCTGACATTGGCGGGATTCAGGTGGGGAAGGGGGCTGTTTTTATGTTTCGGGTCCTGAAGAAGGGCGGTCGTCATGCCGAAACAGGTGATGCTCATCACGAAGTCACGCGCTGACATGCCGTTACGTTGCAGGATCGGCTGAAGCTGCTGCATTGCCTCCATCCGCCGGATGGTCATCGCCAGCGTCGTATTCGATGTCGCGATTGGCGGGGAAATATGGGCCTGCGTGATCTGCTGCATCATCGGCAGCATGCGGGCAAAGAAATCCTTGGGCAGGGGATACTGCGCGACACTCTGCATGTCATGCTGGACCGCTTCGTGCACGACACGTTCCATTTCGGCCTTCTGCTCGGGCGTGGGGCCATGTCGCGCCACATCCTGGGCCATGGCATGCCGTATGTTCCCGGACGCCACGCTTGCCCCCAGAACGCACGCGCCTGTCAGGAGCATCTTATGCAGGAAAGAAGAGGTCATGGCTGATGGCTCCATTCGTCCCATCTTATCAGCAGGGTATCCGTATGATCGTGGTCTGTGATTACAGTTGATGACAGCCTGCTGATTTTGCTCTCCCCGCACGTTCAGTCAACATGAATGACGTCATGCCGGGCCACTTCCGTGGAAACTGTCACCACGTCCGGCACCGGATTTCCGCACATTCACCCTGAACTTACGCGTGGGGGATGCGTTGCCTGCATGCGGCGATATCGTCGGGCAGTCGATATGCCTCGTGATTATTCCGGCACCCCATGACATGGCAGAGGGAGGTGGAAATGACGAAGTCAGATCAGGGCACAGCCAATCCCGAACTTGAACTGCTGGCAATCAGCATATGGAACCAGCAGCATCCCGACCGTCCCTGGCAACGGATGGGCAGTTTCCGGACCCACCGGAAAACATCCCACGCCCTGCAAGGCATTCCGGCCTATCCGGAAGAGCAGGCCCAGTTCCGTTTTCTCGCATCGCATGCGATGGCGACGACAAATCGGCATAATCTTCGCTGAGGGCAGGGGACACCTGTTTTCCTGTATGTTCGGCACTGGGGGACCGGCATTGGGATCCGCCAGGCGCGCCGGCATGCGGGTGGCTCGACACGCGATGACATTCCCCGGTGTCCGTCATTCCCTGAACCGGCGTTGCAACTGAAACAGATGCACCGCCGGCCAGAAATTCAGGATGGCCGCCATCAGCAGCGACATACGCAGGGCATCGGAACCGAAATGCGGTGTCAGCATATCGCTGATCCATCCAAAAAGCGGCGGACCAAGACCGATGCCAATCGCGTTGGCAAGCAGCGCGTACATCCCCATCGCGGCCGCGCGGCGGTGCGCTGGCACCACGCTGGGGATTGCCCCGTAAACCGGCCCCGTGCAAAGGGCCGAAAGCGTCGTCGTCAGCACGAGCATCGCCAATGAGAGGTCGAGGGAGGACGTCAGCACCTGCACGACCTGAAAGGGCTGGGCAAGCAGATAGGCCCAGAAGGCAAAGCGCATCGCGCCGCCAAACCCGAAGCGTCCTGCCACCCGATCCGCGATCGGCCCCCCCATGAAGGTCCCGGCCACGCTTGCAATGCCGATCCCGATACCGAACCATGCCCCCGCCTGACCCGATGACAGGCCAAAGGATCGCATGTAGAACGAAACGCCCCACAGGGTGATGCCATAATTCACCACCTGCCCCGTGACGCCATAAAGCAGCAGATCACGCAACGGCCGGTTGGCAAGCAGCGCAAGCCAGGATTCTCCATCCTGTCCCACATGCGGCATCCGTGGTTCGCGGATGAACAGGCACATCAGGATCACAACGGGAATTCCCGCCAGCCCGACGGCCGCGAACGTCGCGCGCCAGCCGATATGTTCGACAAGATAGCCACCCCCTGCCAGCCCGATGACATAGCCGAGATATGACACGCCATAGGAAACGGCAAACGACGTGCTGCGCCTTTCGGGTGTGGAATAGGCCGCATTCAGCGCGGCGGAGGAAGGGGAGAATGCAGCCTGCCCCAAACCCACGCAGACGCGCGTGGCCGCCATGCCGGTGATCCCGTGCGTGCGCCCCATCAGGGCCGTCGCGATACTCCACGCCGCGATACCGAACGATGCCATGCGCGCGGCAAAACCACGATCGGCCACCAGGGCGAACGGCACGATCATTACCCCGTAAAGCAGGGCAAAGGCAGTACCACCCAACAACCCGACCATCGTATCCGAAAGATGAAGGTCGTGTTTGATGGCATCATTTGCCGTCGAAAAGACAAACCGGTCGATGAAATCCAGCATCCCCGCGATACCGAGGAGCAGGATCACACCCGGCGACCAGCCGCGCCGGGGAAGGGCATTTCGAGAAGCCTGAGGATCGCTTTCGTTCATGCCCCATGGCTTTCCCATGCATTTTCAATCCATTGCGATAGACCCAAGGTCCCGTGTCCCGATGACCAGCCCATGCGCAACATCATGAATCGCTTTCATTTTCATGCATGGCCAAAATCATTAGCACATTCATCCCGGGATGCTGCCTGTCCGCCAGGACACGACACGCGTGAAGAACCATCCACACCACTACCCACATCTGAAAAACGGCGCCATCGGTCAGTATTGCTCTCTGCAGTGCCTTCACCGTTTCCCGCTGTAAGGCGCGATACAGCAAAATATACCCATGCACGGTGCGCGCGTTCAGCCGCGCCGGTCATGCGCGATGGCCGCAAGGTAGGTCTGGCGCGTGGATCGATCAGGAAGGGAAAGAAATCGGACCGTGAGCGAAGCATGGATACCGCGCGGCCTGCGGGCCGAGCAGGCTGCCCTCTATGTTGGGCTGTCGGTCAGCACGTTCCTTTCTCAGGTAGCGCCCCATGTCCCACCCATCAGATTGACGGTTAAGCGGCAGGTATGGCTACGCGAGGACCTCGATCGGTGGCTGGTCGGCCATTTTATGTGCGCGAAGCAAGCCAGAAACGCAGGGCACAGAGCGCGGCAACAAAAGTCACCCGCTATCGTTTAGGGCAGGGGAGTGCTAAACAGGGGGAAGCAATGTGCCAAACCCACACTATCATCGAACTGTTGAGAGCGAGGAATAGTTGCAATTTTTCTAGGGAAATCAACCCTAACGCAGATGGTAGCGGCGGACGGATTTGAACCGCCGACCAAGGGATTATGATTCCCCTGCTCTACCGCTGAGCTACGCCGCCATCGCGTTAGGATGTGTGCGAAATATCCCCGCTGAATGCAGAAGTCAACCCGTTATCGCCATGATTCCCTTATAAAAGAATCAGGCCGTCAGGGTCGCTTTGCCAGCCCGCGCACGATATGCGTACCCACCCACCGAACATATATGAGAGAAGCCGGGATTTATTCTTGAAAAACGAATTCCTTACCGTTCTTACTGACCTTAGACATCTTTTCGGGTGGCTGCCTGGCCCCGTCGCATCAATCCTCATGCTCTGCGCGGCAGGCCTGATGGCTGAACTGTTCAGCCGTTTCTTTACAAAACTGATCCTTCGCATTCCCGGACAGAAACGCGGCGCGTTCATCCGCTCCTTTACCATGGCGATGCAGCGTCCCGCCCGGATCATGCTGGTTGTCCTGTTTGTCGGCACCGCGTTGCCGGTATCGGGCCTGCCTTATGAAATGATCCAGGCCACCACGCATACCCTGCTTGTCCTGTTCGTGCTGATGCTGGGTTATGCGGCCATTGTCGCCACGCGGATCCTGTCAGAAGCGTATCTGGTGCGGATCAATGACAAGAACGACAAGGATGACATCCTCCTGCGGACCCATATGACGCAGGTCCGCATGCTGCGCCGCACGGCGGACCTGCTGATCGGTCTGATAACGGTGGGGGCATCGCTGATGACGTTCGAGCCGGTAAGGCAGTATGGGCTCAGCCTTTTCGCCTCGGCCGGGGCGGCGTCACTGGTGGTCGGCCTGGCGGCGCGTCCGCTTCTGACCAACCTGTTCGCCGGCATGCAGATCGCCATGACGCAGCCCATCCGCATGGAAGACCTGATCATCATCAACGGCGACTGGGCATGGGTGGAAGAAATCACCTCCACCTATGTCGTCCTGCGGGTCTGGGACTGGCGGCGTCATATCGTGCCAATCTCGTATTTCCTTGAAAACACATTCCAGAACTGGACCCACAATTCGGCGGCCCTGATCGGGGTGGTGTTCCTGTACGTGGACTTTCACGCCCCGATGGACCGCATCCGCGAACGGCTGCGCGAAATCGTGCACGCCGCCCCCCTGTGGGATGGCAAGGTGTTCGACGTGCAGGTCGCGGACTGCAACGCGCAGGTCATGACGATCCGTGTCATCGCCAGCGCGCGTTCCGCCATGCAGAGCTGGGACCTGCGATGCGAAATACGTGAACAGATCATCGCGTTCCTGCGTGATGAATGTCCCGAGGCCTTGCCGCGCGAACGGCTGTCCCATGTGGCATCGGTATCCGGACTGGGCGGAATGCCCGATCCGGGGATGATTTCCCCGCCCATTGACCGCCCTCCGCCGGGATCCTATCCCGGCCCCGGCGCCATCCCTGCCAACGGAACGCAGGGACAGGGACACGGAACGCCCCAGTAACAGCAGGGGCCTGACATGTCGGGATAACCAACGACCATCCATCGCCATATGATCCGGCAGGACAGAGGGGGAAACGTGCACACCCGCGGCAGGCAGTCTGGCGGCACAAGGCCGCGCCGTCACGCCCGCCGGCCGCAGGAAGTCCCCATCGGATCACCAGAAAACATGTGCTGTCCTACCTATGGCGGGACAGCCACTTTTTGCACGATGATGGGACGCTTCGTGGGTGACTTCTGAAACAGCCCGCATCTTCATCCCAGATAGATGAAGGAGAACACGCCCATCGCAATGCAGTAATAGCCGAATGGCTGAAGCGCCCATTTTTCATGGTCATGAAAATACCGCATCAGGACCGCCGTGCTGACCAGCGCCACCAGCGCGGCCACCACTGCCCCGATCCCAGCGATCTCCAGTTGTCCGGGTGCCAGTTCGACATGACGCAGTTCGAAAATTTCCTTGCCGGTCGCCATCAGGATGACAAGGGGCGCCATCAGGAACGCAAAGCGCGCCGCATTTTCATGCGACAGCCGGCTGAGCAGCCCCCCCACGATACAGGCGCCGGAACGTGAGATACCGGGAAGGAAGGCAAGGCACTGGAACATGCCGATCATGACAGCCTCGCCCAGCCCGAGGGACGCGATGGGACGGCTCAGGACACTTTGGGTGCCACGCCCCTTGATACGTTCGGTCAGCAGCAGCATCGCGCCATTCAGCGTCAGGAAAATCGCGGCATAGCGTGCCGTGCCGAACAGATTACGGATCATGTGTTCAAACAGCCCCCCCACGATCACGGCCGGAACGGTCGCCACGCACAGCAGGACAAGGATCCGTATGCTTTCCATCTGCCGCTGCATGCCATCCCGGCCCGAGGCCCCGGACAGCAGCGCGCGCCAGTCCCCCCAGAAAAACAGCAGCAGGGCCATGACGGTTCCCAGATGCAGCATGACCAGGAACGGCAGGAACATATCCCCGTGAAGGTCGATCGACCAATGCAGAAGGGCCGGCACGATGGCCGCGTGCCCGAGGCTACTGACAGGGAACAGTTCGGTTGCCCCCTGGATGATTGCAATAATGATTGCCTGCAGGAGTGTCATTTTCGGGATATCCGTGGCGAATTAGACTATATGCAACGTCTGGGCGCGGTGGTTTGATGCCATCACCGCGATACATAAATGGGCAAAGGATCGTCATGGCAAGGGAAAGAAGCGGCGCGATCATCTCCAGTGGGCTTGTACTGCTGGTTGCGGCTGGGTTCTGCGCCTATGCCCGCGCTTCCCAGATGGGACCGGACAGGGCGGGACGTCCCCTGACCGCGCGGTTTATTTCCGCGAACGGGCTGAAGGTGGGCGCGAATGTCGAACTGGGCGGCGTGTCGGTCGGGCGCGTCACTTCCATCGTTCTTGACCCCACGACCTATATGGCGAATGTCGGCTTCACGGTGGATCGTGCCGTCAATCTTCCCGCGAACACAAGCATTTCCATCGGCAGCCCATCACTTACGGCCGACATGGCCCTGATGGTACAGGCTGGCGACAGCCCGAAGATGCTGCCCCCCAACGCCACTATTACCGACACGCACGAACCGCTCAGCCTGGAACAGCAGGTCAGCAATTACATTTTCGGCAACGGGGGGCTTCCCCCCGACAGCTCAGCCCCCTGATGCAAACCGGGACGAAAGCCCGCGTCAGTCATTGAGGGGGTAGGACGCCAGCAGCCTGCGCTGGCGCAGCCAGCACCGCAGCATGGTCATCGCGCCGCTGGGCTTCCATCCTGCCTTTCGCTTCTTCGCGCCGATGCGAAACGTCTCGCGGTAATGCATGAACTGGGCGGCATAGGCATCGCGCAGGGTCGTGTGGGAATCCCATATATGGGTGGCTTCCGAACCGACGCCGTTGATTTCGATGATTTCGAACTTTTCCCCCCGCAGCAGCGCGGCGGCCGATTCGGCTTTCACGTCGATCCGCCCGAAATGAAAATCGGGGATGTCATGCATGATCTCGTCGATCCGCGATTCGAGTTCCGGCGTGACCGTGGCCGTGCAGTCGTGAAAGATCGCGCCCTTGCAGTGATTGCCGGTAAAGACGAGCGGCAGCGATTCACCGGCGGCAAGCACCTCGCCCAGGCGCGCGCGCAGGCGGGGGATATAGATCTGTGGCACCAGCCGCGTCCGGGGATCGGCCCGCAGCAGTTCCTCCACCGTGGAACGGCCGTCCCCGGTCAGGACGGGAACCTCCTTGTAGGTCAGGGAGGTAATGCGCCCGCGTTTTTCATCCGGGTGACGGATATAGAAAATCCCCACCTCATGCGAATAGGGGATCAGCCGCTGCAGCATCAGCGAAACATGTCGCGGGAATGTCGCCAGCGCCTGCGTCAGGGCGGCCTCATCACCAATCAGCTTCACCCCCGTGCCGTTGCATCCGATGTCGGGTTTCAGCACCACCGGGAATCCCAGCCCGGTCTTTTCCATCGCCCGCAGGGCGCGGGGGGTATCGTTTTCCCCGGTTTCCATGATGGCATAGGGCGCGATCCACCGCCGCGCGGTTTCCCCCGCCATGTCGAGGATGGAGCTCTTGCTTTCGCCACACAGGCCGCCGGTTTCAATACGGGGGTTCGCGGCGGTCGGCAGGCTGACATCGCGATACCGCAGCCCCAGGATGATCCAGTACATCACGACGGGGGTATAGAAAATCCATCCCGGCCAGAACTCGAACATGGAAAGCGGGGAGGGCGACTTGTCCGCAGAAGGAGACGCTGTGGTAAGGGTCGACATGTCGGTCATCGGGATGGGCCTTGCAATCGGGCGATGGTACGGCTGATGAGGAAGATGGTCAGGATAAAGCCCGCCAGACCCAGCCATTTCCATGTCCCCAGATGGGAAATCATGAACTGTCCGACACGCAGGGATACGACAAACAGCAGCGTTGTCCAGATCAGGGTCGCCAGGATCGCCGCGATGCAGAACAGGCCCAGCCGCGCGCGAAAGAAGCCGCAGGCGGTGTATAACGGCAGGCGCGCGCCGGGGATGAACCTGCTGATGAAGACGATACGGAAAACGTTCCGATCGAACCAGTGGCCTTCATTTTCCACGTTGGGCAGGGTGACCCAGCGTCGCGCGGGCGGCCAGCAGGCCGCAAGATAGCCCATACCGTAAAGCCCGATATCCCCCACCACGATGCCGATATAAAGCGCGACGAGCGCCACCGGCAGATGCACATGCCCTGTCTGCACCTGCATGGCGGTTATGATGGTCGCTGCATCCTCCAGAATGAACGTGCCCACGATGATGGCCAGGGCCTGCAGCAGGGGCGACGCGCCTGCCGCCGCGAGGATGGAAGTCAGGGATAACGTCATCTCCGGACGGCTAACACGCACACGGCAGGTAAAGGGGGATGAGCGCGATCAATAACTGACAAGCCTCTTTTTTCAACTCATGGTCCATGCGTGGACATACCCGCCACCGGGCGGGACCACACGGCATGCCGCAGGGCGGGGAGGGGGGAAAAACGATATCCCTGTCCCCGGGGGCCTGCTGTTGCGACCTTGTTGCATGCTTCCGCGACAGGAACAAACCCGAAGTTGTTACCCCGAAGTATCCTTTCATTTCCCCGTGGGACGGAAACGCCACCGAATATGGCACCGAGGATTGAAACCACACCGCCACCGTGGCAGAGCATCGACATGCTTGTCCGTCGCACATTCCTGCTCTCCGCCGCCACCCTGTCCGCCGGGGGGCTTGTATCTGGCCTGCGGGCGCGCACGGCCCACGCGCTTGATTATGCCACGTTCGTCGCAGGCGTGCGCAATGATGCGATTCGACAGGGACTGGATGCCGGGATCGCGGCGCGGGCGCTTAATCTGTCCGTGCCCAACCCGAAGGTGCTGAAACTGGATCGCACGCAGCCGGAATTCCACCTTACATGGGCGCAGTATCGCCAGCGCGTCATCACGCCGCGCAAGGTTGCGGATGGACGCAGCGCCGTCACACTCCAGCGGCCCCTGCTTGACCAGGCACTGACGCGCTACAACGTGGCGCAGGCCGCGATCGCCGGAATATGGGGGCTGGAATCCGCCTATGGCACGCGCATGGGGACGTTTGGCGTCATCGACGCGCTCTGCACGCTGGCCTATGACGGGCGACGGGCGAAATTCTTTCACGATGAACTGATGAAGGCGCTGCGCATCCTGGGAATGGGCGACATCACGCCCGAACAGATGATCGGCAGCTATGCCGGCGCGATGGGACAGCCCCAGTTCATGCCCAGCGCCTATCTCCGCTATGCCGTGGACATGGACGGGGACGGACGGCGTGACATCTGGCATTCCACGGCCGACGTGTTCGGATCCATCGCCAGCTACCTTTCGCATTCCGGATGGGTCAGTGACGAACCGTGGGGGCAGGAAATCACGGTGCCCGACACGCTGCCGCTGGCACAGCTCGGGCGTGCGCATTTCCGGACATTGCGGGAATGGATGGACATGGGGGTCAGGCAGATCGACGGAAGCCCGTTCCCGCGCCCCGACATGCGCGGCGCGGTGCTGCGCCCGGATGGAGCGGGGGGCGATTCCTTCATGGTCTATCGTAATTTTAACGCAATCCGGCGCTATAATCCCTCGGACTTCTATGCACTGGCCGTAGGGCTTCTGGGTAACGAGATTACATGACATCAGGACATACGCGTCTTCGCGCAGCGACACTTTCCACCGCCCCGCATGACGGGCGCCACCCGACACGCCGCGCGATCCTCTGCGGGGCGGCCAGCCTGCTTGCGCTCCTGCCTGCAGGGCGGGGGGCGCTTGCGGCGCGGAAGCATCGCGCCGCCGCCGCAGCCCCCCCCGCCGCCGCGCCGGATGCGCCGCCGGGAACATATACCCCGGCCAACAGCCTGATCGGCCCGGTCGACACGCCGGCGCGGTGGGCATGCATCGTCGATTACACGACGGGCGCGGTCCTGCTGGAAAAGGCGGCGGACGAGCGCATGCCGCCCTCGTCACTGACGAAGATGATGACAGCCTATGTCGTGTTCGGCATGCTGCGCGCCGGACGCCTGAAGCTGGACCAGTCCCTGACCGTCAGCGAAAAGGCATGGCGGATGCAGGGATCGAAGATGTTCGTCCCCCTGCAGGGATCGGTAATGGTGTCCGACCTGATCCAGGGCATGGTGATCCAGTCGGGTAACGATGCCTGCATCGTCCTTGCCGAAGGCGTCGCGGGGTCCGAAGACCAGTTCGTTTCCCTGATGAACGCGCAGGCCGCGCAGCTGGGCATGACCAACTCGCATTTCATGAACGCCACCGGCTGGCCCGCGGACGGGCATTACATGTCGGCGCGCGATGTCACGACCATCGCGATGCACCTGATTCATGATTTTCCGGAATATTATCATTTCTTTTCCGAAAAAAGCTTCCGTTACAACAAGATATCCCAGGAAAACCGCAATGCGCTGGTCGTGAAGGGCATTGCCGACGGCCTGAAGACAGGCCACACCGACGCAGGCGGATACGGCCTGTGCGCCAGTTCGGAACGCGGGGGCAACCGTATCGTCATGGCGGTCAACGGGCTGCCATCAAGCAATGCGCGCGCGTTCGAAAGCGAACGGCTGCTGGAATGGGCATTCGTCAATTTTGAAAACGCCACGCTGATGCACAGCGGCGCGGTCATTGACAACGCGCCGGTATGGCTGGGCCGGGCCCCGACCGTGCCACTGGTCGCCACCCGCGACATCCTGCTGACATTGCCCCACGGGTGGCAGAATCGCGTCCATATCAGCCTGGATTACAAAAGCCCCATCCCCGCGCCGGTCACGGCCGGTCAACAGGTGGGCGAAGTCGTGATTTCCAATACGGGACTGGCCGACATCAGGGTGCCGGTCGTGGCCGGCGCGGACGTGGGCCGCCTGGGGCTGCTGGGACGGGCCTCCGCCGTGCTGGGACAGAAGCTGGGACATCACTGAACGCATGACGGGCTTATTCATCACGTTCGAAGGCGGCGAGGGGGCTGGCAAATCCACGCAGACGGCCCTGCTGGAACAGTACCTGCGCACGCGCCTGCCCGCGGACGCGATCATGCGCACGCGCGAACCGGGCGGGACGCCGGGGGCGGAGGCGCTGCGTGACTTCCTCCTGTTCGGTGGCCATGACCTGTCGCTGCGCGCCGAAACCCTGCTGCACTTTTCCGCGCGATACGATCACGTGGACCAGTTGATCCGCCCGGCGATGGCGGCGGGAAAGGTCGTCATCTCGGACCGTTTCACCGATTCCACCGCCGCCTATCAGGGATATGGACGCGGACAGGGCGATCCCGCGATCCTTGACCTTATCGAATCGCTGCGTGAACGCACGGGCATCAGCCCGGACCTGACATTCATCCTGACCGTCCCGCGCCCCGTGGCACTTGCGCGGTTGCGGGCGCGCGCCAACCGTCCCGATCGCTATGAAACCGCGAACGAGGCGTTTCATGCCCGCGTCGCGGAAGGTTTCATCGCCATTGCGAAGGCGGAACCCGAACGCTGCATCACGCTGGACGCGACACGGCCGGCCGAAATCATCGCGCGTGAAATCGCAGCCCACGTCGCGACCCGCCTGCCGCCATCGCAGGAAGCGTAATGACGGCCCCGCGCGAACGGACGCAACTGCATGGGCACGAGGCCGCATGGCGGCAGTTCGAAAGCGTCATGCGCTCGGGACGGCTGCACCATGCCTGGCTTCTGACCGGCGCGGAAGGCATCGGCAAGGCCACGATGGCCTTCATGATGGCCCGTGCCCTTCTGGACGCGCTGGACCATGACAGCCCGGTCGGGCGGCGTGTCAGCGCGGGCACCCATGCCGACCTTCTGGTGGTCGCGCGTGCCATGGACGAAAAGAACCATCGCCTGCGCCGCGAAATCGTCGGCGACGACGTGCGCCCGATCGGCGCGTTCCTGCGGCGCACGGCGGCGGAAGGGGGATGGCGCGTCGTGATCGTCGATGGCGCGGAATACATGAACCGCACTGCATCGAACGCCATCCTGAAAATCCTTGAGGAACCGCCCAGGGGCGCGATACTGATCCTGACCTGCGCGGCACCGGGCCGGCTTCTGCCGACGATACGCAGCCGATGCCGGACGCTGGACCTTGGCCCGCTGCCACCGCAGGCACTTCGTGACATCCTGCATGATGTCGTGGAGGAAGAGCAGCGGCACGATATCGCGAAAGTCATCCCGCTGGCCCATGGATCCGCGGGGCGCGCCCTGTCGCTGCTGCGCAGGAACGGGGTAAAACTCTCCGCGCTGGTGGACGAGGTGATGGCGGGCGGAACCGAGGACATGGATGCCTATCGTATCGCCGGCAGCATCGCGGAGGCGGAAAATGGCTTTTCGGTCTTTTTCGATCTGTTATGCGATGCCATATCGACAAGGACACGCGAACTTCTCCGCCAGCCACGGCATGAGGGACCGGTCCGCGACCGCCGTCCCGAACACATGGCGCGGGTATGGCAGGATCTGGTCCGCCTGCGGGCAGAGACCGAAAATTTCAATCTGGATAAGCAGCAGGCGCTCCTGACGGCGCTTGCGCGGGTGAATGCAATATGACACGGCGCTATTACGTCACGACACCGATCTATTATGTGAATGGGGCGCCCCATATCGGCCACGCCTATACCTCCGTCGCGGCGGACGTCATCGCGCGTTTCAAGCGGCTGGCGGGATTTGACGTGTTCTTCCTGACCGGCACCGACGAACATGGGCAGAAGGTGGAACAGGCCGCGCAGGCCGCGGGCATGACCCCGATCGCCCTGGCCGACCGTGTCGCCGCGGATTTCCGCGACATGTATGATGCGATGGCCATCTCCTACGATGATTTCATCCGCACGACTGAACCCCGCCATGCCGAAGGGGCCTCCGCCGTGTGGAAGAAGCTGGAGGAAAACGGCCATATCTATCTTGGCGCGTACGAAGGCTGGTACGCCCTGCGCGATGAATGCTTCTATCAGGAAGAGGAACTGGTAACCCGGCCTGACAGCACGCGCGTCGCCCCCACCGGCGCGCCGGTGGAATGGGTGAAGGAACCATCGTATTTCTTCCGCCTGTCCGGTTTCGCCGACCGGCTTCTGGAACTTTACGAAAAACATCCCGGCTTCGTGGAGCCTGCCTCCCGCCGGAACGAGGTCATCAGCTTCGTGCGCGGGGGCCTGCGTGACCTGTCCATCAGCCGGACCAGCTTCAACTGGGGCATTCCCGTGCCCGGCGACCCGAAACACGTGATGTATGTATGGGTCGATGCGCTGGCCAATTACCTGTCGGCCGTCGGATATCCCGACGAAAGCGCGCCGCGATGGGATTTCTGGCCCGCGAACCTGCATCTGGTGGGCAAGGACATCCTGCGCTTTCACGCCATCTACTGGCCCGCGCTGCTGATGGGGGCGGGACTGGCGCTGCCTGAACGCGTCTTCTCCCACGGGTGGTGGACCATCGAGGGCCAGAAGATGAGCAAGTCGCTGGGCAACGTGGTCGACCCGCGCGACCTGGTGAAGGAATTCGGCCTGGATCCCATCCGTTTCTTCCTGATGCGTGAAATGCCGTTCGGCGGGGACAGCGACCTCAGCCGCAGGGCCATCATCACGCGCATGAATGTCGAACTTGCCAACGACCTTGGCAACCTTGCCCAGCGCACCCTGTCGCAGATCGCGCGCAACTGTGGCGGCGTCCTGCCCGAACGTGGCGCCCACACGGCGGAGGATACGGCCCTTCTGGCGCAGGCCAGCCTGCTGCCGGAAATCATGGCAGGCCAGATCGACAGGCAGGCCCTGACGGACGCGCTGGAGGAAGTCTGGAAAGTCATCCGCGCCAGCAACGCCTATATCGACCATCAGGCCCCGTGGGCGCTGAAGAAGACCGACCCGCAGCGCATGGCCGACGTGCTGCGCGTCCTTGTCGATGGCCTGCGCGTCATCGCCACGGTCCTGCAGCCCTACATGCCGCAAAGCATGGATGCCATGCTGACCCAGCTGGGTGTGGAGGCCGGGGAACGCAGCTTCGCCGCGTTGGATGTGCCCCTGCCGGCGGGCCGCGCGCTGCCCGCGCCCAAGGGAATCTTCCCCCGCTTTGTCGAGGCCGAAGCAACGCCATGACCCGGACGGACCTGACGGATTCACACTGCCATCTGGATCATTTCTCGGACGAGGAACTGCCTGATCTGCTGGCGCGCGCCCGCGATGCCGGGGTCGGGGGGCTTGTCACGATCGGCACGCGCCTGTCGCGCGCGGCACAGCAGAAAAAGCTGGCCGCCCTCGATTCCCCGCAGGTGCGGGTATGGTGCACCATCGGCACCCATCCCGATCATGTCGATGAAGCCCCCGTGCCAACGCCCGATGACATCATTGCGCAGACCCATGATGCCTGCGTCATCGGAATCGGGGAAAGCGGCCTTGATTACTTCCACGGCAAGCCGGAGATCCGGCCCCGCCAGCAGGAAAGCTTTCGCGCCCATATCGCCGCGGCACGGCAGACCGGCCTGCCGCTGGTCATCCACACGCGCGAGGCTGACGAGGACATGATCTCCATCCTGCGGCAGGAGACGGAAGAAAAGGGCGCCTTTCCCTTTCTGGTACACTGTTTTTCATCCGGCCCGGAACTGGCGCGGGCCGCGATCGAACTGGGTGGCTATATCAGCTTTTCAGGGATCGCGACCTTCAACCGTTCCGACGCGCTGAGGGCCATCGCGGTGGACATCCCGGCCGAACGTCTGCTGGTGGAAACGGATGCGCCTTTCCTTGCCCCCGTCCCAAAGCGGGGCAAGCGCAACGAACCCGGATATGTCGCCCACACGGCACAGCGCCTGGCGCAGGTGAGGCAGATGGACGATGACAGGTTCGCGGCGCTGACGACGGCCAATTTCCACCGCCTGTTCACCAAGGCGGCCTGAACAATGGAAATGACCATTCTGGGATGCGGGGGATCGGCGGGCGTTCCCATGATCGGCGGACCCGACGGGGCAGGGGACTGGGGCGAATGCAATCCGCTGGAACCGCGCAATGCCCGTACCCGCTCCTCCGTCCTGCTGCGCGACGACAGGGGGCATGCGCTTCTGGTCGATACGGGACCGGACCTGCGCGCGCAGCTGCTGGCGCAGCGGATTTCGCGCGTCGATGCGGTCATCTATACCCATGCCCATGCGGATCACATCGCGGGGCTTGATGAACTGCGGGCGATCAACCGCATCATGGGATGCCCGATTCCGGCCTATGCCACGCAGGATGTCATTGATGAACTCGTGATGCGCTTTGATTACGTGTTCCGCCCGTGGACGCCGCCATCCTTCTATCGTCCCGTCCTGGTCCCGCATGTCGTGACCCCCGGCGACGAGGTGGAGATCGCGGGCATGAAGGTCCGCATTTTCGAGCAGGTGCATGGCCGTACCCTGACACTTGGCCTTCGGGTCGGGCCGATGGCCTACTGCACCGATGTCGCGGAACTTGATGAAACGGCGCTGGATATCCTGCGCGGGGTTGATACCTGGGTGGTCGGATGCTTCCAGCGCGCGACCCATGTTTCCCACGGCTGGCTGGAACAGGTCCTGCGGTGGCGCGAACGCATACAGCCCCGCCGCACCGTCCTGACCCATATGGGCCCCGACATGGACTGGGACTGGATGCAGGCGCATCTGCCACCGGGGGTTGAGGCCGCGCATGACGGACTGGTGCTGCGGACCTGACGGCCGCATGACCGGGACCCTACCAATGCTTCATCCTGAAAATTTAGGTTGAATCCCGCACATCCGGAGCGATAGCGTAAATGGACGGGCCGATCCGTGATCGGGACCCGCTGTTTACGGGGTGACAAAATCACTAGGTTATATCAGGGCAATATTGCCCGACCTCACGATACCACGCCCATGCAGGCGAAAGGTCGTGTCATCACCGCCAAACGTTAAAAAGACAGGTTGCCGGCCCCCCTTTGCATGCAGGGGACGGATTACAAGACAAGATACGACGAACGCTCATCCTGTGGTTCACCCCGAACCCTGCTGATTTCGGAGAAATCTGCTGATGGCCAATGAGTTCAATGTCTTTTCCCTTGCGACGGCAATGCGCGACGAACACCGCGAAGTCGAAATGGGACTGTCCGACTATCTCGAACACTGCAAGGCTGATCCATCCTGTTACGCCACGGCGGCGGAGCGCATGCTGAGCGCGATCGGAGAGGCCGAAACGATCGATACATCACGCGACCCGCGCATGTCGCGCATCTTCATGAACCGTACGTTACGGGTCTATCCCGCCTTTGCCGATTTCTACGGGATGGAAGAAACCATCGAGCAGATTGTCGGCTTTTTCCGCCACGCGGCGCAGGGGCTGGAGGAACGCAAGCAGATCCTCTACCTGCTTGGCCCGGTGGGGGGTGGCAAGTCCTCGCTGGGTGAACGCCTCAAGGCGCTGATGGAAAAGGAACCGATCCATGTCCTCAAGGCGGGACGGCAGATCAGCCCGGTTTTTGAAAGTCCGCTCGGCCTGTTCGACCCCGAACGCATGGGACCCGCGCTGGAAAAGCAGTATGGCATCCCGCGCCGCCTGCTGACGGGCATCGCAAGCCCGTGGGCCATAAAGCGGCTGGAGGAATTCGATGGCGACCTTTCACGCTTCAGCGTCGTCAGGCTGCATCCTTCGCGGCTGCGCCAGATCGCGATCGCCAAGACCGAACCCGGCGACGACAACAACCAGGATGTCTCCGCGCTGGTGGGAAAGGTCGATATCCGCCAGCTGGAAAACTACAGCCAGAACGATCCCGACGCCTACAGCTTTTCAGGCGGGCTGAACCGCGCCAATCAGGGCATCCTTGAATTCGTGGAGATGTTCAAGGCGCCGATCAAGATGCTGCATCCGCTGCTGACGGCAACGCAGGAGGGTAATTATGTCGGCACGGAAAACATCGGGGCCATTCCCTTTACGGGCGTCATCCTCGCCCATTCGAACGAGGCGGAGTGGCAGACCTTTCGCAACAACCGCTCCAACGAGGCATTCCTGGACCGCGTATGCGTCATCAAGGTGCCTTACTGCCTGCGCGTGACCGAAGAATCGCGGATTTATGAAAAGCTGATTGATACCTCCAGCCTGTCCGCCGCCCCGTGCGCGCCGAACACGCTGGAAATGCTGGCGCGTTTCGCCGTGCTGTCGCGCCTGAAACCGCATCCCAACTCCACCCAGTTCGCGAAAATGCGTGTCTATGACGGGGAAAACATCCGTGAAACCGACCCCAAGGCGCGCACGATGCAGGAATATCGCGACGCGGCGGGCGTGAACGAGGGCATGAACGGGATTTCCACGCGCTTTGCCTACAAGGTGCTGTCGGCCACGTTCAACCACGACCCGACGGAAATCGCGGCCGATCCGGTCCACCTGATGTATGTGCTTGAACATGCCATCCGGCGCGAACAGTTCCCTGCGGAGGTCGAGGCGCAGTACCTCGCCACGCTCAAATCCGACCTGGCCGGGCGGTACGCCGAATATCTGGGCCATGAAATCCAGAAGGCCTATCTGGAAAGCTATAACGATTATGGCCAGAACCTGTTCGACCGGTATCTGGAACATGCCGACGCATGGATCGAGGATCAGGATTTCAAGGATCCCGACACCGGGCAGATGCTCAATCGCGACCTGCTGAATTCCGAGCTGACCAAGACGGAAAAACCCGCCGGGATCGCCAATCCCAAGGATTTCCGGAACGAGGTGGTGAAATTCGCCCTGCGCGCGCGCGCCAACAACGCGGGTCGCAACCCGTCATGGACGTCCTATGAAAAAATCCGCGATGTCATTGAAAAGCGGATGTTCAGCCAGGTGGAGGACCTTCTGCCGGTCATCAGCTTCGGTTCGAAAAAGGACAGGGAGACCGGGCACAAGCATGATGAGTTCGTCGGACGCATGATTGCGCGCGGTTATACGGAACGCCAGGTCCGCCGGCTGGTTGAATGGTACATGCGGGTCAAGCAGTCCGCCTGACACATGGAACATGGTGGTAATGCGCAGTGGACATCATTGACAGACGTTCCAATCCCCATGGGAAAAATATCGAGAACCGGCGTCGGGTCATCGAACGCGCCCGCGACGCCGTTCAGAAATCCGTGCGCGAGGCCATAGCGCACGGCAGCATACAGGAGACCGGACATGACAGAAGCGTCACCGTACCCGCCGATGCCCTGCATGAACCTTCCTTCCACCGCGTCTTCAGCGAGGGCAGCCGCGATTTCATCCTGACGGGCAACAAGGAATTCTGTCGCGGCGACAAGCTGCAGCGCCCGCCCGCAGCAGGTCAGGGCGGCGGCAGCGGGGAAGGAAACGCATCCGAAAAGGGGGAAGGGGAAGACAGCTTCCGCTTTGTCCTCAGCCGGGAGGAATTCCTCGACCTTTTCCTTGACGATCTGGAACTGCCCGATCTTGTGAAGCGTGAACTGGCGACGACCGAAACCACGACCCCCGTGCGGGCGGGGCTGAGCAATGACGGCTCCCCCTCGCAACTGGACCTTTCGCGCACGATGCGCCGCTCCATCGCGCGGCGCATCGGGCTGCGCCGGCCGCGTCCGGATGACATGACCCGGATGGAACAGCGCATCCACGCGCTGGAACAGCAGCGCCCCCTGAGCGATGGCGAACTTGCCGAACTTCAGGACCTGCGGGAACAGCGCACGGTCATGCAGCGGCGTCTGGCCCGCATTCCATGGGTGGACCCGGTTGACCTGCGCTATCGCCGCCATGCCGTGATGCCCCAGCCGGTCACGCGGGCGGTCATGTTCTGCCTGATGGACGTTTCCGGATCGATGACAGAGCGGATGAAGGACCTGGCCAAGCAGTTCTTCGCGCTGTTGCACGTCTTCCTGGAACGGCGTTACCGCACGCTCGACATCGTCTTTATCCGCCATGCCGAACGGGCGGAAGAAGTGGATGAAAACACGTTCTTCCACGATCCCAGCACGGGGGGGACGCTTGTCTCCTCCGCGCTGGAACTGATGGCGGGCATCCAGAAACAGCGATATCCGGTTCACAGCTGGAACATCTATGCGGCACAGGCGTCCGACGGCGACAACCTGCCGTCCGACATGGCGCGCACCTGCGCCCTGCTGAGCGATGAAATCCTGCCGAACGTGCAGTATTTCGCCTATATCGAGGTTTCCGCCTCCGGCGCTGTCATACGCGGACAGACCGACCTGTGGCGGGCCTATCACGAAATTTCCACGCATGTGCCCCACCTTGCGGTCCGGCGCGTGACCGAACGCAAGGACATCTTCCCTGTCTTTCGCGACCTGTTCTCCCAGCAGCCTGAAAGGGAAAATGCATGATGGACCTCCGCCTCGGCCCCGCGCCGGCCCGGACCGGGTCGTCCCTGCTGTATCAGGGGAACGACTGGAACTTTGAAATACTGCGCGACTGCTATGACGCGGTGGCGGAAATCGCGGATCGTGAGCTTGGCCTTACGGTCTATCCAAACCGGCTGGAGATCATCACGTCCGAACAGATGCTCGATGTCTATACCGCCCATGGCATGCCCCTGGGCTATCGCCACTGGTCGCTGGGCAAACGGTTCATTTCACATGAAAACGCCTATCGCCGGGGGATGATGGGGCTGGCGTACGAGGTCGTCATCAATTCCGACCCCTGCATCAGTTACCTGATGGAGGAAAACTCCGCCACGATGCAGACACTGGTGATCGCGCACGCGGCGTTCGGCCATAACCATTTTTTCCATAACAACCGCCTGTTCCGCGAATGGACCAACGCATCGGAAATCCTTGATTACCTGGAATTCGCCCGCGGCTACATCCACCAGTGCGAGGAACGCTACGGTATCGCGGCGGTGGAACGCATCCTTGACGCCGCCCATGCGCTGCAGGGGCAGGGGGTGCATCGCCATTCGGGGGCGCGGCGCCTCGACCTGCGGGGCGAACAGCTGCGCGCGCAGGCCCGCCGGCAGCATGAGGAGGCAACCTTCAACGACCTGTGGCGCACGCTGCCCCTTGACGATGAACAGCAGCCGGAGGCCGCATCCAGCGACCCGCTGCGTCGCCGCCTTGGCCTGCCGGAGGAAAACCTTCTCTATTTCCTGGAAAAACACGCACCGCTGCTTGCGTCATGGGAACGCGAGGTCATCCGCATCGTCCGCATGATCGCGCAGTATTTCTATCCCCAGCCGCAGCTCAAGATGATGAACGAAGGATGCGCGACGTGGGTCCACGATTACATCATGCGGCGGCTGCATGAAAACGGACGCATCGACGACGCATCGTACCTGGAGGCCATCCATTCCACCAGCAACGTCATCACGCAGCCCGATTTCGATGCTGGCGGCGGACCTTCCTTCAATCCCTATGCGCTGGGATTCGCCATGATGCGCGATATCGCGCGCATCTGTTCCGCCCCCACGGCAGAGGACCGGGCATGGTTTCCCGACATCGCGGGCAATGGACAGCCCATCGGGACGCTGAAGCATGCCTGGGCCGAATTCCGCGATGAAAGCTTCATCCTGCAGTTCCTCTCTCCCGCCGTGATACGGCAGTTCCGCATGTTCCGCATCCACGATGACACGTCCACTCCCTACCTGCTGGTCGATGCGATCCATGATGACGCGGGGTACCGTGACATCCGGCGCACCGTGGCCCAGGCCCATGATCCCGCCAACATGCATGCGGAAATAGAGATTACCGGCGCGAACATGCATGCCGACCGCCTGCTGACGATGGAACACCGCACGGCAAGGGGGCACCAGCTTCAGCCGTCGGACGCGCGCCAGACGCTGCAGCACATGGCGGACCTGTGGGGATATGGCGTGCAACTGATCGAGCGCGACATGCATGACGGCACGGTGCTGACCACCTATGAGGCGACGGGAGGGAACGCCCGGAAACGCGAATGATCCTTTTATGGGACAAAGGGGGCGCAGAATGCTTGCAAGCCCCCGATTCACGGCTTATGAGGGTGCGCCAACGGTCGGGTACCCGCGGCACTGGGGACCCTCCACTGTCTGATGAGGTTCCTGCAGCATGTCTTCCACGACGAAACCGGTTTCCATTCCCCGCATCGAGGATCGCATCCGCGAGGCCCTGGCATTTGACGACGTGCTGGTGGTGCCGGACGAATCCAACGTCCTGCCGTCGGAAACATCGACAAAAACCCGCCTGACGCGCCGCATCAAGCTCAATATCCCGCTTGTCTCCTCGGCCATGGACACGGTGACCGAGGACAACATGGCGATCGCCATGGCGCAGAACGGCGGCCTTGGCGTCATTCACAAGAACCTGACCATCGAACAGCAGGCCGAGCAGGTCCGTCGCGTCAAGCGCTTCGAATCCGGCATGGTGGTCAACCCGGTCACGGTTTTCCCTGACCAGACCCTGGCGGAGGTCAACGCCATCATGTCGCGCCACGGCATCAGCGGCCTGCCGGTGGTGGAACGCGACACCAACCGGCTGGTGGGGATCCTGACCAACCGTGACGTGCGCTTTGCCACCGATCCGGGGCAGCGCGTCTATGAACTGATGACGCGCGAAAACCTGGTGACCGTGAATCACGACGTGGCGCGCGAACAGGCGCGTCAGCTCCTGCATCGCCATCGCATCGAAAAGCTGCTGGTCATTGACGAGGAGGATCGCTGCGTCGGCCTGATTACGGTCAAGGACATGGACAAGGCCGTCATGCACCCCAACGCCAACAAGGACGAACTGGGTCGCCTGCTGTGCGCGGCGGCGACGGGCGTGGGGGAAGATGGCCTGACGCGGGCGCGTGAGCTGATCGACGCGGGCGTGGACGTGATCGTGGTCGATACCGCCCACGGACATTCGCGCGGGGTGCTGGGCGCCATAGAGAAGATCAAGGCCATCCGGGAGGACATCCAGATCGTGGCGGGCAACGTCGCCACGCCGGAGGCCGCGCGCGCCCTGATAAAATCAGGCGCCGACTGCGTGAAAATCGGCATCGGCCCGGGGTCGATCTGCACCACGCGTATCGTCGCGGGCGTTGGCGTCCCGCAGTTTTCCGCCGTCATGGAAACAGCGGCGGCCTGTCATGAACTCGACATCCCCGCCATCGCGGACGGGGGCATCCGTACCTCCGGCGACGTGGTCAAGGCGATCGGCGCGGGGGCGGATGTCGTCATGATCGGCTCCCTGCTGGCGGGGACCGAGGAAGCGCCGGGCGAGGTCTTCCTGTATCAGGGACGCACCTATAAATCCTATCGCGGAATGGGCAGCCTTGGCGCCATGGCGCGTGGTTCGGCCGACCGGTATTTCCAGCAGGAAATCAAGGACACCCACAAGATGGTCCCCGAAGGGATCGAAGGGCGCGTTGCCTACAAGGGCGCAATGGGGGCCGTGGTTCACCAGCTTGTCGGCGGCCTGCGCGCGGGCATGGGCTATACCGGATCGGCCACCGTGCCCGACCTGCAGCGGCGTGCCCGGTTCCGGCGCATCACCGGGGCGGGGCTGCGCGAAAGCCACGTCCATGACGTGTCCATCACGCGTGAAGCGCCGAATTACCGCCAGGATTGATAGCGTCATAACAAAAGCGATTACAGTTCAATGACCCCCAGTGCCCGGCTGTCGGCCACCATCGACCTTCTTTCCGCGATGGAGGCCACGCCGTACCGGCCAGCCGACGCGGTTGCCAATTCGTTTTTTCGCGAACGCCGTTATATCGGCGGTGGCGACCGCCGGGCCATTTCGGCGCGGGTCTGGGACATCCTGCGTCACTGGCGGCGGCTGTGCTGGTGGATCGAACGGGCCGGTGCCCCGGTTACGCCACGCAGCCTGACGCTGGCGATGGTCGTGCTGGCGCGTCAGGACCGCATGACGCCGGAGGAGCTTTTCAGCGGGGAACGTTACGCGCCCACGCGCCTTTCGGCACAGGAAACTGCCCTGTGCGCTTTGCTGAAGGAACAGCCGCTCGATCATCCCGAAATGCCCCGTCCCGTCAGGCTGGAGGTGCCGGACTGGCTGCTGGCGCACCTGGATAACGCCTTTGGCGACCAGACGGAGGCGGAACTTGCGGCAATGGGGAGCGAGGCCACGCTGGATTTACGCGCCAACCTGCTGAAAACCACGCGGGAGGCGGCGCGCGCCGCCCTTGCGGAAGAGGGCATCGTGACGCGGGAAACCGCGCTTTCGCCCTGGGGGCTGCGGGTCGCGGGGCGGCAGCCCGTGACCTCCACGGCGGCGTTCCGGGCGGGACTTATCGAAATACAGGACGAAGGCAGCCAGCTGATTGCCGCTGTTGTCGGGGCGGAACCCGGGATGCGGGTGCTTGATTATTGCGCGGGCGCTGCGGGCAAGACGCTCGCGATGGCCATGACGATGAACAATCGCGGCCATATCGTCGCCTGTGATGTCTCCGAACCGCGGCTGGAGGGGGCAGTCCGGCGCCTGCGCCGCGCGGGGGTGCATAACGCGGAACGTCACCTGCTGGTCCCCGGCGACAAATGGGCGCGTCGCCGTGCCGGCAGTTTCGATCGGGTTCTGGTGGACGCGCCATGCACCGGCACGGGAACGTGGCGGCGCAACCCCGACGCACGCCTGCGCCTGCGGGAGAGCGATTTGCGCGAACTGATGGAAAAACAGGCAGATATCCTCGACCGGGCGGCAAAGCTGCTGCGGCCGGGGGGACGTCTGGTTTACGCCACCTGTTCCATCCTGCCGGAGGAAAACCAGAACCAGATCGCCGCCTTCGTGCAGCGTAATCCGGAATTCCGGATGGTCACGCCACCGGCAGTCGAAGGTGGAGGTGGCATGCCCGCCGGATTGCTGGTTGACGGAAAAATGAGCCTTTCTCCGCTACGTAACGGAACGGACGGCTTTTTTGCCGCTATCATGGAACGTGCCGCCTGAGAGGCTTTTTTCAATCCTGACTGACGGGCATGCCGGCCACGGCAATGGCAGCGGGTTCATGCATCCAGACATGACGGCCATCCTGTCTGCCGGGCGGCGTGACGATGCCTGCTGAAACGGAACGATACGGGAAATAAAGATGCAGGATAATCTGGCGATCGGCATTCTGTGTGTCCTGGGCGGCGGGATCGCGGCCCAGTGGGTCGCATGGAGGTTCAGGCTGCCGGCCATTGTCCTGCTGTTCACGCTGGGGCTGATCTATGGGCCGGGCCTGGGGCTGCTGCATCCGGCGGCGGCGATCGGACAGTATTTCCATCCCCTGATTTCGATGGCCGTGGCCTTTATCGTCTTTGAAGGCGGCCTTGCGCTTGACCTGCGTCAGTGGCGGACTTCGGGGGAGGGAGTGCTGCGGCTGACGGCGGTGGCGCTGCCGATCAACTGGGTTCTGGGGACGCTGGCGGCCCACTTTGTCGGCCACCTGCACTGGGGCACGTCGTGGCTGTTCGGGGCGATCATCGTGGTGACCGGCCCGACAGTCGTCCTGCCGCTGCTGCGCCATACCAAGCTGCGCCCGCGCGTTGCGGCCTTCCTGCGGTGGGAGGCCATCGTCAATGACCCGGTGGGGGCGATCCTTGCGACGTTCGTCATGGAATTCCTGCTCCTCCAGCCTTCCCACACCGCCGGCGTATCGCTGGCGGCCGTGGAAATCTGGCCCCATCTGCTGTTCAGCACCATGTTCGCCATCGGATGTGGCATCTTTCCCGCCCTGCTGGTCAAATTCCTGTCCATCCGCGACCTGCTGCCAGAAATCCTGCGCATCCCGATTATCCTGACCCTGGCCATGAGCATGGCGTCGGTCTGCAACCTGGTCATGGAGGCAACCGGCCTGATGGCGGCCACGGTGTTTGGCATGGCGCTGGCGAACCTTCATGTCGTCGGGATTTCCGAACTGCGCCGCATCAAGGAATCCCTTGGCGTCATCGTGGTGTCATGCCTGTTCGTCATCCTGACGGCCGATCTTCATCGCGAGGTGCTGGAGCGGCTGTCGCTGCCAATCCTGGCCCTGACATTCACGGTCCTGTTTGTTGTCCGTCCGCTCGGGATTTTCCTGTCGACCATCCGTTCCGACCTGTCATGGCAGGAACGGCTGTTCGTGGGATGGATCGCGCCACGGGGCATCGTGGCCGCGGCCGTCGCGGGCGTCGCGGGCCTGCAGCTTGGGGAAACGGGCGACCCCAGCGCGGCCCTGATTACCCCGGCCGTCTTCGCCGTCATCGCCACGACCATGCTCCTGCATGGATTTTCCCTGCGGCCGCTGGCCCGTTACCTGCACCTGACCCTGTCCGATGAACCCGCGCTTGCGATCATGGGGGCCAACGCATGGTCCACCAATCTGGCCGTAACCGTTCATCAGCAGGGCATTCCCGTGATGCTGGTCGATACCTATTCCGGCGCGCTGGAAAAGGCGGCGCGACAGGGCGTGCCGACCCTGAAGGCCGAACTTCTGTCGGAAGAAGGGCTCGAAAGTCTGGAGGAACGTCCGGCGGATTACCTGATCGCGGCGACGCCGGACGCCATCTATAACGGTCTGGTCTGTGCCCGGCTTGCCCCGGACTTCGGGCGCCAGCGGGTCTTTCAGGTCAGTCCGGGGCTGGCGCGGCTTGACCTGTATCGCGGCGTCAGCCGTGAATCGCGGGGGAAGGTGCTGGGGGAACCGACATGGAATTTCTCCATGATTGATTCCCTGTTCGACCGGGGCTGGCGTTTCCAGTCCCATGTCATGACCGATCCCGCGCAGGAAAATGAGTTCCCCCCGCCGAACACGCTGCTGTTCATGATCATCCGCAAGGGCGTCGCGATCTGGATTTTCTCGGCCGAGGACGAAATACAGTCCGAACCGGGGGAAGGGGACATGGTCATCCTGCTCCAGCCCCCGTC
Organism: Novacetimonas pomaceti; assembly: GCF_003207955.1. Taxonomy (NCBI): domain Bacteria; kingdom Pseudomonadati; phylum Pseudomonadota; class Alphaproteobacteria; order Acetobacterales; family Acetobacteraceae; genus Novacetimonas; species Novacetimonas pomaceti. Next base: position 106,653 of record NZ_NOXG01000005.1, read on the forward strand.
ACCTCCCGCCGCATCTTCTCCCGCCCCGGCGCCCGCAGCCCTGCCGCAGGGCTGAGAGGGGCGTTACCGCCGGCCCGGGGGCAGGACCTCGATTTCCCGCAGTCCCATTCCCAGCAGTCTGCGCAGTTCAGGTTCCGCAACGGCGATGCAGCCCTCGGTCGGGCGGGAATGGGGCGGTGGAAGGTGAAGGAAGATGGCGGACCCGCGTCCGGGCACGGGTGGCGCGTCATTATACCCCAGCACGACCACCAGATCGTACAGGTGATCGTCGCGCCACAGCCGTTCATGCCGCGCGGGATGGGGCAACATCACATAGCGGTTATAATCGGAATGGGTAGGATCATCGCACCACCCATCATGTCGCGACAGCGGCTCCACCGGCAGATGACAAACAGGTGATGCCACCCGGTCGGCACGGTAAAAAACACGCCGCAAGGGAAAAATTCCCGTCGGAGTGGCGTGATCTCCCTCAATTTTGTGGGTTTTTATGCCTCCCGCCCCGATGACGGCGGGGATCCGTTCGTTCATGCAATGCAGTTGTGCGTCCAGACCGGTATTCGATTGCAAAATAGCGCGTATCATGAATTTCTCTGTGCAGGGTCGCATTTATGTTATGTCCGGCCTGAGTGGCTGGGTATGGTTTCGCGATCATTGGGCGACAGCCTGATGCGACATGTTATCGTATCATGAAAGTCGAATAACCGATTCCGAATCTCGGAACGGACAAAGTTATAAAAGAGGGTTCGATGGCGGGTGCACGTCCCATTCTGATAGCGGACGACGATCAGACGTTACGTCAAATGCTCGTTGAACAGCTGCAGGTTGAAAGTGAATTTGAAGCGATCGAGGCGGGGTCCGTTGCGGAAGCATGGGAAAAGCTGAATGCACCGGGCGCCCGTTTCGATGCGATCATCCTGGATGTTTCACTACCTGACGGTGACGGACGGGATTTCTGCGCCGATCTGCGGCGCAAGGGCAAACGTATTCCGATTATCATCCTGACGGGATCGGATGATGAGACGGATGTGGTGCGCGGGCTGGATGCCGGCGCCAATGATTACGTGGCAAAGCCGTTCCGTATTGCCGAACTGCTGGCGCGGCTGCGTGCGCAGATGCGTATTTTTGAAAACAGCGAAGATGCCGTCTTTGCCATCGGGCCCTATATCTTCCGCCCTTCGGCCAAGCTGCTGCAGGAAACGGAAAAGAACCGTCGCATCCGCCTGACGGAAAAAGAGGCGGCCATCCTGAAATTCCTGTATCGCGCGGGCACGCGTCCGGTCCCCCGGCAGGTCCTGCTGAACGAGGTATGGGGATATAACGCGGCGGTGACGACGCATACGCTGGAAACGCACATCTATCGCCTGCGCCAGAAGATCGAGCCCGATCCGACCAATGCCACGCTGCTTGTCACCGAAGGTGGCGGCTACCGCCTTGACCCCGAGGGCGGCAAGAACGCAGCCTGAGCACGCGCCTGTTGTGGAAAACGTGGGGCGAAACGCCATCCGCGTTTCCTCATGCGGAATGTCCCGGACGGGAAATGGTGTTTCCATCCGTCCTGCCCATCCTGTCGGGGAGATGATTTCTCCCCGGACATGGGGGATTATTCTCCGGCCTCAAGCTCGACCATCACCGGCACATGATCCGATGGCTTGTCCCAGTCACGGGCGGAGCGCAGGACCGACATCGCCCTGAGGTCCGGCACAAGGTCGGGCGTCACCCATACATGGTCCAGCCGCCGTCCCCGATTGGAAATGCTCCAGTTCCGGTTGCGGTACGACCACCACGTATAAAGCTTCTCCTCAGGCGGGACGAAATGCCGCATGGCATCGACAAAGCCGCTTTCCTGCCACGCAAGCAGGCGGGAGGTTTCCTCCGGCGTGTGGCTGACGATCTTCAGAAGCTGCCTATGGCTCCAGACATCCTGTTCCAGCGGCGCTATGTTCAGGTCCCCCACAACCACGGTGCGACGCAGGTCGCGAGCTGCGAACCAGGCGCGCGCTTCATCCACGAATGCAAGCTTGTGGGCGAATTTGGGGTTTTCCACCGGGTCGGGAATATCACCGCCCGCAGGGACATAGAAATCATGCAGGATAATGGGGTCATCCCCCGCGCCACATGCCACGGCGATATGGCGGCAGTCCCCCCGGCTGCACCAGTCCGGCATGTCCGGCAGCACCCGTATGGGCATCCGGCTGAGGATCGCGACACCGTTATAGCTTTTCATGCCGCGAAAGCATACGTGGTCAAAACCCAGTGCCCGCACGGCCTCCAGCGGGAACAGGTCATCCGTTACCTTGGTTTCCTGCAGGCAGACGATGTCGGGCTGGATTTCACCACACAGACGCTCCAGCAGGGGAAGCCGCAGGCGAAGCGAATTGATATTCCATGTCACGATACGCATAAGGGTGCATTACCCATCGGGCCGGCAGTGACAAGGGCAATCTTGCAACACGGATGACAGTTCTCCCCCCGCGTGGCGACAGATCCGGACCCGGCGACAGGGGGCGGTGGGACGAAAACAGGAACGGTTTTCCAAGCCCCCTTGAAATTACATGCAAAAATCTCGAAATACCGTTTTGCCTTCCCTGAAATGAGTTTTATTCACCCTGGGACTTGACATCATTGTTTTCCAACAAGTTGTGTCACCATTTTGCCTCTTTCGCGCACAGGTGCCCACATAATCATTTCAAATCAATAGGTTATTCGTTGTGACGTTTTTTTGGGCAATCCAAGGGCAAGGGAGGAAAACCGCCATGCGCATGATTTTTTCTGCCTCTGCTCCACAGGCTTATCCACAGCATCGGTGGATGAACGATTTTCAATGACCACTGACGGACAGACCCTCGCCCCCACCATCGCCCCCCCGCAGGGCGTCGCCGCGATCCAGAAGGCGCTGCAGACCATGCCGATGTCGCCGGGCGTGTATCGCATGCTCGGCCGCAAGGGGGAGGTGCTGTATGTCGGCAAGGCGCTGGCGCTGAAAAAACGCGTCACGTCCTATACCCAGATCCACCGCCTGCCGGAGCGGTTGCGCCGCATGGTGTCGGAAACGGCATTCATGGAGATCGTCACCACCCATACCGAGGCCGAAGCCCTGCTGCTGGAGGCCAACTACATCAAGCGCATGCAGCCGCGTTACAACATCCTGCTGCGTGACGACAAAAGCTATCCATGGATCATCCTGACCGACCGGCATGATTTTCCCCAGATCGCGAAACATCGGGGCAAACCGGTCAAGGGCGCGTCCTACTGGGGGCCTTTTGCTTCCGCATGGTCGGTCAACCAGACCCTGAACCTGCTGCAAAAGGCATTCCTGCTGCGCTCCTGCACCGATTCCGTGCTGAAATCGCGGACGCGCCCGTGCCTGCTGCATCAGATCCATCGCTGCTCCGCACCGTGCGTGGACCTTATCAGCAAGGAAGATTATGCGGACCTGGTGCAGCAGGCGCGCGATTTCCTGTCCGGTCGCAACCCGCGCATGCACGAGGAACTGGTGCAGCAGATGGAAGAGGCCGCCAGCGCGCTGCAGTTCGAGCGCGCGGCCGCCATCCGCGACCGTATCCGGGGCCTGTCGGCGATGCAGCAGGATGCCAGCGTCATCAACCCCAGCACGATGTCGGATGCCGACATCATCGCCATCTGGCAGATCGCGGGACAGTCGTGCATTCAGGTTTTCTTCATCCGTGGTGGTCGCAACAACGGCAACCGCGCCTTTTTCCCCAGCCATGCCCGTGACGAGGACGCGGCCGACGTGCTGGCGGCGTTCATGGCGCAATTTTATGACGACAAGCCGCCGCCCGGACAGATCCTGGTCAACCACGCCATTTCGGACAATGACCTCCTGATGAGCGCGCTGGAACTCCGCCGTGGAAAACGTGTTGAGATCATCCACCCTCAACGTGGGGAAAAACGTGCGGTGCTGGAGCATGCCGAACTCAACGCGCGCGAGGCGCTCGAACGCAGGCTGGCGGAAAGCGCCGGACAGGCAAGGCTGCTTCACGGCGTGGCCGAACTGTTCGGCCTGCCCGAACCTCCGCGCCGCATAGAGACGTATGACAACAGCCACATCATGGGCAGCAATGCCTATGGCGTCATGGTGGTGGCGGGGCCGGAAGGATTTGAAAAGCGCGCCTATCGCAAATTCGCCATCAAGGGTCCCGTGACCCCCGGCGACGATTTCGGCATGATGCGCGAGGTGCTGGAACGTCGTTTCAGCCGCGCGCTCCGCGATCGGGAGGAGGGGACACGTCCCGATGACTGGCCCGATATCCTGCTGATTGACGGGGGCGCGGGACAGTATTCGGCCGTAAAGGCCGTGCTCGACGAACTCGGGGTGACGGACGTGACCCTTGTGGGCATCGCCAAGGGCATCGACCGCGACGCGGGACGGGAATGGTTTCATACCGGAACACGTCCCCCGTTCCAGCTGCCGCCGCGCGATCCGGTGCTGTACTACCTTCAGCGCCTGCGTGACGAGGCCCACCGTTTCGCCATCACGACCCATCGGGCGGGACGGTCAAAGACGTTGGTCAGATCCGAACTTGATGATATCCCCGGTATCGGTCCGGCGCGAAAGCGCGCGCTGCTGAACCGTTTCGGATCGGCGCGCGGCGTGCGCCAGGCCGGGCTGGCGGAACTGGAATCCGCTCCGGGCATCAGCCGCGACACGGCACGGACGGTCTATGGCTTTTTCCATCCCGAATGGAACGGGAATTGACCACCATGTCATGCAGATGTGAGCAAATGACCGGGCAGACCAGCGTTATAGGTGTTTTTGATTCATGCTTTCGTTGGATATAGCTGGTGAACCATGCTTACTGATCTGCCAAATCTCCTGACTTTGTCGCGGATTGTTGCGGTTCCTGTCGTTGTCCTGCTGGTGGTCATCAACACGCCGGGCACCGACTGCGCGGCCTGCGTGATCTTTATCCTCGCCGGGATCACGGATTATCTTGATGGCAAGCTGGCGCGCGCGTGGCATCAGAATTCCGACCTTGGCCGGATGCTCGACCCGATCGCGGACAAGCTGCTGGTGGGGGCGTGCCTGATGGTGCTGGCGGGGCTGTCGCGCCTGCCTTACTGGACGCTGTATCCCGCGATCATCATCCTGTCGCGCGAAATCCTGGTCAGCGGCCTGCGTGAATATCTTGCCACGACCAAAGTGGGGCTGCCGGTCACGCGGCTGGCGAAATGGAAGACCGGATTCCAGATGACGGCCATCGGTTTCCTGCTGGCGGGCGACAGCACGGCCGTGCTGCTGCATGTCGCATGGCTGCCGGTCAACCTGCTGGGGGCGGCGATGCTCTGGATCGCGGCGGCGCTGACGCTGGTGACAGGGTGGGATTACCTGTCGACCGGTATCCAGCATGTTACGCGCAATAATCAGTCAGTTAGCAACATCACCCCCTGATCGGGCCATCACTGTGGCATAATGCCACTTGTGGTTGTGTCCATATCCGGGCAAATTCTCCCTATGGTTGTGAACCCTTCATGAACCAGGGAGAATATGATGCGTCCGACAGCCCCGTTGCTACTGCTACTGACGCTGACGGGGTGCGGCGGCTTTGGCAAGGTACTGGCTGACAACACCGAACTTCCCGGCAGCCTTCCGAACATGCCCAAAATGGAAGTGGACTCGGAAAACCTGCGCCGTTCCATGGGCCATGCCGCCGCCGAACCGCCGATCCTGCCGCAGGGACACAATATATGGCCCACCGGGATGCAGGAGATGCCGACGCTGGCGGATATCAGTTCCGGCCGGGTTCATGCCGTGTCGGGCCATTTCCCGCGCCGTTCGGCTGATGGCAGGCCGCAGCTGCCTGATGGCGGATCGCTCAGCATCGGCGACAGCGATGACCCGTCGGGCGAACTGGCCGCGCCAGATACCGGGATTCCCGCGAAACAGGATCAGGACCACACGGTCGCCGCGAATTCCGATATCATCGTGCCCCATGCCGATGGCAGCAAAACCGTGATCGGTGCGGACGGTACGGTGGTGGAGCGGCAGCATCCCTGATATATCGCTATCCGATCTTGGGACCTGACGTAACAAAAGGGCGGGCGGATGCCGGATATCCTCTATTTCGCATGGCTACGTGATCGCCTGGGCCGGGAGCGCGAGAGCCTGAGCCTGCCGGCGGACGTGACCCATGTGCGTGATCTGGTGCGCCTGCTGCATGACCGGGGCGGGGAATATGGCGAGATTTTCAGCCGTCCCGAACTGGTGCGGGTCGCGGTCAACCAGTCCTTCGCAACGCTTGGGGACAGCGTGGGGCCAGATGACGAAATCGCCTTCTTTCCACCGGTAACGGGGGGATGATCGCCATGTCGCGCATTTCCGTCCGCGTGCAGACCGCCCCGTTCGACCCGACGCAAGAAAGCGCCTTGCTGCTGGCGGGACAGTCCGGCATCGGCGCGGTGGCGTCCTTCACCGGACTGGTCCGTGGCGACGGGGGGCTGAAGGCGCTGGAGCTGGAACATTACCCCGGCATGACCGAATCGATGATGACGCGAATCGCCGAATCGGCAATGACCCGATTCGCGCTGTCCGGCTGCACCGTCATCCATCGCGTCGGACGGCTGGAGGTTGGGGCGCCCATCGTGCTGGTCCTGTGCGCGTCGGCCCATCGGAACACGGCGTTCCAGGCGGTCGAGTTCGTCATGGACTGGCTCAAGAGCCGCGCGCCCTTCTGGAAAAAAGAGGAATTCATGGACGGCCGCATCCAGTGGGTGCAGCCCCGCGAACAGGATGCGCAGAACCTGATGCGATGGGGGGAGGGGGACGCCTGACGAGCGGGCGTTTCGCGAGATGGTTTCCCCAAAACCCGACTTAAAAATATCTTTTTTACCCTTGACGAGGATTGTCCAAGAGTCGGGAAAGCTGATCCCATCATGTAGCTGCTCCCGCTCATATATGTAGTGCGCGGGGCGGCGTTTTGGTCCATATATAGCGCCATAACGCAATGACCGGACAGACACGCCACGGGATTTTCCGATCCCGTGACGTGTCGCGGCCAGCTTATGGAGTTTAAGTGGATGAGTCTGGACGGCATCTCCGGTTCTACGGTCGAACATCACAGTGACGAACAGGATGTCATCCAGGGAAAGGACGCAGCCACCATGCCAGAGATGTTTGATGATGTCGTCCATCTGCCGGACGGCTTTCCCGTCCGCGTTGACCGCAGCCGTGACGCCCTGCTGACCGCTTTTGGCAAGGCGACGCTGGATAACCGCTATCTGCTGCCGGGCGAGGGGTATCAGGACCTGTTCGGGCGCGTGGCGTCCTATTACGGCGCGGACGAGGGACATGCGCAGCGGCTGTACGACTACATTTCGCGTCACTGGTTCATGCCGGCGACGCCCGTCCTGTCGAATGGGGGCACGACGCGCGGACTGCCGATCTCATGCTTCCTGAACGAGGCCAATGACAGCCTGCGCGGCATCGTTGACCTGTGGAATGAAAATGTCTGGCTGGCCTCCAAGGGGGGCGGGATCGGATCCTACTGGGGCAACCTGCGCTCGATCGGTGAAAATGTCGGGCGCAATGGCAAGACATCGGGAGTCATTCCGTTCATCCGGGTGATGGACAGCCTGACCCTGGCCATCAGTCAGGGCTCCCTGCGTCGCGGGTCGGCTGCCGTCTACCTGCCGGTCTGGCATCCGGAAATCGAGGAATTCATCGAACTGCGCCGCCCCACGGGCGGCGATCCCAACCGCAAGGCGCTCAACTTGCACCATGGGGTCCTGATTTCCGACGCGTTCATGCGCGCCGTTGCCGATGACGAGGAATGGGCCCTGCTGTCGCCAAAGGATGGCAGCCACATCCGCAAGGTTTCGGCCCGGGCGCTGTGGATCCGCATCCTGACCGCCCGCATGGAACAGGGCGAGCCCTACATCATCTATTCCGACCACGTGAACAACGCACGTCCCCAGCATCACAAGCTGGCGGGGCTGGAGGTCAAGACCTCCAACCTGTGCGCGGAAATCACCCTGCCCACCGGCATGGACCACCATGGCAAGGAGCGCACGGCCGTGTGCTGCCTGTCCTCGCTGAACCTCGAGACATGGGACGAGTGGAAAGACAATCCACAGTTCATCGAGGACGTGATGCTGTTCCTCGACAATGTCCTGCAGGATTTCATCGACCGCGCGCCCGACGACATGGCGCGGGCGAAATACGCCGCGGCGCGCGAACGCTCGGTCGGGCTGGGCGTCATGGGTTTCCACAGCTTCCTCCAGGCCAAGAACATCCCGTTCGAAAGCGTGATCGCCAAGGTGTGGAACAGGCGGATTTTCGAACATATCCGCAAGGAAGCCGACGCCGCGTCCCGCAATCTGGCCCAGACGCGCGGGGCCTGTCCGGATGCCGCCGAATATGGCGTCATGGAGCGGTTTTCCAACAAGATGGCCATTGCGCCCACGGCGTCCATTTCCATCATCGCGGGCAACGCGAGCCCCGGCATCGAACCGATCGCGGCCAATGTCTTCCTGCAAAAGACGCTGTCGGGATCGTTTACGGTGCGCAACCGCCACCTCGACCGGCTTCTGACGCAAAAGGGGCAGAACACTGACGAGGTCTGGTCCTCCATCACCCTGAACAAGGGCAGTGTCCAGCATCTCGATTTCCTGACACAGCATGAAAAGGACGTCTTCAAGACCGCCTTTGAACTGGACCAGCGCTGGGTTGTCGAACATGCAGCCGACCGCGCGCCCTTCATCTGCCAGGCGCAGTCGATCAACCTGTTCCTGCCGGCCAACGTGCACAAGCGCGACCTGCACCAGATCCACTACCTGGCATGGAAACGCGGCGTGAAATCGCTGTATTACTGTCGTTCGCTGTCGGTCCAGCGGGCCGACGCCGTCAGTGATGGCAAGGGAAAGAACGATATCATGCAGAAGGAAAGCGATGCCGTCCTGCCACCGCTGCCGCCTGCCGCTGCAGCGTCCTCGACCGATTACGAGGAATGCCTTGCCTGCCAGTAAGAGCATTCATGCCAAACAACCGTTTGATAAAAAATAAAAGTTCCCGGGCGCTGTCTTTTTTCAAAAAGACAGTGTTCTTCGAAGCTTTTTGAGAAAAGCTTCACCAAAACCCTGACAGTTTGCACAATGCTTCCCGAACCGGTTTTTCAGGTTGCGTCTGGCTACTCTAATCGATAAGCGGTGAACCTATTTGGCTTCAGATAGGGTGAGCACCATGAGCGATACATCATCCGGCCCGGGCATCCAGGCCGAGCAGCATTTCGACCTGCTGACCGCGAACCCGGTTTACAAGCCCTTCCGCTACCCCTGGGCATATGATGCGTGGCTGACGCAGCAGCAGGTCCACTGGCTGCCCGAAGAGGTGCCGCTGGCCGATGACGTCAAGGACTGGCATCGCAGCCTGACGGAAAGCGAACGCCATCTGGTCACGCAGATTTTCCGCTTCTTCACGCAGTCCGACGTGGAAGTGAACAACTGCTACATGAAGCATTACAGCCAGGTCTTCAAACCGACCGAAGTGCTGATGATGCTGTCGGCGTTTTCCAATATCGAGACGATCCATATCGCGGCCTACAGCCATCTGCTTGATACGATCGGCATGCCCGAAGCCGAATATTCCGCATTTCTGAAATACAAGGAAATGAAGGACAAATATGACTACATGCAGAAATTCTCGGTCACGAACAAATACGAAATCGCCCGCACGCTGGCGGCTTTCGGCGCGTTTACCGAGGGACTGCAGCTTTTCGCCTCGTTCGCGATCCTTCTGAATTTCCCACGTTTCAACAAGCTCAAGGGCATGGGGCAGATCGTTTCGTGGTCGGTGCGCGATGAAACGCTGCACTGCATCTCGATGGCGCGGCTATTTCGGGTCTTCATCCAGGAAAACCCCGAAATCTGGACGGACAGGCTGCAGGACGACATCCGCCAGATCTGCCGCGATATCGTGGAACACGAAGACGCCTTCATCGACCTGGCGTTCGAAATGGGGGCTGTCGAAGGGCTCGATGCGGATCAGGTCAAGCAGTATATCCGCTTTGTCGCCAATCGCAGGCTGGGACAACTGGGCCTGGACGGGCTGTATGACATCGCCACCAACCCGCTGCCTTGGGTGGACGAGATGGTCAATGCGGTGGAGCATGCCAACTTCTTCGAAAACCGTTCCACCGAATACAGCCGCGCGGCCACGGCCGGCACGTGGGACGAAGCCTTCAGCTGACACGACATCGCGTCAGGGCAGCAATGCCTGCCCGTCGCGCAGGATGGCGCGCGCTTCATCGGTAAAGGCACCATCCGCGTGATGCAGCACGATGCCCGGCAGCAGCCGGGCAGGGGCGCGGGATGCCATGCGCCCGCGAAGCAGGACGATCTTTGCCGCAACACCCTGACGGGGCCAGCAGGGGAAGACCGTAATATCGCCCAGCCGGCTGTCATCCATGGCGCTGATCGCGTGATCGAGCAGACGCGCCGGAAGGGCAAGCGTCAGCGTGCCGTGATGACGCAGCTGCGCCGACAGGCTGCCGACCCATTTTGCCAGATCCGCCCTGGGCAGCCGCCGCGCCATGTCCCGGCGCCCCACGGGGGAGGAGGTACTGGCATGGTCATGCCATGGGGGATTGGCAAAGGCATGGTCGATCCGACGGATGGCCGGACCACTCAGCAGGCTGTCATCGGGCATGAGCGGAAGGGTCGCATGCAGGATTCGAATCGAATCGAATCCATTCTCCCTCAGGTTGGCCTGCGCCAGCGCCACGGTGGGGGAATCGCATTCCAGGCCGATGCCCGCGATCGCCGGCACCCGCGATGCCAGACACATCAGTCCCGCACCCGCGCCACAGCCGCCCTCCACGACGCAGTCCCCGCGTCGGGCGGGCACACATGCGGCCATCAGGACGGGCTCCAGCCCCGTGCGGTTGCCATCACGAAACTGTTTGTAATGGATCCGCCCGTCAAGGAGCGTTCCCTGTGTCACTACGGGCATCGTATCCATGCGCGAGACCACCGTCATACGTGCGCATTGAGCATTCGGTTTCGTCCTCCGGCTTGACCGGCTTTCCGGCGCCGCTCATATACTCTGATACATCGAACCTTCGGAACCGGGAGAATAACCTTTTGGGCCTAGCAGTTACTCTGCCGGAAACCGACAGAACGGCAAGTCAGAAAGACAAAGGGGCCCGACGCCCGATGGCAGACGGATCTGAGGTTGCCCTGCGCGACCTGGCGGAATATCTCGCCGATGACATGGCAGCGTGCAATCGCGCGATCGTGGAGCGCATGGACAGTCCTGTCGCGCTGATCCCGCAGCTCGCCGCGCATCTCGTTGCGGCGGGGGGAAAGCGGCTGCGTCCGTTGCTGACACTGGCGTCGGCGCGACTGTGTGGATACAAATCCGATGCCACGCACCAGCGTCACGTCGCGCTGGCGGCGTGCGTGGAGTTCATCCATACCGCGACCCTGCTGCATGACGACGTCGTGGATGAAAGCACCCTGCGACGCGGGCTGGCCAGCGCCAATGCCATTTTCGGCAACAAGGCATCCGTCCTGGTGGGTGATTTCCTGTTCGCGCGGTCATTCCAGCTGATGACGGACGATGGTTCCCTGAAGGTCATGAACATCCTCTCCTCTGCCTCCGCGACCATCGCAGAAGGGGAGGTGCTGCAGATGTCCACGCAGAATGACCTTTCGACCAATGTGGAAAAATATCTGGAAGTCATTCACGGCAAGACGGCGGCCCTGTTCGCCGCCGCCTGCCGTGTCGGCGCCGTGGTCGCGGACCAGCCGCTGAAGGCGGAAGAGGCGCTTGATTCCTACGGCACCAATCTGGGCATGGCATTCCAGCTGGTGGATGACGCGCTGGATTACGCGGCCGATCAGGCCACATTGGGCAAGACGATCGGCGATGATTTCCGCGAAGGCAAAATCACCCTGCCGGTCCTGACCGCCTATGCCGCGGGCAATGAGGAAGACAGGGCCTTCTGGCGACGCGTCATTGAAGAAAGCGATCAGAAACCCGGCGATCTGGAACATGCCTTTGACCTGATCGCGCGGACGAACGCCATTGGCGTCACGCTCGACCATGCCACGCGCTATGCCACCGCGGCGTCAGAGGCGCTGGACATCTTCCCGCCATCGCGCCTGAAGCAGCTGCTGCAGGATACGGCTTCCTATACCGTCAGCCGCCTGCGCTAAAGGGCGGGCCCCGGTTTTCAGGTCCGTTCCGCAAAGGGACGGACCGCCGCGTATCCCATGCGCCGCAGCCCGGGCATCAGGGCCGACACATCATCGGGCAGGGCGGTAAAGAAAGCCTCGCCATGATGGGGAAAGGCTGTTTCCGTATTTCCGATATCGCGGCTCAGCCTTGCCGCCTGCCGGGATACCGCTTCCGCCGGATCAATCCATCTGATGCCCGGCCGTCCCAATCGTCGAAAGCGGTCCAGCAGGAAGGTGTAGTGGGTGCATCCCAGTCCCACGACATCAATGGCGTCGCCCCCCGGCTGGGAAAACAGTCCCTCCATCTCCGCCAGGACGGCATGATCGGAAACCGGTCGGCCCCGGAATGCCAGTTCAGCCAGATCCGCGAGATTGCGGGCCCCATAGGCGACAAGCCTGCGATCAGGGGCAAAGCGCGCCTGCAACATGCGCAGGTAGGGACGGCTTACGGTCGCCCGTGTCGCCAGCAGGCCGATCGTACCGCTGCGTGTCAGGTCGGCCGCCCATTTGATGGGCGGGACACATCCCACGAAGGGCAGCAGGCTGTAGCGCGCGCGCAACGCATCCAGCGCAAGCGTGCTGGCGGTGTTGCAGGCGATGACCACCAGATCCGGCCGTAACCGCTCCATGGCGCATCCCACAAGTGCCACGATATGGCTGACCAGGAAATCATCCGGCTGCTCCCCATAGGGAAAGACAGCCGTATCCGCGAGATAATCGATACAGGCATCGGGGATTTCGTTCCTGAGACACCTTACGATTCCCAGACCGCCAATCCCCGAGTCAAAAGCCAGGATCCGTACCACCGGTCACGCCGTAAGTTCAGGAGGCCTTGTCCGCCGCCACCTTGCGGGCCAGGGCTTCCTCGGCGCTGGCAACGCCGCCATGTTTTGCGGACCACGCACAGGGGTTTTCAAGGAAGCGCCTGACCTCCGTCGCGTCCTTTTCAGAGAAATAGGGCTTCCCCGCACAGGCTTCCAGAATATCCCACCATGTGCACAGGGCATGCAGGGTAATATTCATGTCGGCCAGCGTCTGGTACGCGCCGGGGAAGACACCATAGAAAAAGACAACGAAGGTATGGTCCACGATGGCGCCGGCATCACGCAGGGCCTGGGCGAAACGCACCTTCGACGATCCGTCTGTCGTCAGATCTTCGACCAGAAGGGTACGCATGTTTTCCGGCACATCGCCCTCGATCTGGGCATTGCGGCCAAAGCCCTTGGGTTTCTTGCGCACATAGGCCATCGGCGCCATCATGCGGTCGGCAATCCACGCCGCGAAGGGAATCCCCGCCGTTTCCCCGCCAACCACCGCATCGATGCTTTCATACCCGACATGGCGACCGATCTTCTCGACCCCCAGTTCCATGATCTTCTGGCGGGCACGAGGGAAGAAAATGATCCGGCGACAGTCGATATAGACAGGCGATTTCCAGCCGGACGTCAGGGTATAGGGTTCGTCAGGACGGAAATTGACGGCCTTGATTTCCAGCAGCAGACGCGCCGTTGTCAGCGCCGCATCCCGATCCCATGCGGTCGAACCGGTTGAAAGACCTGCGCCATTTCCTGTTGCGTCGTGCATTTACCCTGCCTCCGGACCAATGAATGTAAAATATTGCAAAGACGCTTACCGGGAAAGGCTTGGAAAATCCATAATTAGCGCGCGTCACTGGAACATTCTGCTCCCCCGCCTGCATTTTCCTGACAAAACATGAATTTGAAACCGGGAAAGAAGAGTTCTATTGATTTGTGGCAGGGTTATCCATTAAACTTCCGTCAGTTAATAATAATTCTCATTTTCGGGTGGTGTCTTATCGTGGGTTCTGAAACAAGCCATATCGTTCGCAATTGTGAACGGGCCGTTGTTACCGCCTATCAGGAACTGCGTCAGGTCGGGACAACTGATGTGTCCGCCTTTCACGCCTGTACGACGTTGTATCGCATTCACCATCCCGAAGCATCGCTGAACGAAGCACGACGCCTGGTGTCCGAATGGATCGACCATCATGTCGTCCATCACAAGCAGGGCCCCACCGCCGGCTGCGACTGCGGCTGAGGCATCCGGCATTGCCAGAACGTGTGGCAGCGGAACGGGCCGCCACACAGAAGGGCAGGGGCCAGTAATTTCCATACCTGCATGCATACTGAAAAGGGCCTTTCCCATATGGCGGGAAAGGCCCTTTTTCATTGACCACCTCATGACCGTCGCAACTCCCCGGCCCATTTCCGGGCCGGGGAACGCGCGATATCAGGGGCGTTCGGAGAAGGGGACGAAATCGCGCTGCGGCGATCCGACATACAGCTGACGGGGACGACCGATACGCTGGCCGGGTTCCTCGATCATTTCCTTCCACTGGCTGATCCAGCCCGTCGTGCGCGCGACCGCGAACAGCACGGTGAACATGCTGGTGGGAATGCCCATCGCCTTGAGGATGATGCCGGAATAGAAATCGACATTGGGATACAGGCTGCGCTTGACGAAATATTCGTCATGGATCGCGATCTTTTCCAGCTCGATCGCCAGGTCCAGCAACGGATCGTCCTTGATCCCCAGTTCGCCCAGAACCTCGTGACAGGTCGCCTGCATGATCTTGGCACGCGGATCGAAGTTCTTGTACACGCGATGGCCAAAGCCCATCAGCCGCACGCCGCTGCTCTTGTCCTTCACCTTGGCGATGAAGTCGGGGATGTTGTCCTTGTGCCCGATGGAGGCCAGCATCTTCAGCACGGCTTCGTTCGCGCCACCATGCGCGGGTCCCCACAGGGCCGCGATGCCAGCGGAAATGCACGCGAACGGATTGGCGCCCGTGGACCCGGCCAGCCGCACCGTCGAGGTGGAGGCATTCTGCTCATGATCGGCATGCAGGATCAGGATGCGGTCCATGGCGCGGGCCAGAACCGGATTGATCTTGTACGGTTCGCTGGGAACCGCGAACATCATGGACAGGAAGTTCTCGGCATAGGACAGGTCATTGCGCGGATAGATGAACGTATCACCCTGCGTATAGCGGTAGGCCCATGCCGCGATGGTCGGGATCTTGGCGATAATACGCATGGCCGACAGGTTGCGGCTGGCGGCATTCGAGATGTCGATCCCGTCATGATAGAAGGACGACAGCGCGCCAACGGTGCCACACAGGATGGCCATCGGATGCGCGTCACGACGGAACCCGTTGAAGAAGTTACGGATCTGTTCATGCAGCAGGGTATGATGCTTGATATCGGTTACAAACGCATCATAAGCCTTCTGGTCCGGAAGCTCCCCGTTCAGGAGGAGATAGGCGACCTCCATGAAGGTGGCCTTTTCCGCCAGCTGCGCGATCGGATACCCACGATGCAGCAGAATGCCCTTTTCACCGTCGATAAAGGTGATCTTGCTGGTGCACGACGCCGTTTCGCCATATCCGGGATCAAAGGTGAACACGCCAGCCTGGGCAGGCAGCTTGCGGATATCAACAACATCCGGCCCCAGCGTGCCGGACAGAACCGGCAGCGTTGCGCTTTTTTCGCCTAGCGAGATAGTCGCGGTTTTTCCTGACTCGCTCATCAAACACTTCCTCCTGGTCGTCCGCCGTCGCTGTCGCGGCATGGCGAAACGTGTCTCCAACCTTGGGGCAGTCTGTCGTTCTGGCGACAGTTTCGTTCCCGCCCGCATTTTATGTGCCTGCCGGCTCCATGCGGATGACGACAGGCGTTGAAATCGAGATAAGGACGAAATGCCACTCATGGCAATCCGGGGCAGCCATGCCCCTCAGGCATCAGTCACACAGGGCGCGATAGAACGTAATGGCGTGATTTTGGGCGGTATTCCACGGAATTGCGCTGAAAAAGCACGCTATCGCGGCAGGTGGGAAGCCAAGGGAGAGGGAAGGCGGGACATGGCCCGAACCATGACATCCCGCCAGTTCCATCGCCAGGTTACCGATCCCGGGATTGTGCGATAAGACGATGATATTATTGTATTTTTCGTCCACTTCCCACAGCATGTCCCGGATACGGTCCGCACTGGTTTCATAAAGTGCGTTCACATATTGGACATCGGGGGAATGATCTCCGAAAAATGATCCCATTTCCTCCCATGTCTGGCGCGTGCGCAGGGCGGGACTGACCAGTGCCAGATCGGGAACAAACCCGGCAGCACGCAGTTCCCGCCCCCGCAGATGCGCAACGGAACGTCCCTGCGGCGTCAGGGGCCGCCTGAAATCGGCATGCGGGCCAAAATCGCCAAAACCGGCGGGCGCCGCCTGCGCATGGCGCATCAGGACCAGTCGGTGCGCGGCCTGCCGCCAGGCATCATCGGGTTCGGACATGACGGAAAATATCAGGACTGTGGCCGTTCATCGGCGCGACGTGCGATCGCCTCATGATGGCGGATGACTTCGCGTATGATGAACGCAAGGAATTTTTCAGCGAAATCCGGGTCGAGGTTGGCGCTTTTCGCCAGTGCCCGCAGGCGCGCGACCTGTTGTGCCTCGCGCGCCGGATCGGCGGGGGGCATGTGATGCCGGGCCTTGAGGCGCCCGACCGCCTGGGTATGGCGAAAACGTTCCGCCAGCAGGTAAATCAGCGCGGCATCGATGTTATCAATGCTGCGGCGCAGTTCCAGCAGCGCATCACGTGCTTCATCCGGCGCCGTGGCAACGGGGGTTTCATTCATTATGGGTCAGGGCTCCCGACTGGACAGGTGGGTCATCTCTCTACTTTCTTTCGCAACGCTCACGACGCGGGAAAAGGAATATCGATCGCGGGAAGGTCGATCCATGCCAGATGCCCGCCCTTGCCGGCACCGGTGTCGGTAAAGATGGCGGTTCCCCCGTTGCGGCCGTTGCGCACCCACGGCCGTCCGTCGGTCGAACGCCGGTCATGTCCGCAATAGACGGTATAGCCCGCGGGGATATGATCGACCCAGTTCAGGCGCCGTTCGGGATAGCCGTCTTTCTGCATGCGCCCCGTCGTTTCGCCAAACAGGGCCCGCGAGAGCAGGGGGGTCACCGTTCCCAGGCCGGGCGGTGGCGCCTCATCAAGCATGCGGACGTGAAAGCCGCCATGAACGAAGACATATTTCCCCAGCACGATCCACGCCGGCGCCATGGCAAGGTCATCCAGCGCGCGCTGACGGACATCCTCGTTTTCCGGCAGCAGAAACTGGGTCAGGGTTTCCATCAGGGGCGGGTCGCGCCGCATCTTGCGCCCATGCAGCGCGCGGGCGAGCTTGCGGTCATGATTGCCCAGTACGAACAGCCCGCGCCGTTCATCGATCAGCTGCTGCATCAGGCGGAAGGTACCGACGCTGTCAGGCCCATAATCGACCAGATCGCCCAGCTGGATCAGGAACCTGTCGGTCGCCGCCGCGTGCCGGAAGGCGTGCAGGTCGCCATGCACGTCCCCCACGATCCGGATGCGACGCCCCCCGATCAGGCGGGCGATTGCCTCCCTGTCGGGGGCGGGCGCGTATTGCGGCATGGCGGGGGCGGCGAAGGCGGAAGAAAACATCCGGGCAGGGGCATCAGGGGAAACGCCACCCGTAACGACATGATGAGAGGGCAATCGACGTCTCAAACGAAAATCCTCTCCCTGCATTATGGCGGGCGGCCGTTCGCCGCCTGCCGACTGAAATACCCGACCGGATGCCCTCACAGGCGTTCATGGGAAACATTATCCATCAGGATAACGCTCCTTGCACCATCGGGAAACACAGGGATGCCGTGTTTCATGTTCCCACGATGCCGCATATCGACAGGAAATTAATGCTTCGGATGACCAAGCCCCGCGAAATACGCATATGAAAGTTGCAAATTATTATATCCGGTTCGGAAACTAGAGCAATCGTGAACTCCCCGACCGACATGGCGCCCGAGTGTCACACGCTTTTGTTGTGACGCATGGAACAAGACAGAGAACAGATATCAGGAGGGAAGCCGGGACGTATTCCTCCCGTTCGCCTGCCGCGTAACAATCCTGTAAGGGAGAGCGAAAGGGCATGGACCGATCCAACGGTCCGGCACAGGGAAATGCGTGAAGGTGGTTCGCGCGGAACATGGGATGGATGACAATCCCGCGCCGCGCGCCGGCCGCCACCAGGGACAACCAGCCCGGCGCGATACATGCGCTGGTGCAAACAAAAAAGACTTTGAGGGAAAGTTCATGATCGACCATACCCGAATCCGGAATGCGGCGCTCCGGGCCAAGATCACGACCGCTGAACAGGCCGCGTCGTTCATCAAGCCCGGAATGACGGTGGGTACCAGCGGCTTTACCGGGGCAGGCTACCCAAAGGCGGTCCCCGAGGCCCTGGCGGCCCTGATGGAAAGTGAACACGCGAGGGGGAACGATTTCCGGATCCGTCTTCTGACGGGTGCGTCCACCGGCCCGGAACTTGATGGCGCGCTGGCCAAGGTCAACGGCATCTCCTTCCGCATGCCCTACAACTCGGACCCGACGCTGCGCGCGCGCATCAACAAGGGCGAGACCGAATATCTCGACATGCATCTCAGCCATGTCGCGCCGATGGCATGGGCCGGATTCTTCGGACAGATCGACACCGCGATCATCGAGGCCACCGCCATCCGCGAAGATGGCAGCATTGTGCCGTCCTCTTCCGTCGGCAACAGCAAGACCTGGCTGGACACGGCCAAGCAGGTCATCATCGAAGTCAACAGCTGGCAGGACAGCGCGCTGGAGGGGATGCATGATATCTGGACCGGCACGGCCCTGCCGCCGCATCGCCAGCCCATCCCCCTGATCCGCCCGGATGATCGCATCGGCGATACGTTCCTGCGCGTCGATCCGGACAAGATCGTGGCGATTGTCGAAACCCACGCCCCCGACCGGAACGCCCCGTTCTCCCCCCCCGACGCCACGGCGAAGGCCATTGCCGGCCACCTGATGGAATTCTTCCGTCATGAGGTATCGCGTGGCCGCCTGCCGCCCTCGCTGCTGCCGCTGCAGTCCGGCGTGGGCAACGTCGCCAATGCCGTGATGGGCGGCCTTGAGGAAGGTCCCTTTGAAAACCTGACCGCGTTTACCGAGGTGATCCAGGACGGCATGCTGGGCATGCTGGAGACGGGCAAGATGCGCGTCGCGTCGGCCACCGCGTTCTCCCTCAGCCCCGATGCGGCGGAATCCCTGAACAAGCGCATGCGGGAATTCCAGAAAAAGATCATCCTGCGTCCGCAGGACATCAGCAACCATCCCGGCCTGATCCGTCGCCTGGGCTGCATCGCGATGAACGGCCTGATCGAATCCGACATCTATGGCAACGTCAATTCCACCCAGATCATGGGGTCGAAGATCCAGAACGGAATCGGCGGATCGGGTGATTTCGCCCGCAATGCCTACATCTCCGTCTTCATGACGCCTTCGACGGCAAAGGGTGGCAAGATTTCCGCAATCGTGCCGATGGCGTCGCATGTCGATCACATCACGCAGGATTCGCAGGTCCTGGTCACGGAACAGGGACTGGCGGACCTGCGTGGCCTGTCGCCGAAACAGCGCGCGGAAGTCATCATCGCCAACTGCGCGCATCCCGACTATCGCCCGATGCTGCAGGATTATTACAAGCGCGCCCGCGCGGGATCGTTCGGACAGCAGTCGCCGCACCTGCTGACCGAAGCCCTGTCGTGGCATCAGCGCTTTATCGAAACAGGCTCCATGCTGCCTGCCTGATCGATAACGACGTCAGCCCGCCCCCATTACAGGGGCGGGCTGGCCTGCCGTTTTTCATGATTGCCGGCGGCACGCCCGCCGCCGGCGCTATACGGTTTCCGGCGCGTTCGCCCTGTCCTGCGCGACCATTTCCGACGCGCGTTCAAGGTCGATCGACAGAACCCGGCTGACCCCGCGTTCCTGCATGGTCACGCCATACAGGCGGTCCATGTGCGCCATCGTCAGCTGATGATGCGTCACAACCAGGAACCGCGTCCCGGCTTCGGCCACCATGTCGCCCAGCAATCCGCAGAACCTGCCGACATTCGCATCGTCCAGCGGCGCGTCCACTTCGTCCAGCACGCAGATTGGCGCCGGATTGCAGCGGAATACCGCGAAAATCAGGGACAGGGCCGTCAGCGCCTGCTCCCCCCCCGACAGCAGCGACAGCGTCGCCAGCTTCTTGCCCGGCGGCTGCGCGTAGATTTCGAGGCCCGCCTGCAGCGGATCATCATTCCCGACCATTCCCAGATGAGCGCGCCCGCCGTTGAACATCCGGGTGAACAGCGCCTGAAAATGCTGATCGATCCGGGAAAAAACCGCCATCAGGCGCTCGCGTCCCTCACGGTTGAGGTTCCCGATCGTCCCGCGCAGCCGGGCAATGGCGGATTCCAGTTCGCCACGTTCCGTCATGATGGTGCCGATCTGCTCTTGCGCCTCGTTCGCTTCGATTTCCGCGCGCAGGTTCACCGGCCCCAGCTCGTCACGCTGACGCTCAAGACGACCGACCTTGCGCCGCAGGCCGGCCTCGGCCGTTTCACTCAGGTCGGTGGGGACAATCCCGGCGGGCGGCTGCGATTCCGCCAGAAGCTGCGCGAGGATGGCCTCGGCCTGTTCCTGCCGGCCCTCGGCGCGCAGCACGTCCTCACGCATGCGGATCATGGCCGCATCCGCCTTTTCGCGCGCGCCCTGCGCTGCGGACAGGACATTCTCCGCCGTCTTCAGGGCTTCGGCAGACTGGTTGTAACGGTGTTCCGCCGTGGACAGATCCGTGGAAATGGCTTCGCGCCGGTGAATGATCTCCTCCGGCTGGACGGCCACCCGTCCGTGTTCCTCCCCGGCGGTGCGCAGGCGGTCCTGCGTAACGGTGACCTCCTGCGAGGTGGTCGCGACGCGGCCGCGCCATTCCTCCATCCCAGCGCTGGAGGAAGCGAGGCGCTGCGTCAGGGCTGCTTCCTCGGTTTCGAGACGCCCCAGCAGGTCACGCAATTCCTGCTCCGCCTGGCGCGTACCGGCCAGACGGGTCCGCAGTTCCTCCACCTCGCGCGACAGCACCTCCGGATCGGGCAGGGCGGCCTGATCGGCGGCGAGACGGTCACAGACTTCCGTGGCGGCTGAAACTTCGCGTTTCAGCTCCTCGATACGGGGTTCCCGTGCGTCAAGGAGGCTCTGGATTTCATGCTGGCGATGACCCGCCTGCGTCCGCTCATGCGTGCTGGCCTCAAGGGTCCTGTGCGTCACATCGCGATTTTCCTGCGCGGCGGACAGGCCACGCGCTGCAGATTCCGCAGCGGCCTCCGCCTGCTGCTGCGCGGATGCCGCATGTTCTTGCGGGGGCAGGGCGGCCTGATAGGCACGCGCCTTTTCATGGTCCTGGCCGGCCTGCTCAAGGTCCTGCGCCATGCGCGCCAGCGCGGGCAGGATCGCCTGAAGACGGGTTTCCGCCTCCCCATGGCGGTTGATCGCCTCATTCAGGACACGCTGGGTAGTTTCCTGTGCGACCTGCGCCTTCTGGCGTGCCTGTCGCGCCGCCGTTTCATCCTGCCGCGCCTTTGCCGCCGCCTGCGCCGCGCGATCCATTTCCGCCTGCATCAGGGCAGGGGCGGGCAGGGCGGCTTCTTCCTGCTCAGCCCTTTCAAGGGTCTGGCGTGCTTCCGCATCAGCGCCACGCGCATTTTCCAGTTGCAGCGCAATGGTGTCGAGCCGCGCGCGAATGGCGGCGTCCTGCCGGCTGAGCTCCGCCTCCTGACGGCGCAGAAGCACCAGTTGCTCCTCCACACGGGCGCGTTGGCCACGCGCGTCGTTCATGGCCGCCGTCGCGGCTTCCATCGCCGATTTCGCATCCTGCGCGGCCTGCCTGCGGGCAGGCAGTTCATTGCGAAGACGCTCCTGCCCGGCACGGATATCGCGCAGGCGGCTGATCTGGCGCAGCTTCAGCGCCGCGCGGCTGGGCAGGGTATCCGACAGGCAATACCCGTCCCAGCGCCACAGCGCCCCACTGCGCGTCACCAGACATTGCCCGGGCGCAAGCTGCCCCTGCAGTGCATCGCCATCCGCCGTGTCGTCAATCAGGCCGGCAAAGGCCAGGATACGTCCCAGCGCGTCCGGCGCGTCGATCAACGTCGCCAGCGGGCGCACGCCGCCACCCGGAAAGGCGGGGGGCGCCAGTTCCGGCAGGTCACGCCACCGTCGCGCGGCAGCCGATGAAACCGATGCGTCGAGCCCTTCGGACAGGACCACGGCCAGCGCCGTTTCCAGTCCCTCGGGGATATGAAGCAGGGTCGCGACATCCTGTCCGTCCCGGCCATCTTCCGCTTCGCCATCCGCCGCCAGTGCCTTGGCCAGCCCATCGGCCTCCGCCTCCATGCCGGTCAGGGCGGTTTCCAGTTCAGCCAGACGTCGCGCCTGATCCTCGCTGTCGGTGCGGCAGCGGACAATGGCCTGTTCCGCCGCCTTCAGGGTTTCTTCGGCGCTGGCATGGTCCGCCTCGGCGGCTTCGCGCGCCATGACCGCCTGTTCCAGTTTTCCCGGCGGCAGGGCCTCGCGCCCGATCCGGGCGGATTCCTCCGTCAGCGAGGCAAGCTCCGCCCCCGCGCGGGCGCTGGCGGAGCGGGCGGAACGTGTCGCCTGTTCCAGCGCATCGCGCCGCGAGGTGGCCTGCTCCATCCGGGCCCGGACCTCGATTTCGGCGGCCGAGGTCTCGGCGCGGGCGATTTCGGCCTGTTCCAGCGCCTCACGCGCGGCGGCAAACGCATCCGCCGACGCGGCCGCGTCGGCCCGCAACCGCGCGAAATGGTCCTCGGGCACCAGCGCCTCACGCGCCCGTGCCTCGCGCTCGGATAATGCGGCATGATCGCGTTGCAGGGTTTCCAGACGCGTCGTGGCCTGCGCCAGCGCCTGGGCGGCCTGTTCATGCTGGCGCCGCGTTTCGGCGGCTTCGTTGCGCGCGATGTTCGCCTTCAGCACCGCGTCGGAATGAAGCTGCATCGCCTCATCAAGGTCCGTGCGGGCCTGCGTCGCGGCCTGCGTCGCGGCGGCGACCTGTGCATCCAGCGCCGCGAGTTTTTCCTCGCCGGGCATTTCGGTCCGCAGCCGTGCCACCTCGGCCGCGATTTCGTCATGCCGCGCCTGCAGGTGGGCACGGCGTTCGTTTGCCTCGGCCCGGGCCTGTTCCATCTGGGCAAAGCGCAGCTGTGCCTCACGCGCCATGACGCTGGCTTTTTCAAGGGCCCCGGCACATTCACGGGCCTGTGCCTCCGCATGCGCCAGTTCGTCACGCGCCTGCGTCCTGCGCTGCGGCAGCGTCTCAAGGGCGGCCTTCGTCTCGGCCTGTTCGGTTTCCAGCCGTTCCAGCATGGCGCGCGCATCGCCCTGACGCGCAAGGGCGGCCTCGTGATCGGCGCGGCACTGTTCCAGGCGGGCATGCGCGTCTTCCACGGCGGCATTGGCGCGCGCGACCTCGGCTGCGATGTTTTCCGCCATGACCCGGTGGCGTTCCAGCAGGCTGCGCTGGGTATCCGCCTGCGTGCGCAGTTCCGGCAGCGCCTGCGTCGCCTCGAACTGGGCGATGGTTGCGTCTTCGGCTTCCTGCTCTGCCGCGATCAGCGCCTGACGTGTCGCATGCAGGTGATCCCGGGCCTGAACGACGGCGTTGCGTGCCCGCGCGTGCAGCAGGGCGAGCAGCAGCGTCTCGCTCTCCCTCAACCCCTGGGAGAGTTCGCGATACCGCGCCGCCTGCGTTGCCTGCGCCTGAAGATCGCCCAGCCGCGCCTCCAGCTGCAGACGCAGGTCCTCGGCGCGTTCAAGGTTGGCTTCGGTGGCGCGTAATTTCAGTTCCGCCTCATGCCGCCGCCCATGCAGCCCGGTGATGCCGGCAGCTTCCTCAAGGATGGTGCGCCGCTCTTCGGGGCGGGCATTCACCAGCGCGGACACGCGTCCCTGGCTGACCATGGCCGACGAACGCGCGCCGGACGCCAGGTCGGCAAACAGCGTCTGCACGTCACGCGCGCGCATCGCCCTGCCATTGACGCGGTATCCACTGCCCGCGCCGCGTTCGGCACGGCGGGTGACCTGAAGTTCGTCCTGCCCCTGAAAAGGCGGCGGCGCGACCTGCGCCGTTCCCTCCAGCGACAGGGTGACTTCGGCCGTATTGCGCGCGGGCCGTGCCGCGGTGCCGGCGAAAATCAGGTCATCCATTTCCCCGCCGCGCAGGGACCGCGCGGACGTCTCGCCCATGGCCCAGCGCAGGGCCTCCACCACATTCGACTTGCCACAGCCATTCGGACCGACAATTCCCGTAAGCCCGGGAAGGATTTCGATGGAGGCCGGATCGGCGAAGCTCTTGAATCCGGCGATGCGAAGTCGGGCGAAACGTGCTGTCATGAAGGAACCGGCTGGCTTGGGGATCAGGAAAGGGACGCGACCTTCTGGGCGAACTGCTCGTACGTCAGTTCCTGCGACACCTGTTCCTTGTCATTGAAGCGGAAGGTCGGCGTGCCGTCGATCTTGTACTGGGCCTGCGCGCGATCTTCCTCGTCCATGATTGCATGGCGCAGCTTGTCATCGGCCAGCGTCTGCTGGAACTGGTCCGCCGACATGCCGGCCAGAGCCGCCATCTTGCGCAGTTCCTCCTGCGGATTGACATCCTTGCCAAAGGCCCAGCGATCCTGACTGGCGAGCAGGGCCAGCACGAAGGCCTCGTACCGTTCACCCGGCAACGCGCGCGCGATCATCGCGGCCGACAGCGCGACCTGGTCGAGGGGGAAGTCACGGAAAATGTAATAGACCTTTCCCGTATCGATCAGCTTGCTGCGGATCTCGGGGAAGACTTCCTCGGCAAAGCGGGCGCAATGGGTGCATGTCAGGGAAAACCATTCCTCCACATGCACCTTGGCCGACGGGTTGCCCAGCGCGCGGATGGCAAGGCGCGGATCACTGGCCTGCGCGTGCGCGACCGACGCCACGCCCGTGCCAAGCAGGAGGGCCGGGGCGGCGGAAGCAAGCAGTGTGCGACGTTTCATAAGCATTGCGGGGGACCCTCCGGGTGGGAAAATGCATCTCGATCAGGCAAAGAACTGTCAAAGTCCCGATGCGTCAAGGCCAATGACGCCATGTCGGCGCGAAGTCGCGGCCGACATGGCGTGGCCCCTGCCGCTGACGCACCGGACGGGGACGCGCGGCCTTCACTTCCCCGGCGCTGGCACCGGGTCGGGGACGGGGTCCACGACCGGGCGGACCCGCAGTTTGCGGATGTGACGCGCATCGGCATCCAGAATCCGGAATACGGTCCCGCTTTCATGCGTCACGACCTCGCCACGGGTGGGAACATGCCCGGCAAGGCGGAAGACAAGCCCACCCACCGTTTCAATTTCCGCCTCCCGCTCGTCCTGGGTCAGAATCGGGCCTGTGCGCAATTCGAACTGGGCGATGGGCAGGCGCGCATCGACGTCGAATGTCCCGTCGCTGCGTTCCTGCAGCATGGCCACCGTGGGTTCGTCATGTTCATCAGAAATGTCGCCCACGATGGTTTCGATCAGGTCCTCGATGGTGACCAGCCCATCGATGCCGCCATATTCATCGATCACCAGCGCCAGATGCACATGCCGAAGCCGCATCTGCAGCAGCAGGTCCAGCACCGGAAGCTGGGGCGCGACCATGAGGGGCTGGCGCAGCAGGGGTTCGATGCTGAAGGCCTCGCTGGTGCCGACATAGGCGATGAGGTCCTTTACGTGGATCATGCCGACGATATCGTCGAGCTGGTCGCGATAGACCGGCATGCGCGAATGGTTTTCCCGCCGCATCATGGCCAGTGCCTCGTCAAGGCTGATGGACACGGGCATGGCAACGATATCGGCGCGCGGGATCATGACGTCGTCGGCGGTAATGCCGCGCAGGCGCAGGACATTCGCCAGAAGCGCGCGTTCCTGTCGGTCCAGTTCCGATGACGGGGATTCCGTCGTGTCATCCGCCGCCGCGTCGGCTTCCTTGACCAGGGCCGCGATGGAATGGCGCAGGCCCTGTTCATTGCGTCGCCGGCCGAACAGGGACAGGAACCCCCGAGATCGCGGGGGAGGGGTGTCATCGCCGGGTTCCGAAGATGAAGGGCGGCTCATCGTGCGCCTCCATCCGCGCGGCCGCTGCGGTGCTTCCAGGGATTGGCAATCCCCATCCTTCCCAGAATGCGCGCCTCTTCCATCTCCATGGCGCGTGCATCGCCCGCGTGATGGTGGTCGTATCCCGAAAGATGCAGCACGCCATGGACCAGCAGGTGCAGCATGTGGCTGCGCACCGTGCGTCCCGCCGCCATGGCCTCGCGCCGGACCGTGGAGAAGGCGAGGATGATATCACCGCCCCACGCGCCCCCCTGCGGGCCGGCCGGGGCATATTCGAATGTCAGGACATTTGTCGGCCTGTTCCTGCCACGGTGAAGGTAATTCAGCCGTTGCACCATCCGGTCATCGGCAAGGATCACCGATACCGGTCCCGACACGCCAAGGTCATGCATCGTGGCCATGACCGCCCGCGTGACCTGTGCTGCCGGATCGCGCATCGCGCCATACCAGCGCCGGTCCATGATGCGGACGTCTATGTCCTCCCACAAGGGAGGTTGGGGAACCGGCCCGTCATCCGGACCGGTCGCCCTGCTGTCTTCATGCGCCCCGTCCACCTCGGGAAGGGGGGCTGTTCTACTTCGCGGTTCCATTGTTCTCCTGCCGCGATCTGGCGCGCGTGGCTTCCCTGCTTGCCTCGGCGCGCTGATCGTATGCGTCCACTATACGCGCAACCAGCGGGTGACGCACTACGTCACGCGATTCAAACCGTGTCATGGCGATCCCCGGCAGACCCTCCAGCGTCTCCACAGCCTCACGCAGGCCCGATGTCACGCCGCGTGGAAGGTCGATCTGGCTCAGATCGCCGGTGATGACCATGCGCGTGCCGGTACCCATGCGGGTAAGGAACATCTTCATCTGGGCCGATGTCGTATTCTGCGCCTCGTCAAGGATGACGAAGCTGTGGGCCAGCGTGCGCCCCCGCATGAAGGCGAGGGGGGCGACCTCGATCTCGCCCGTCGCCATGCGGCGCATGACCTGATCGCCCGGCATCATGTCATGCAGCGCGTCATAGAGCGGGCGCAGGTAGGGATCGATCTTGTCCTTCATGTCCCCCGGCAGGAAGCCCAGACGCTCCCCGGCTTCCACGGCAGGGCGCGACAGGACGATGCGGTCCACCTGTCCGGCCTGCAGCATCGCGACAGCCTGCGCGACGGCGAGATAGGTCTTCCCCGTGCCGGCCGGCCCGATGCCGAACACCATTTCCTGCCGCGCCAGCATGTCCATGTAACGCGCCTGCCCCGCCGAGCGCGGGGCGATCGCGCCACGGCGCGTCATGATGGTGGGCAGGTCCGCCATGCGGGGGGATGCGGCCTCCTGCCGCGCGACGGGGGAAGCTGGGGCCATGAATCTGACATCCTGATGGGAATCCGGGGCGGAAAAAAGCTGGGCCGACATGCGGATGGCGGCGTCCACCTCTCCGCTGTCGAGGGCATGGCCCGCCTGCAGCCTGCGGTAAAGGGAGGTAAGGGCGGACTGTGTCACCGCCACCCGTTCGGGGCCGCCGGTAATGGCGATCCGGTTGCCCCGGCATGACAGACGCACCTCGAACCCGCGCTCAAGATGCAGAAGATGACGGTCATGATCCCCGACAAGCTGGGCGAGGAGGATATTGTCATCGAACTGCATCGTTACCGTATGCCCCCCGGACGGGTGGGGCATGCCGGTAACGGAAGAAGACCGGCCGTCCTCGGGACGGCGGGACGGGATCATGGATGCCGCATGTTCTCTCAAGCCTTGCCTGTCTCCCCTGTCAGAACACCACCGAGCGAGTTGGTGTAGAGCTTCACGATATCGACTTCCGCCACCTGACCGATCAGGCTGTCGGGACCATCGACATGCACTGCCTGCAGATACGGGCTTTTTCCCGAAACCTGTCCCGGCTTGCGACCCCGGCCGGTGAACAGGACGGACACGCGCTGTCCCACCGTCGCCGCGTTGAAGGCATCCTGCTGTTCACGCAGCAGCGCCTGAAGTTTCTGCAACCGCGCGTCCTTGACCTCCTCGGGCACCTGTCCGCCCGCGCCCGACGCCGGGGTTCCGGGCCGGGGGGAATATTTGAACGAGTATGCCTGAGCAAAGCCCACGTCGCGGATCAGTTGCATCGTCTGTTCAAAATCATCCTCGGTTTCGCCCGGATGGCCGACGATGAAATCCGATGACAGGGCAAGGTCGGGTCGCGCCGCGCGCAGGCGCATCACCAGGTCACGGTATTCCTGCGCGGTATGTCCCCGGTTCATCGCCGCCAGCACCCGGTCCGACCCGGACTGCACCGGCAGGTGCAGGAACGGCATCAGGGCAGGCTGGTCGCCATGCGCCGCGATGAGGTCGCCTTCCATGTCGCGCGGATGCGATGTCGTGTAACGGATGCGTTCGACCCCGATCCCGTCAGCCAGTTCCGCCGTCAGGCGCGCCAGCCCCCAGATCGCGCCATCCGGTCCCTCGCCATGATAGGCGTTGACGTTCTGCCCCAGAAGCGTGATTTCCTTCACGCCATGCGCCACAAGCCTGCGCGCCTCCTCCAGCACGGCGGCCACGGGACGGCTGGCTTCCGCCCCACGGGTATAGGGCACGACGCAGAAGGAACAGAACTTGTCGCATCCTTCCTGAATGGTCAGGAAGGCGGCCCCTCCGGCCGGGACCTCGCGCTCGGGCGGCAGGAAGTCGAATTTCTGCTCCACAGGGAAATCCGTCTCGATGACGGCCCCTGCGGCGCGGGCGGCGCGGGCGACCATTTCGGGCAGGCGATGATAGGTCTGCGGCCCCAGCACGATGTCGACATACGGCGCGCGGGCCAGTATCTCCCGCCCCTCCGCCTGCGCCACGCATCCCGCGACGGCCAGGACGGTGTTGTGCCCGGCCTGCGCGCGCGCTTCCTTGACCAGACGCAGCCGGCCGAGTTCGGAAAACACCTTTTCCGCCGCGCGGTCGCGGATATGACATGTATTGAGGATGATCATGTCGGCGTCGTCGGGCGCGTCCACCGCCTTGTACCCAAGCGGACGCAGCACGTCGGTCATGCGCGCGCTGTCATAGACGTTCATCTGACAGCCCCATGTAATGACATGCAGCCCGCGTGCCTGTTTACCGGACTGCGCGCTGGGAACGCATGGAAGGGGGGACATCTCATTCACGCGAACGGGTTCCTTGACATCGTGCGGGACAATCCCGCGTGGCGGCGCAAACACATCGGGTGTGTCGTGCGGATGGTCAAGACCCGAAACCACATGTCATAAAGGATGAAGACCCCATATCGTGACATTATCCCCCGATCAGGACGATCGATCCAAATCTCCCGTCCCGCCAATCATGGCGGATGGGGCAGGGGATTTGTCAAGGACGCCGTGCATGCGGCGCACAGATTTCACGGCAATGACGCAAAGGGATGATCAGGGGCGGCGGATCATCACGTTGTGGCCATATTTTCCCTGTAGCCTGCGGCGGGGTCGAAATGTACCCCAGGGACTGCGGGGACCGGATCGCGCGTCCCGGCCTGACATCCGCCCCCGCATTCAGATGGTCACGGACATGTCGCCACCGACCGGCAGGGGGCATGTTGCAGGCGTCCATTACAAGGCAGGACGTTCCACAGTAACGTCATCATCTGGACACACGATGAATGCCTGATGGGGTCATCTGATTGAAAATTCTTCTCCATTCCACTGAAACCCGCCCATAATTCCATAATGTTCCAACGATACCGGCGCGGACCCTGTCGCAACCGGCGACCCGGCCGTTACCATCATCCCTCCACGACATGTCCGCAGCCGGCCGCAGGCGAATATGGGTTTGAATATGCATCACGGGAATGGCAGATATCGAAGGGAGGGGTTCCCTCCATCATCATGAGCAGACTCCATGTCTGAGCGGCATCACGCAGGTGGGCGAATGACAGAACCGAGAACGGGGACAACTTGACGTTTTTTCGTCATTTTCTGACGACACGGCGTTTCCGGCCTGCGCCGGACGAAACCGGAACTCCGATCTGTGGTTCACTGTGGCGGTCCCATGCACGGCTGTGGGGCATGGCCCTGACGGTTCTGTGGGCGGGCATGACGGGCGCGCGCGCGGCGGATCCGCAACCCTATGTCACGGTCATCCGTCCCACCGGCAATGCCGACCTTGACGCCGCCGTGCGGGCTTCGTCCGACCTGCTGGGCCTGCAGAAGACACATACCGTCAGCCCGTTCGCCCTGGTGGGACGCATCCACAATGACTATGCCCGCATCCGCAGCGCGCTGGAAAGCTTTGGCTATTACGCGCCGGACATACGCATCCAGGCGGCCATTGCCTCCAAGACCGGCGGGGGGACGCCACAGGACGGGCACGATCCCGACCTGCCGGAATGGATGCAGGCCATCCCGGCGGACCAGAAGCTCGAACTGACCATCTCCATCACCAGGGGAACGCAGTTCCATATCGGCGCCATAACCCTCAACCCGGCAAAGGGACAGCCGCCTGTGCGGCTGGACGATCATGAAAATGCCGCGCTGGGCATAAAGACGGGCGATCCCGCAATCGCCGCCAATATCCTCAGGGCGCAGTCACAGCTGCAGACGACACTGGCGGAAGAGGGTTACGCGCTGGCGGATGTCAGCACGCCGCAGGCCTGGCTTCGCCCGCAGACCAGGACCATCGACCTTGCCTTTACCATCATGCGCGGGCCGGTCGTCAATCTGGGGGCGTTCGGTTTCGGCGGCCTGCGCCGGACCCATCCCGCCTATGTCGTGCGGCGCCTGACCATTGCGCCGGGCGAACTGTACCAGCCCTCGCGCATCGAGGCCGCGCGGCAGGGCCTGTCGTCAATGGGGGTGTTTTCCGACGTTCAGGTGCGCCATGACCAGCACCTTGCCTCTGACGGGACGCTGCCGCTGGATTTCAGCTTCGTTGAATCAAAGCGCCACAGCGTGGGGGTCGAAGGCGGGTATTCGACGGATCTTGGCGGTCGCGCCGGCGTGTCGTGGACGCATCGCAACCTGTTTGGCAATGCCGAGCGCCTGCGCCTGACCGCGCTGGTGACGGGGCTGGGCGGTTCCGCGGAACAGGGGCTGGGCTATGACGTGTATGCGGACCTGATGAAGCCGGATTTCGGGTCGCGCAACCAGAATCTCAGCGCCCGGATCGAATGGATCCGCCAGCTTCTGTATTCCTATCGCCAGACGGCGCTTCTGGCCCGCGCGGGCGTGGTGCGACGCGTCAGCTCCCACTGGAACGTCGCCTTTGGCGGGGAGATCGAACAGGAACGCATCGACCAGATGTCGCAGACGAACGACTATTTCATCGCTTCGCTGCCGCTCAGCGCGACCTATGACGGGACTGGCGTCGACAACCCGATCACCCCCGCCACGCATGGCGTGCGCATCAACATGAACGTCACGCCTTCGGTGTCGCTGGAACACCGGACGTCCTTCTTCGCGATCATGCAGGCCACGATTTCCACCTATTTCGACCTGAAGCATCTGGGGCTGTCGCGGCCGGGACGCAGCGTTTTCGCCGTGCGCGGGACGATCGGCAACGTGGAAGGGGCGTCGACCTTCGACATCCCGCCCGACCAGCGGCTGTATGCCGGTGGCAGCGCGACGGTGCGCGGTTACCGTTACCAGGGGGTGGGGCCGCAGTTCCCCCACAGCCGCTATGCCATTGGCGGGACGTCCATGGATGCCGGCTCCCTTGAATACCGTCAGCGCATCTTGCAGAAATTCGGGGCTGTCGGCTTTATCGACGTGGGACAGGTCGCGGACGGCAGCACGCCGTTCAAGGGCACGCTGCGCGCAGGCGCGGGGGCGGGGGCACGCTATTACACGCCCATCGGCCCGGTACGCCTTGACATCGCCGTCCCGCTGAACCGTCCGCCCCGTGGCGACAAATGGGAGCTGTATGTCGGGCTGGGAGAAACGTTCTGATGAGCGATGAGCACAAGCCTGTCCGGACCTTCACCATGCGCGCGGTGCTGAAAATCGCGGGGCTGGTCATCGCAGTGCCGACAGGACTGGTGGTGCTGGCGGTTGCCCTGATCCTGGTGGGGGCCAATACCGGCATGGGCCGCCATGAAATCGAACGTCGCCTGCCCGGACTTACGGGGGGCAGCGTCCGGCTATCCGGGCTGTCGGGCCGGTTTCCCGACGCCCTGCGCATCGCGCATCTGGAACTCGACGACTATCGCGGCACATGGCTTGCGATCGACAATCTGGCGCTGGACTGGTCCCCCACGCGGCTGCTCCTGCGCCGGGCGGTGGTCGATGACATCTCCATCGCGCATCTCTCCATCCCGAGGCTGAGCGAGGAAGACCCCGCGCATCCTTCGCCGCCGTCCCGGCCGGGCAATGACAACCTCCATATCGGGGTTGATATCCGCCACGCCCATATCGCGCGCATCGACGTCGGCGCGCCGCTTGCACGCGTCCCATCGACATTCAGCCTGGATGGCCATGCCCGGCTGGCGGATATCGCCCCGGTCCTTGACGGCATCTCGGTCGCCACGCTGCCCTCGGCCGACATCGACCTTTCGGTCCGGCGCCTGGATCATCCGGGGCTGCTGTCGGTGCGCACCCGTCTGGATACCGGGACGCTTGCGCTGGACCTGCACGCGCATGAGGAACGCGAAGGCTTCCTGACCACGCTGAGCAACCTGCCCATGCTGGCGCCGCTGGACCTCGACCTGAGCATGAGCGGCCCGCGCGACCGCAGCAACCTTGTCTTTGCCATGCAGGCAGGCGCGGCGCAGGCCCATATCAGGGGACAGGTCGGCCTGATCCATCATGCGATGCACCTGAACGCCACGCTGGATGCGCCTGCGATGATGCTGGGACCGGACACGGGATGGCAGTCCATCGCCCTGCGGACCGATCTGGGCGGAACGCTGGAACGCCCCACGGGCCGGGGCAGCCTTGATATCGGGCAGCTGAATCAGGGGGCGATCGGATTCAATACGCTGCATGCCACCTTTAGCGGCCTGACGGGGCAGACGGCGCAGGATGCCGTGAACGTGCATGCGGACATTGACGGACTGCGCATACCCGGCGCGCATCCCACCATATTCGCGGCACGGCCCGTGTCGATCGATCTGGCATGGCATCCCGATGCGCAGGGATCACCTGCGGATATCACGCTGAATCACGACCTGCTGCGCATCAGGGGCAGCATCCGCACCGCCATCCCCCGGCGCGGAACGCTGGCGATCGACCTGCCTGACCTCTCCCCCCTTGCGGGGCTTGCCTCGACCACGCTGGATGGGAACGCGCATCTGCAGACGGACTTTGACGTGCCCGGCGCCAGAATGCCCGGCCATGCCGCGCTGGATGGTCAGGTATCGATCACGGGCGGGCAGCCTCAGGCGGTCGGCCTGATCGGCAGGGAAGGCCACCTGCAGGTCATGGCCGACCTGTCGCCTGCGGATGCCGCCCCACGCAGCGTGCATGTAAGAACCCTGAAGATAGATGGTCATGCGCTCCATCTGGATGCGGGCGACGGGACGATCACCCTGGCATCGCCGACACAGCTCGACCTGCGGGCCCGGCTCATGCTTGATGACCTTCAGAAACTTGCCCCCTCCCTGCGGGGGCAGAGCGACATGACCCTGACGGCCACGGGGCCTGTCGATGACCTTGCCGCCGTCCTGCACGCGGAAACGCAGATCGGGACACCCCAGATCCAGCCCGCGGGACACCTGACGACAGACCTGAATTTCCGGCACCTGCCTGCAGTAAGGGAAGGGGAGGCCAAGATAACGGGGACGCTGGACCACGCGCCGGTCGCCCTTGACGCCGCCCTTGCGACCGGCACGGACGAGGTGCGCCACCTGCGTCTGGCGCAGCTTTCATGGAAAAGCCTGTCGGGGCAGGCGGACATGTCCCTGCCAAAGGGACATCTGGTGCCATCGGGCACGATGGACGTGCGCATGGCACGGCTGGCGGACTGGCGTGACCTGCTGGGACACAGCATCACGGGATATGTCACGACTGGCATCCATACCAGCGCGCGGACCGATCAGGCCCCCCCGATCGTATCGGTGAAGCTGGATGGCGCCATCGGATCGCCCTGGGCGAATATCCGTCGCCTGACGCTGGGCGGCACCGTCAGGGACCCGGTGGATGCCCCGCATCCCGATCTGGACCTGGTGGTGGATGATGCCGACATATCCGACATCCACGCCAACGCCCATGTGACGGCCAGGGGGCCGCTGAATGCGCTGCTGGTCAGCGCGACATCGCGCCTGTCCACGAAACAGGTCGGCCCCGCCGCCCTTGATACCGCGATGCTGCTGGATGTGCCGGAACACAAGGTCACGGCCCGCACCCTGCTTGCCGAAGCACGGGGGGAACGGCTGCAGCTGCTGGGGCCCGCCACCATCAGTTATGGCGCGACGATGGGCGTCGACCATCTGCGCGCGACATTCTCCGCGCCACAGGGACAGGCCGCGGGCATTGATATCGCAGGCGGCATCAGGCCAGCGCTGGACCTGAAGGCTGATATCACGCACGTAACTCCGTCCCTGCTGCGCCCCTTCATGCCCACATTGCGCGCTGATGGCGAAATCTCCGCGCAGGCACGCCTGACCGGGACGCTGGCGCGTCCGGGGGGGCGCATCTCGCTTCGGGCGGATGGCCTGAAATACCATACGGATTATACGTCTTCCCTGGCGGCCGCCAACCTGGACGCCACTGCGATCCTGAATGGCGCGCAGGCCCAGATCGATGCCAGCCTGAATGCCGGCCGCCAGATCAGCCTGACGCTGAAGGGAAGCGCCCCGACAAACATGAACGGGGCGCTGGCGCTGCATTCTGGTGGCGTAATGGATCTGGCGGCGGCCAATGCCTATCTGGGGGCGCAGGCACGTCAGGCGGGGGGACAGCTGCGGATGAACGTGGACGTGCGCGGCACGCCACGCAGCCCCCTTGTCACAGGCACGCTCGACCTTGCGGACGGCACGTTCCATGACTACGCGCAGGGGATCCAGCTTTCCGACATAAAGGGAAGCGTGCTGGCGCAGGGCAGTCGCCTTGTCATACAGTCACTCGGCGCGAATGCGGGCAAAGGCACCATTACGGCGGCCGGCTCCTACGGCCTGCTGGAACCCGGGCAGCCCCTTGACCTGACGATCACGGCCAAAAATGCCCGCCCCCTGGCAAGCGACCTCATTACCGCGACGCTGGATACGAACCTCAGCATAAAGGGGCAGCTGGCCTCGCGCATCAATGTGGCCGGGGGCATCAACCTGTCGCGCGTGGATGTCAATATTCCGGATTCACTGCCCACGTCGGTCGCGCATCTGAATGTCATCCGCCCGACCGACATCTCGACCGTCGCGCAGCCCCATGAATCCCCGCTGGTTGTGGGGCTGAATCTGGATGTCCGTTCACCGGGACAGTTCTTCGTGCGTGGACACGGCCTGAATACGGAGATGCACGGTCACCTGCAGGTGGGCGGCACAAGCGATACCCCCCTGATCACCGGGGCATTCGCCATGACGCGGGGGAGCTTCGCACTGGGCGGGTTCTCGCTCAATTTCAGCAAGGGCAACGTGGGCTTCGACGGAATCGGCGTAACGCACAGCATCGACCCCAGCCTTGATTTCGTCGCGGAACGCAGTACGAACGAAGGGGTCGCGCGCCTCAATGTCGGAGGATATGCCAGCGCGCCGAAAATCACCTTTTCCTCCACCCCGCCACTGTCACAGGACCAGATACTGGCGATCCTGCTGTTCGGGACCGATTCACAGTCGCTGTCCGCCACGCAGATGGCGCAGGTCGCCTCTGCCATCGCCACGATCAGCGGCGGCTCGGCCTTTGACCCGCTGGGCATTGTCCGAAAGACGCTGCATCTCGACCGTCTTCAGATGAGCAGTTCGTCCAACGGTTCGGGCGGCAATGACACCGGCAGCATCGAGGCCGGGAAGTACGTCATGCGCGGGGTCTATGTCGGGGCCAAGCAGGCGACCTCCGGCTCGGGAACGCAGGCACAGGTGCAGGTGGACCTTACCAAACGGCTCAAGTTGAATACCACGGTGGGAACGGGGGGGAATGTCACCGGCTTCACCACGCCTGAAAATGACCCCGGCAGCAGCATCGGCCTTCTTTACCAGTTCAATTACTGAGAAAACCTGCTGCCCGGCACGTTCCCCGTCGCCAGCGCATGAAAAAGCCTGCCGGAATGTCATTCCGGCAGGCGTGGGGTTCTGGTCCGGGAATGGCCCGAAACGGGGTCAGGCGGCCTTCATGACGGCCGTCAGCGTTTCCAGGACGGCCGCGGGCTCCTTGCCCTCCAGCACGGCGACTTCCGCCACGAAACGTTCCTGCGCGGCCTCAAACAGCTTGCGTTCGCTGAAGCTGCCATCCAGGCTGTCGACATTGCGGCGCAGGTCACGCAGCACCTCCGCGATCTGGACCAGATCACCGGAATTGATCTTCTCCTGATAGGCGACGGCGCGGCGTGCCCACATGCCACGGCTGACATGCGGCTTGCCCTTGATGATCGCCATGGCCTTGTCCACGATCTCGCGCGAGACGATCTTGCGCAGCCCGGACTTGCGCGCCTTCGACAGGGGAATGCGCAGGGTCATCTGGTTGCCCGGAAACGAAATCTGGATCATCTCCAGCTTCGTGCCCGCGATTTCGTCAATGCCGATCCGGTCAACCCGTCCCACGCCATGCGCCGCATAGACGATGGCGTCACCTTCGCGGAACGGATCCTCGTCCTTTTCCGGCTTGCTGCTTTTGGCTTCGGCTGCGGTCACTGCTGCTGCGGTCCGCGCCATTGCATCGGTCACACTGCCCTTCGGGGTCGTTCTGAACATGCTCATGACATCTCTTGTAGCACAAATTTCCCCATATGTCTTGACCTGATCGAAAGCATCGACGATGCCCGCGCCGGTCTTCAGGACTGCACGCCGCGAACCGGCGCAAGGGACGGGGGCGCTTCCTCCCCGCAGGACTGCAGCAGGTCGATTTCGATGGTGCGCGCGATGGTGCGCATCGGCATGCCATGGGGCGTGGAGGCAAACGGTTCCTGCAGGTCGCTGCCGATCTTGTCGAGTGCTACGAACAAAAGCCCCACCAGCGACGACCCCAGCGGCGTGATCCATCCCAGCGTCTGCACCATCGAAAGCGGCAGGATAATGCAGAAAACCGCCGCCACCAGCTTTGGCAGCACGGAAAACTGGATGGCCAGCGGCGTGTTGCGTATACGCTCCAGTCCGCCCTGCGCGTTGCTCAGATCCGAAAGGATACGGTCGATCTGCCCCTGCAGCGCCCCGTCAATGCCCAGCATGCGCGCGCGCGCATCCACGCCACGGCCCAGCTGGAACAGGATCGCGGCGGGAATGTTCACGTGTCCCTCGATCCCGCGCAGCATGTCCTCCGACAGAAGCCGCCTGACATCCTCCATCGTGTCCGTGCGTCCCAGCGCGCCGCGCAGGGCATGGGGATAGGCGGCCATCGCGCGCGCCAGTTCAGGGCAGCCCTGCAGGATCGTGCCGACCTGACGGCCAAAGGAACGGCTGTTGTTGGTGACCGCCCCCCACAGCGTCCGGGCCTCCCACCAGCGGTTATAGGCCGTGTTGTTACGGAAACTCATGAACAGGACCAGCGCCGAGCCGATAAGCGAAATCGGCAGCGTTGGCTGTTCCATCCAGTCCTGGTGATAGATCTGGAACATGACGACAACCACGATGTCCCATGCCGCCAGCAGCACGAGGGACAGGAGGCTTTCGCGCATAAGGATCCACAATCCGATCCTGCGATTCACGATCATCTGGATAATGTCCCGAAAAGGATGAAGCCGACGAAAAAAGCCGGTCGCGCCACAAGGCGTACCAGTTTTGTGCACATACCATATCGTCGCGCGATAAAACGCCGCGGCCTCACGATTGTATAATTTGTAATACCCGCCATCAGCGGCGACGCTGTCCCAACATCATTGACGTATCCGGGCGGGAGCGTTTCTTATGACCGCCACAGCCACACCCGTTTCCTTATTGCAAAGGGTTTAAAGATCTATGGATGTCAGGGCAGCCGTCGCGTTCGAAGCTGGAAAACCACTGGAAATCGAGACCGTCCAGCTGGAAGGCCCCCGGGAGGGGGAGGTCCTGGTGGAAATCAAGGCAACAGGCCTGTGCCACACCGATAAGTACACCCTGTCCGGCGCGGATCCCGAAGGCCTGTTTCCCGCCATTCTGGGCCATGAAGGCGCGGGCGTCGTGATCGACGTCGGTTCGGGCGTGCGGCATCTGAAGCCCGGCGACCATGTCATCCCGCTCTACACGCCCGAATGTCGCGAATGCAAATCGTGCCTGTCGCGCAAGACCAACCTGTGCACCGCCATCCGCGCCACCCAGGGCAAGGGCGTCATGCCGGACGGCACATCGCGCTTTTCCTTCAGGGGGAAGCCGATCCACCATTACATGGGATGTTCCACCTTTGCGAACTATACGGTCCTGCCGGAAATCGCGCTGGCGAAAATCCGTCCCGACGCCCCCTTTGACAAGGTCTTCTATATCGGTTGCGGCGTAACCACCGGCATCGGCGCCGTGCTGTTCACCGCAAAGGTGGAGGCCGGGGCCTCGGTCGTTGTCTTCGGGCTTGGCGGGATCGGGCTGAATGTCATCCAGGGCGCCAAGATGGTCGGGGCGGACAAAATCATCGGCGTCGACATCAACCCCGCGCGCGAAGCCATTGCCCGGAAGTTCGGGATGACCGATTTCGTCAATCCCAACGACCTTGGCCCCAATGGCGACATCGTCGGGCACCTTGTCGAACTGACGGGCGGGGGCGCCGATTACTCGTTTGAATGTGTCGGCAATCCCACGCTGATGCGCCAGGCGCTGGAATGCGCGCATCGCGGCTGGGGGGTTTCCACCATTATTGGCGTCGCGGGCGCGGGACAGGAAATCAGCACGCGCCCGTTCCAGCTCGTGACCGGGCGGCGCTGGATCGGATCGGCCTTCGGTGGCGCGCGTGGCCGTACCGATGTGCCCAAGATCGTGGACTGGTACATGGAAAACCGCATCGATATCGATGACCTGATCACCCATCGCCTGCCGCTGGAGCGCATCAATGAAGGATTCGACATGATGGCGCGGGGCGAAAGCATCCGCACCGTGGTCGAATTCTGATCATGAGTGGCATGATCCTGTCCGATCCCGGCAAGGAACTGACGGTTCGCGCGGAACATGCCTGCTGCGGCGGACATGTGGGCTTTTACAGCCATGCCTCCCGCACGCTGGGGCTGGAGGCACGCTTCGCCGTCTTCATGCCAGCGGGGGCGACGCAGGCACGACGCGCGCCGGTCATCCATCTGCTTGCGGGGCTGACCTGTACCGAGGAAACATTCCTCATCAAGTCCAATGTCATCCGCTTCGCCGCGCGCCATGGCATCGCACTGGTGGCGACCGACACGTCCCCCCGTGGCGCGGGCGTGCCGGGAGAGGACGAGTCCTATGACCTCGGCACCGGGGCGGGGTTCTACCTTGACGCCACCCGCGCGCCATGGAGCACCCATTACCGCATGGGCAGCTATGTCGCCGAGGAACTGCCCGAACTTACGCAGCGGCTGTTCGCGCTGGACGGGACGCGCCGCGGCATCATGGGTCATTCCATGGGGGGACATGGGGCACTGGTCCATGCCCTTCGCGCGCCACAGGCATGGAAGTCCGTCTCCGCCTTCGCGCCGATCGTGCACCCGGCTGTCGTGCCATGGGGGGAAAAGGCCTTTTCGACCTATCTGGGGCAGGATCGCGCCGCCTGGGCCAGACATGATGCGACGCTGCTGCTGGAGGCAGGACATACGCATCCCACCACCATTCTGATCGATCAGGGGGATGCGGACCAGTTCCTCCAGACACAGCTGCGTCCCGACCTGTTCAGCGATGCCGCAGCAAAGGCGGGACAGCCGCTGCGGTTACGCCACCATAAGGGCTATGACCATTCCTACTGGTTCATCCAGTCATTCATCGAGGACCACGTCACCCATCATGCCGCCATCCTGACGGCATGATCCAACATATCCCTGCCGGAACAGGGCAGGGGATATGGGGCAGGGCAGGCGGCCGCTCAGCTCCCGATGATATGCAGGATGATTTCGCGCCGGTGCGCCATGCGCCGGTGTTCGAACAGGTACAGCCCCTGCCACGTCCCCAGCACCGGTCGGCCATCCGCCACTGGAATCGACATCTGCGTATTGGTCAGCATGGTACGCAGATGGGCGGGCATATCATCCGGCCCTTCGTCATCATGGATGTAACGGGTGGGATCCTCGGGCACCAGGGCCTCGAAATACCGTGCGATATCCTCCTGCACGGTGGGATCGGCATTTTCCTGCACCGTCAGGCTGGCTGACGTGTGGCGGCACCATAATGTCAGCAGCCCGGTCTCGATCCCCGTCGCCGCGACCCAGTCCAGCACCGCGCTGGTAATGGAAACCAGCCCCTTGCCATGCGTCCCGACATGCAGTCTGTGCAGTTCCTGACGCATGGCGCTCTCCCGGTTTATTTGAGGAACCCGACAAGGGATTCGGCTTCGGACACGATGGGTTCCGCGATCGTGCGGGCGCGCCGGGCGCCGTCGCGCAACGTATCCTGCAGAAAGCCCGGCTCCTTCAGCAGGCGGGTCGTCTCGTCCGCGATGGGGGCGATGTGCTGCACCAGCACGTCCGTCAGGGCTTTCTTGAAGGGGCCAAAACCCTCACCCCCATGCCGGTTCAGGACGTCCTGGATGCTGCATCCCTGCATCGTGGCATAAATCGTCACCAGATTACGGGCTTCCGGGCGGCTTTCCAGACCGGCCTCTTCGCTGGGCAGGGGTTCGGGGTCCGTCTTGGCGCGACGTATCTTCAACGCGATCGTATCGGCGTCATCCGTCATCTCGATCCGGCTCTGTGCGGACGGATCGGACTTGGACATCTTTTTCGTGCCGTCACGCAGGCTCATGACACGCGCGCCCTGCGGGGGGATCAGCGCTTCGACAATCGGGAAAAATTCAAGGCCGTAATCATGGTTGAACTTCTGCGCGATATCGTTGGTCAGTTCCAGATGCTGCCTCTGGTCGTCGCCGACGGGCACTGCCGTGGCCTTGTAGGTCAGGATATCCGCCGCCATCAGGTCGGGATAGACATACAGACCCGCCGAATGGTTTTCACGGTCCTTTCCCGCCTTGTCCTTGAACTGCGTCATGCGGTTCAGCCACCCCAGACGGGCGACGCAGTTGAAAATCCATGCAAGGCGCGCATGCGCCGTCACGGCGGACTGATTGAACAGGATATGGCGCTGCACATCGATGCCAGAGGCCAGCAGCACCGCCGTCTGCGCCAGCGTCTGCTCCCGCAGGGCCTTGGGGTCCTGCCAGACGGTGATGGCGTGCATGTCCACCAGGCAGAAGATACATTCGTTGTCGCGTTGCAGCCCGACCCAGTTGCGTATCGCACCGAGATAGTTGCCAAGCTGCGGAACACCAGTCGGCTGGATGCCGGAAAATATGCGTCGCATATCGCTGTTTTCCGCTCTTTACCGCCCCGACGTCAAGCGCGTTGATATCAAGGGAGACGATGAATCCCATCAAGGCGGCGACGCTCATCCGCCACGGCGCTGGGGGGCAGGGGATGCGCCCGCAGCGCCGCGATTTCCTCCGCCGTGAAAACGGGGGGACGTCCCGAATCCCCCCGTGCCGCCAGATATGTCAGGATGGAGGCGATTTCGTGATCGGACAGGCGGTTCCTGAAGGACGGCATGGAAAAATTGTAATGCACGCCCCGGATGTCCAGCGGGCCATTCAGGCCATTAAGCAGGACATCGGCCAGATAATGCCGTCCCTCGGCCGTGGCGGCGATCAGGTCGATGCGCCCGATCAGCGGGGGGATTTCCCCCTTCATGCCTTCGCCACCATGATGGCAGATCCCGCAATTGGTGCGATAGCGTGCCGCCCCCTCATGCTTGCCCGAACATGCCGTCAGTATCATGCCCCCCAGACAGAAGAGGGCAGCACGTCGCGCGACACGACGCATGTTTGTAAAAGTCAGCATGCGTTACAATAGCACGCACATTTGAAGAGGACATGAAAAACGCCACCAGAATCCCTTCTGGTGGCGTTTTATGGTCCGTCGCGGATCCCACCGGGCGGCCCGGGCGATATCAGCGCGTGCGCGAAACGCCCAGCAGCTGGATTTTGAAGATCAGGGGACTGTCGGGCGGGATGATTCCCATGGACCTGTGGCCGTAACCCAGTTCAGGCGGGACATACAGCATCCACGTGTCGCCCACATGCATCATGGGAACCGCTTCCTGCCAGCCCTTGATGACCATTTCCAGCGGCATCTGCATGTAGGCGCCATGCCCATGCTGGTCGGAGCTGTCGAAAATGCCACCGTCCGGCAGGCGCCCTTCGTAAATGACCATGACGCTGTCATTGACCGTGGCCTGCGCCCCGTCCTTCGGACCGGACTTCAGCACCTTGTAGGCCAGTCCGTCCGGCAGGACCTTCACGCCGGGCTGCGTCTTCACGTTCGCCATGAACTGGGCTGGGGTCAGGTCCGGCTCATCCTGTTTTTTGCTTCCACCACATGCGACCAGCGGCACCGCCAGCGCAGTCGCCAGAAGAAAGGGAATGACGCGTGAAAAACGTTTCATGACACCTCGGCTAATGGAGTGAAGATGAACGATGGAATGCCTCAGAGAGCGCCGCCACGACGCCCGATCTTGGCCCCGAGACGCAGGCGCAGGGCGTTAAGGCGGATGAAGCCCTGCGC
Source organism: Novacetimonas pomaceti (assembly GCF_003207955.1). Classification (NCBI taxonomy): domain Bacteria; kingdom Pseudomonadati; phylum Pseudomonadota; class Alphaproteobacteria; order Acetobacterales; family Acetobacteraceae; genus Novacetimonas; species Novacetimonas pomaceti. The sequence continues at coordinate 149,611 of NZ_NOXG01000005.1, forward strand.
ATCGGCCTGATTGTACGCGCCTTCGTCATCCTCGAACGTGACGACGCGCGTGTCATACAGGCTGTTGGGGCTTTCGCGACCGACACAGATGACGTTGCCCTTGTACAGCTTCAGACGCACGCGCCCGCTTACCGAATGCTGGCTCTGGTCGATCAGCGCCTGGAGCATCCGACGCTCTGGCGAAAACCATAGGCCGTTATAGATGATCTCGGCATAACGCGGCATCAGGCTGTCCTTGAGGTGCATGGCCTCGCGGTCGAGCGTGATGCTTTCGATGCTGCGATGCGCCGTCAGCAGGATGGTGCCGCCGGGCGTTTCATAGATGCCGCGCGACTTCATGCCCACGAAACGGTTTTCCACCAGGTCCAGCCGTCCGATGCCGTTGGCGCGGCCCAGTTCATTCAGGCGCGTCAGCAGCGTTGCGGGCGAAAGGGCCTCGCCATTCAGGGCGACCGGATCGCCGGATACGAAATCGATCGTGATTTCCGTCGCCACGTCCGGCGCGGCTTCGGGCGAAATGGTCCGCTGGAAGACGATTTCGTCCGGCCCGATGGCCGGATCCTCCAGCAGCTTTCCTTCCGAGGAGGAATGCAGCAGGTTGGCATCGACAGAGAAGGGGGCCTCACCCCGCTTGTCCTTGGCGATGGGGATCTGGTGTTCCTCGGCAAAGGCCAGCAGGCGCGTGCGCGACGTCAGGTCCCATTCGCGCCATGGCGCGATCACGGTGATGTCGGGCTTCAGCGCGTAATAGGCCAGCTCGAAACGCACCTGGTCATTGCCCTTGCCGGTCGCGCCATGCGCCACCGCATCGGCGCCGACCTGCTCGGCAATCTCGATCTGGCGCTGCGCGATCAGCGGCCGCGCGATGGACGTGCCAAGCAGGTACTGCCCTTCGTACAGCGCATTCGCACGGAACATCGGGAAGACGAAATCCTTGACGAAGGTTTCGCGCAGATCCTCGACAAAGATCTCCTTCACGCCGAACATCTCGGCTTTCCTGCGCGCGGGTTCCAGTTCCTCGCCCTGACCAAGGTCGGCGGTAAAGGTCACGACCTCGCACCCATAGGTGGTCTGTAACCATCGAAGAATCACGGACGTATCGAGACCGCCTGAATAGGCGAGCACAACCTTCTTGACGTCCTTGGCGGCCATGGGGAGAGGTCTCCTGTCGACAAAACTGAAATTTCCTGCCGACCACCCTGTCGGCAGCATGCCGTCCTAGCATCACAAAGCCCCGACGACCAGAAGCCAGCCAGGGTTTTATGGGCATCCCGACGCGGCCGGGACCGTGCGGACGGCGATTATGGCCTAGGTCTTTTGCACATCCGGCGCGCCGGACGAACGACGCGCGCGCTGGCTTTCGGTGCGGAGCTGCCCGCAGGCGGCAAGGATATCGCGTCCACGCGGCATGCGGATGGGCGAGGCAAAGCCCGCATCCATGACGATTGCCGCGAAACGGTCGAGCTGTTCGCGGGTGGAGGGCTGGAAACGGCTGCCGGGCCACGGGTTGAAGGGGATGAGGTTGACCTTTGCCGGGATCCCCGAAATCAGGCGCACCAGTTCGCGGGCATCCGCCTCGCTGTCGTTCACGCCGCGCAGCATGATGTATTCAAAAGTGATGCGTCGCGCATTGCTGGCCGCCGGGTAACGGCGGCACGCGGCGATCAGCTCGGCAATCGGATATTTGCGGTTCAGCGGCACCAGTTCGTCGCGCAGGTCGTCACGCACCGCATGCAGGGAAATGGCCAGATTGATGCCAAGTTCCTCGCCACACTGATCCATCATCGGAATGACGCCGGACGTGGACAGGGTAATGCGCCGGCGCGACAGGCCGATCCCTTCGCCATCCATGATGATCTTCATGGCCTTGGCGATGTTTTCGTAATTGTACAGCGGCTCGCCCATGCCCATCAGCACGATGGTGGACAGCAGGCGGGGCGTTTCCCCCTTGGGGCTGGGCCATTCGCCATAGCTGTCGCGGGCGGCCATGAACTGCCCCACGATTTCAGCGGCACCCAGATTGCGGACAAGCCCCTGCGTGCCAGTATGACAGAACGTGCAGGACAGCGTGCATCCGACCTGCGATGAAATGCACACCGCGCCCCGATCCTCGCGCCGGTCGGGGATATAGACGGTCTCCGCCTCCTGTCCGTCGCGAAAACGGAACAGGAACTTGCGCGTCTCGTCGCGGGAGGTCTGGACCGTGGCGGCCTGCGGGCGTCCGACGACGAAACGTTCCGCCAGCTTTTCCTGCAAAGGTCTGGCAATCGAGCTCATCCGCGAAAAATCGGTCGCGCCCTGATGATAGATCCAGTGCCACAGCTGTTTGGTACGAAACGGCTTTTCGCCAATTTCCGTCAGGATTTCCGTCAGTTCCGCGCGCGACAGCCCTACCAGGTCGCGCCGGCCGTCCGGCAGCACGGCGGATGGCGGGGCGAACTGCGCCGACTTGGCAAGGATACGGCTACGTTCATCATCGGTAAGCGCCGCAGCCGATGCGGCCTCCCGAACGGGACGGGCATAAAGGGGAGGAGCGATGGACATAGCGAAAGACGCCTTAACGTTCAGACAGGGACAGGTGCGCGAAAGCCGGAATTGCCGCTCCCTACCACATCTGCCCGGTCAAAAGCGACCGTGGATCAGGCGTCCCTGCGCGCGGCGATCAGGAATTCACGATTTCCTTCCGGCCCGGTAATCGGGCTGGGTTCGATACCGACAACCGACCAGCCCTCCAGCGACTGCCACCACTCGCGGATCGTGGTGCATACGGCGTCATGAACTGCCGGGTCGCGCACGACGCCCTTGGGGCCGATCGCCTCGCGTCCCGCCTCGAACTGCGGCTTGATCAGGGCGATGGCCCATGCGCCGGGCATGCACAGATCAATCGCCGCGGGCAGGACGGTCCGCAGCCCGATAAAGCTGGCGTCACAGACCAGCGCGCCAATGGGATCAGGTATAACCTGCGGCGTCAGGTGACGGGCATTGCACTTTTCCAGCACCACAACCCTGGGATCATTGCGCAGTTTCCACGCGATCTGCCCATGTCCCACATCGACGGCGTAAACCTTCGCCGCGCCATTATGCAGCAGGACATCGGTAAAACCGCCCGTGGACGCGCCGACATCAAGGCAGGTCAGGCCTTCGGTCGAGAAACCGAAATGTTCCAGCCCGTGCGCCAGCTTGATCCCCCCACGCGAAACCCACGGGTGGTCCTGCCCCTTGAGGGTCAGCGGCACATCCTCAGGCAGCTGTTCGCCCGGCTTGTCGATACGGCGGTTGGGCGCGAATACCAGACCGGCCATTATCAGCGCCTGCGCACGCGTCCGCGTCTCGACAAGTCCCCGATCGACCAGCATCTGGTCCACGCGCCGCTTTGCCACTGCCGTTTTTCCGGATCAGGCCATCTGCTGCGACGGGGAACGCCCCAGCGCGCCCAGCGCCGTGTCCACGATCGCCTGCGCGTCGAGGCCTGCCTCATGATACTGTGCGGTCTGGGTGTTGTGGTCGATGAAGCGGTCGGGCAGGGCCATGGGGCGGAAGCGCACGCGGTCCAGCAGGCCGGTTTTCGCAAGGTGCATCATGACGAAGGCGCCGAACCCGCCGGGCGCGCCCTCCTCGATGGTGATCAGCACGGCATGGTTGCGCGCCAGCTGCTCGATCAGCGCGGTGTCCAGCGGCTTGGCAAAGCGCGCGTCGGCCACCGTCGGCGCCAGCCCCTGCGCCGCCAGCATGTCGGCCGCCTTCAGCGCCTCCGCCAGGCGCGGACCCAGCGACAGGATCGCGATCCCCCCGCGTTCCGGCCCCGACTGGCGCGCCATTTCGCGCACGATGCGCCCGCGCCCGATCTCCAGCACCTGGCCCGCCGCCGGCAGGTCGATGCCAATGCCGCCGCCGCGCGGGTAACGCAGGGCGATCGGCCCCTCGTCAAACGCCGCCGCCGTCGTGGTCATGTTCAGCAGTTCCAGCTCGTTGCTGGGCGCCATGATGGTGATGCCCGGCAGGCAGCCGAGATAGTTCAGGTCGAACGCCCCCGCATGCGTCGCGCCGTCCGCGCCGACCAGCCCCGCGCGGTCGATGGCGAAGCGCACCGGCAGGTTCTGCAGCACCACGTCATGCATCACCTGGTCATAGGCGCGCTGCAGGAAGGTGGAATAGATCGCGCAGAACGGGCGCATCCCCTCCGTCGCAAGGCCGGCCGCGAACGTCACGGCGTGCTGTTCGGCGATGCCGACATCGAAGAAGCGGTCGGGGAACGCCTTGGCGAACTTATCCAGCCCCGTGCCCGAGGGCATCGCCGCCGTGATCGCGACGATGCGGTCGTCCGCCTCCGCCTGGCGCAGCAGTTCGCGCGAGAAGACGGATGTATAGGACGGCGGCCCGGCCGGCCCCTTCTTCTGCTCGCCCGTGACGACGTTGAACTTGGAGACGGCATGGTACTTGTCGCCAGCCGACTCGGCCGGGGTATAGCCGCGTCCCTTTTCCGTGATGACATGCAGCAGCACGGGGCCAAGGTCGTCGGCATCGCGCAGGTTGCGCAGGATCTGCACCAGCTGCGTCATGTCATGCCCGTCGACGGGGCCGACATAGTAGAAGCCCAGCTCCTCGAACAGGGTGCCGCCGGTGATGATGCCGCGCGCGTATTCGTCGGCCTTCTTCGCCGTACGCTCCAGCCGGTCGGGCAGGCGCTTTGCCATCTTCGCGGCGAGGTCGCGCAGGCTGAGGAACTTGCGCGAGGACATCAGCCGCGAAAGGTAGCTCGACATCGCGCCCACGGGCGGGGCGATCGACATCTCGTTG